>BNUC01000147.1 GCA_025997075.1 Betaproteobacteria bacterium | reverse complement strand
CATCGGCATCTGGATCGGCGTGCAGGGCTTCATCAACATGGGGGTGAACATGGGCTTGTTGCCGACCAAGGGATTAACCCTGCCCCTGATGAGTTTTGGCGGTTCCGGCATCCTCGCCAACTGCGTGGCGCTGGCGATTCTGCTGAGAGTTGACTGGGAAAACAGGCAACTCATGCGCGGGGCGAAATTATGAAGACCCTCCTCGTCATGGCCGGCGGCACCGGCGGTCACGTCTTCCCTGGACTGGCGGTCGCCGACATCCTGCATGGGCGTGGCTGGAAAGTCGTCTGGATGGGCAATCCGGACAGCTTCGAGGCGCGCACGGTTCCCGCGCGCGGTTATGAAATGGCCTGGGTTCGTTTTGCCGCCCTGCGTGGCAAGGGGCTGTTGCGCAAGCTGCTGTTGCCGCTCAACCTGCTTTCCGCTTTCTGGCAGGCCTTTCGCGAGATTCGCCGGATCAAGCCCGACGTTGCCCTTGGCATGGGTGGCTACGTCAGTTTTCCGGGTGGCATGATGGCCGTGCTGCTCAATAAACCCCTGGTTGTTCATGAGCAAAACTCGATTGCCGGTCTGACCAATCGGGTGCTCGCCAAGGTCGCTGATCGTATCGTTTGTGGTTTCCCGGATTCTCTGCCGAAAAGCAGTTGGGTGGGTAATCCGGTGCGTCCGGAGATCGCCGGACTGCCGGAACCGGCGGAGCGTTTCAAGGATCGCGACAGTGCAACGCCCTTGCGTCTGCTGGTCCTCGGCGGCAGCCTCGGCGCGGCGGCGATCAACGAAACAGTACCCAGGGGGCTGGCCCTGATTCCCGAAGCACAGCGGCCAATGGTCATCCATCAGGCTGGCGAAAAACATCTGGCGAGGCTTGAAGCCAACTATGCGGCCTCTGGCGTACAAGCCAGTTGCGTGGCCTTCATCCAGAACATGGCCGACGCTTACGCCTGGGCCGATCTGGTGCTTTGCCGGTCGGGCGCGCTGACCGTGGCGGAACTGGCCGCGGCGGGCGTGGCCAGCATCCTGGTGCCTTTCCCGCATGCGGTGGACGATCACCAGACCTTCAACGCGAAATTTTTATCGACCGTGGGAGGCGCCGTTTTGCTGCCGCAACCCGAGATGACTCCGGAATCGGTCGCCTCGATCAGCCGCTACACGCGCGGGCAATTACTGCGCATGGCAGAAAGCGCGCGCGCTCTGGCAAGGCCGGAAGCGGCGGCGGAAGTGGCGCGCGTCTGCGAGGAGATGTGCAGGTCATGAAACATAAAATCAAAAACATCCATTTTGTCGGTATCGGCGGTTCCGGCATGAGCGGCATTGCCGAGGTGCTGGCGAATCTGGGTTATGGCGTCAGTGGTTCGGACCTTGCTGACAATGCCGCGACTCGCAGACTTTCCGGTCTGGGGATACGCGTGGCTACCGGCCATGCCGCGGAAAATATCGGCCATGCCGATGTCGTGGTCGTATCGACGGCGGTCAAGGACGACAATTCCGAAGTGCAGGCGGCGCGCGCGCGCAAGATTCCCCTGGTGCCGCGCGCCCAGATGCTCTCCGAGTTGATGCGCCTGAAGCGCGGCATCGCCGTGGCCGGCACGCACGGCAAGACGACGACGACCAGTCTGGTGGCCTCGATCCTGGCAGCCGGCGGACTGGACCCGACCTTCGTCATCGGCGGCCGGCTCAATGCCGCCGGCGCCAATGCCCGGCTCGGTTCGGGCGAGTTTCTGGTGGCCGAGGCCGACGAGTCGGACGCGTCGTTTCTGTGTCTGTCGCCGGTGATTTCCATCGTTACCAACATCGATGCCGACCACATGGAAACCTACGGGCACGATTTCGAGCGGCTCAAACAGACCTTCGTCGATTTCCTGCAACGTCTGCCGTTTTATGGCGTCGCCGTGCTCTGCGCCGACGATCCCCATGTGCGCGAGATCATGCCTCGGGTGTCGAAGCAGATCGTCAGCTATGGTCTGGAGGAATCGGCCGACGTGCGCGCGGAGAACGTCAGGGCCGAGAACGGACGCATGCATTTCGATTGTCTGCGCGTCAACGGCAGCGTGACGCGTTTCCCGGTCACGCTGAACCTGCCGGGCGTACACAACGTGCAGAACGCGCTGGCGGCGATTGCCGTGGCAAGTGAAATCGGCGTGTCCGACGCCACCATCGTCAAGGCGCTGGCGGAATTCACCGGCGTCGGGCGGCGTTTCCAACGTCATGGCGAAGTGGCTTCGCCCGCGGGTGGGACCTTCACGCTGATCGACGATTACGGCCACCATCCGGCGGAAATGCGCGCCACGCTGGCTGCGGCGCGCGGCGCATTTCCCGGTCGGCGGCTGTTGCTTGCCTTCCAGCCACATCGCTACACCCGGACGCGCGATTGTTTCGAGGATTTCGTCGGCGTGCTCGGAACGGTTGATGCGCTGATTCTGGCGGACGTTTATGCCGCCGGCGAGGCGCCGATCGTCGCCGCCGACGGGCGCACTCTGGCGCACGCGCTGCGTGTCGCCGGACGCGTCGATCCGGTGTTCGTCGAAAAAATAGACGACATGCCGCAAACGATTCTGAACATCGCCCGCGACGGCGATGTGGTGATCACCATGGGCGCCGGATCGATCGGCGGTGTACCAGGGAGACTGGTATGAACTTGAAAAAAACAATTACCCGCGGAGAAGGGTTGGGTAAGCAAGTTGCAGGGCGGAAAAGCGAAGCGTATTCCGCCCGTATGGAAAGGGATGGATTCTCTCAAAAGATTACGTCATCACATTCGGCGGAATGCGGAAACCAAGGCCATGTCTGATTTTGGAAAAGTCGCCGTTCTTTTCGGAGGCGATTCAGCCGAGCGCGAAGTCTCCCTGCATAGCGGTTCGCGCGTGCTTGACGCCTTGCAGCGCCAAGGGGTCGATGCGCACGCCTTCGATCCGGCCGAACGCAAGCTCGGTGACCTGGCGGTGTTCGACCGCGTGTTTGTCATGCTGCATGGCCGCCACGGTGAGGATGGAACGATTCAGGGCGTGCTGGAATTGATGGGCATTCCCTATACCGGCAGCGGCGTGATGGCTTCGGCCGTTGGCATGGACAAATGGCGGACCAAGCTGTTATGGCGCTCCGTGGGTCTGCCGGTGCCGGACTTCGCGATGCTCGATCAGGACAGCGATTTCGCCGCGATCGAAGCACGGCTCGGTTTACCGCTTTTCGTCAAGCCGGCATGCGAAGGCTCGTCGATCGGGGTGATCAAGGTCAGTGAATCCGGCCGGCTGCGGGAGGCCTATGCAGAAGCCGCCCGGCATGACTCGCTGGTGATCGCCGAGCGCGGCATTGTCGAGGGTGAATATACCGTCGCCATTCTGGGTGACGAAGCCCTGCCGATCATCCGCATCGTGCCAAGCACGGATTTTTATGACTACGAGGCCAAGTATCTGCGCGAGGACACCCGCTATCTGTGCCCCTGCGATTTGCCCGAGGCGCGCGAGCGGGAGCTCAGGGCGCAGTCGCTGGAGGCTTTTCGCGTCTTGGGATGTCGCGGATGGGGGCGAGTCGATTTTCTGATGGACGGACAGGGAAATGCTTATTTTCTGGAGGTCAACACCTCGCCGGGCATGACGGATCATTCGTTGGTGCCGATGGCCGCCCGGGCCGCCGGTTTGTCTTATGAACAACTGGTTGTGCGCGTGCTGTCGCTGGCCACTTTGGGATGATCGATGTGGAATCGGCCACAATTAATGAAAGACGTCGCGGACCTGCTCTTCACGGCGGGTGCGGCGGCTTTGCTCGTGGCCGTGGTCATCGGCGTGGCGCGTTTGCCGCTTTTCCCGATCCGCGAAATAGTGATAACGAACGAATTGCGCGAAGTGCGGCGTGCCGAAATCGAGCGCTCGCTGTCCGGGAAGCTGCGCGGCAACTTCTTCAGCATCGATCTGGAGGTGCTCAGGGAATCGCTGGAGCAGTTGCCCTGGGTGCGGCGCGCCGAGATGCGGCGACAGTGGCCGGCAAGCGTCGAAGTGAGAATCGAAGAACACGTGCCGGTGGCGTTCTGGGGCCGGACAAACAGGCAACTGGTGAATTCGCACGGCGAGATTTTCACGGCCGGCATCAACGCGCCGTCGCCGGAAGCGCTGCCGGTTCTTGTCGGACCCACCCGTTTCGTATCGGAGATGCTGGGTTACTACCGGCAAACCGTCGATCTGTTGAGACCGATCGGGCGCGCGCCGCGTGTGCTCACTGTTTCGCCGCGCCTTGCGCTGCAACTGAAACTGGACGACGGGATGATCGTCGAGCTTGGCCGGGAACAGGTAAAAGCGCCGGCAAGCGAACGCCCGGAACGTCTGAGACGTCTGGAGCGTTTCGTCGAGTTCTATCCGTCGATACTGGCGGTGAGCGAGGGACGGTCGGAGGTCGTGGACATGCGGTATCCGAATGGGTTCGCGCTGCGGGTGGCCGCGGCGCCCGAGAGTGAAGGCGAAGGGACACCATGAGCAGGGAAAACAAGGAAATCATCGTTGGCCTGGATATTGGTACGACCAAGGTCGTGGCGCTGGTGGCGGAGGTCAGCCCGGATGACCAGCTCAATATCATCGGCCTGGGTTCGCAGGACTCGCACGGACTGAAAAAAGGCGTCGTGGTCAACATCGAGGACACGGTGGCGACGATTTCCAGCGCGATCCAGGAAGTCGAACTGATGGCCGACTGTGAAGTCAAAGACGTTTATACGGGTATTGCCGGCAGCCATATCCGCAGTTTCAATTCCGACGGCATGGTGAAGATCAAGGACAAGGAAGTTACGCCGATGGATGTCGAGCGGGTCATCGAGACGGCGCGCGCGATGCCGATCCCGACTGACCAGCAGATCCTGCACATCCTCACCCAGGAATTCATCATCGACGATCAGGACGGCATCCGCGAACCGATCGGCATGAGCGGATTCCGCCTTGAAGTCAAGGTACACATCGTCACCGGCGCGGTGTCGGCGGCGCAGAACATCGTCAAGTGCGTGCGCCGTTGCGGGCTGGAAGCCAATGATCTGGTGCTGCAGCCGCTGGCGTCGAGCTATGCCGTTCTGTCGGAAGACGAAAAGGATCTCGGCGTGTGCCTGATCGACATCGGCGGCGGCACTACCGATCTGGCGGTATGGACGCAGGGCGCGATTCGCCATACCTCGGTGATCCCGATCGCCGGCGACTACATCACCAACGATATTGCCAAGATGCTGCGCACGCCGACGCGCGAGGCCGAATACATCAAATGCGAGTTCGGTTGCGCGCTGTCCGATCTCGCCGATCCCGAGGATATGTTCGAGGTACCGGGCGTTGATGAGCGGCCGTCGCGCAAATTCTCGCGCCGCGCGCTGGCCGACGTCATCCAGCCGCGCGTCGAGGAACTGTACGAGAAAATCCAGGCGGACCTGCGCCGCTCCGGTTTCGAGGAAGTGCTCACCTCGGGCATCGTCCTGACCGGAGGGGCCGCGGTCATGCGCGGAATGATCGAGTTTGGCGAGGAGTTTTTCCACATGCAGGTACGGCTCGGCGTTCCCAAGTACAACGGCGCGATGGCTGATGTTATCCAGTCGCCGCGTTTCGCCACGTCCTACGGTCTGTTGCTGGAAGCGCTGACGCAAAGGAAGCGTGGTTTGAAGGTGCGCGAGACACGCGATGTGAAACAGATTTTCGGACGGATGAAATCCTGGTTCGAGAAAAATTTTTAATCGGTTTATTCAAGTTTTTTGCAGAGGAGAGAGGCATGGCCATGTTTGAAATCATCGAGAAAGAAGACGTCATCAACGATTTTGAGACCGTGATCAAGGTGATCGGCGTCGGCGGCGCCGGCGGCAACGCGGTGGATCACATGATTCGCGAAGGCGTGATGGGCGTCGAATTCATCGCCGCCAACACGGATGCGCAAGCCTTGAAGCGCAGCGTGGCGCACAAGAAGTTGCGTCTGGGCAAGACGGGGCTTGGCGCCGGCGCCAAGCCCGAAGTCGGTCGCGATGCGGCGATCAGCGAGCGCGAACAGATCGCCGCGGCATTAAAAGGCGCGCACATGGTCTTCATCACCGCCGGCATGGGCGGTGGCACGGGGACCGGCGCGGCGCCGGTCGTCGCCGAAATCGCCCGCGAGATGGGCGTGTTGACCGTCGCCGTGGTGACCAAGCCCTTCGCTTTCGAAGGCAAACGTGGCAAGGTCGCCGAGGCCGGCATCACCGAATTGCAGAAACACGTCGATTCGCTGATCGTCGTTCTCAACGATCGCCTGATGGACGTGCTCGGCGACGACATCTCGATGGAAGATGCTTTCAATGCCGCCAACAACGTGCTGAGCAACGCCGTCGGCGGTATTGCCGAGATCATCAACTACCCTGGGCTGGTCAACGTCGATTTCGAAGACGTGAAAACCGCGATGAGCGAAACGGGCATGGCCATGATGGGTTCGGCCTCTGCCACAGGCGTCGACCGCGCGCGTATCGCCGCCGAGCAGGCCGTTGCCTCGCCCTTGCTCGAAGGGGTCAACCTCTCCGGCGCCAGGGGCGTGCTGGTCAACATCACGGCCTCGCACAGCAGTCTGAAGCTCAAGGAAGTGCATGAAGTCATGAACACCGTGCGCGAATTCGCCGCCGACGATGCTTACATCATTTTTGGTGCGGTTTACGCCGAGGGCGTCGAAGACGATTTGCGCGTGACGGTCGTTGCAACCGGCCTCGGCCAGCATCAGACGAAGCGTCAGCCGTTCGAGGTGATCAACACGCCCGTCGTACAGGCCACGGGTACCGACGGCGGCTTTGTGAACGGGGGCAGCTTTGATCCCAAGGATCTTGATGTGCCGGCGGTAGTGCGCAAGGGGCGTAACGCGAGCGTCGAAGCCATGACCCATGGCGGCGTCGATCGCTACGAGATACCGGCTTTTCTGCGCAAGCAGGCGGACTGATTGTCAGGGATCAACGACCTGAAATCTGATTCCTGATCCTTGCAGGGCAATCGCATGAATGTCATTGAAATGAAGGACGACACTTCCCGCGGAGTATGGCGATCTTGTCCCTTCGCCCCGCTTGCGGGGAGAAGGTGGCCGAAGGCCGGATGAGGGGGTGGCGGTTCAGCGCGAAACAGGGCTGGAGTATGCGCCCGCTCCTCCCCCTCACCCGCCCCTGCCGGGGCACCCTCTCCCACAAGGGGAGAGGGAAAGCAAACGCCTGTTCATGCTTTACCATGACAAATATATTCATGCGATTGCCCTGCTGATCCCTGAACTCTGCAAAAGGGAGTTGGCGGCTTGTGCTACAATCCACCGATTCCCTGTTTTTTCAAATACATGCTCAAACAGCGCACTCTTAAATCGGTGATCCGGGCATCCGGAGTCGGCCTGCACTCGGGCGTCAAGGTCAACATGAGCTTGCGACCGGCGGCGGCGAATACCGGCATCGTCTTCCGGCGCATCGATCTCGATCCGGTGGTCGATTTACCGGCATCCGCCTTGATGGTTGGCGATACGCTCATGTGTTCGTGTCTCGAACGCGATGGCGTCAAGGTCGGTACCATCGAACACCTGATGTCGGCGCTGGCCGGTCTGGGTGTGGATAACGCCTATGTCGATCTCGACGCGGCCGAGGTGCCGATTCTCGACGGTTCGGCGTCGCCTTTCGTATTCCTTATCCAGTCGGCGGGTATTGAAGATCAGCAGTCCGCGAAAAAATTTATTCGCGTCAAGCGCCGGATTGAAGTGCGTGAGACCGATCGTGGCGGCGAACGGTGGGCGCGTTTTGATCCTTATGATGGTTATCGCCTGACTTTCTCCATTGCCTTCAATCATCCGGCGATCGAACGTACCGGTCAGGAAGTCACCTTCGATTTTGCCGGGAATTCCTATGTGCGCGAAATTGCGCGCGCGCGTACCTTCGGCTTCATGCAGGAAGTCGAGTGGCTGCACGAAAACGGTCTGGCGCAGGGTGGCGGGCTGGACAACGCGGTGGTGCTCGATGAATTCCGCGTACTCAACGCCGACGGTCTGCGTTACAGCGACGAATTCGTCAAGCACAAGGTCCTCGACGCGATTGGCGACCTCTATCTGCTGAAGCATCCCCTGCTGGCGGCTTTTACCGCGCACAAATCGGGGCATGCCTTGAACAATCTGCTGGCGCGTGAGCTGCTCGCCCATCCCGACGCCTGGGAACTCGTCAGCTTCGAGGACGCCGCGCGCGCGCCGCAATCCGTTGTCCGCTGGCTGGCGCAGCCGGCGTACTGAGAGATCACGCCCTCATGTGGTTTCTCCGCCTGCTGGGTATGCTGACCCTGCTGCTGGTCGGAGGCGGCGTGGGCGCGTATCTGCTAACCAGGAATTCCAAATACCTGTATTTTTCCTGGCGCTTGTTCCGTTACGCCGTGTTGATGGCCTTGCTGGTTTTTGGGCTGCTGATTCTCGAGCGTGTCATGGTTATTCCTGTGTAGGAAAACGCCCCGTCATTCCGGCGAAAGCCGGAATGACGGGCTC
>BNUC01000146.1 GCA_025997075.1 Betaproteobacteria bacterium | reverse complement strand
TTGAAAAATACTCCGCCATCACTTGCGGCTGCTGAACCGCGTCAGCGCACCGCATCTTCAACAGACGGCATGGACAGCATGGATACCCCCTGTGGTCTACTCGACAGAATAATCCCGCTTGCCGCTTTGACCGGTATACTTACTGCTTCGTTTTCCGAGATTCGCCATGCCGCAGCACAAGATTCCCGAACTGCTCTGTCCGGCCGGTAGTTTGCCTGCTCTGAAGGCGGCTGTCGATAACGGCGCCGACGCCGTTTATTTCGGCTACAAGAACGACACCAACGCGCGTAATTTCGCCGGCCTGAATTTCGACCGCAAGGCGATGGTCGAGGGGGTGGAATACGCGCATGCCCGCGGCCGACATGTGCTGCTGGCGATCAATACCTTTCCCCAGCCGGGCCGTGAGGCGGACTGGCATGCCGCCATCGATGGCGGCGTCGATCTCGGCGTCGACGCCATCCTCCTCGCCGACGTTGGTCTGCTTGACTACGCTAAAAACCGTCATCCCGATCTGCGCTTGCACCTTTCCGTGCAAGGCTCGGCGACCAGCTACGAGGCGGTCAACTTCGCGCATCGCGAGTTCGGCATCCGGCGCGCGGTGCTGCCGCGCGTGCTGACCCTGGCGCAGGTCGAACTGGTGATCAGCAACACCCCGGTCGAAATCGAGGTCTTCGCTTTCGGCAGCCTGTGCGTGATGAACGAGGGGCGCTGCTGGCTTTCTTCCTACGCCACCGGCGAATCGCCGAACACCGTCGGCGCCTGTTCGCCGGCCAAGTTCGTCAAATGGGAAAAAAAGCCCGGAGAGATGAGTACCCGGCTCAACGGCATTCTGATCGACCGTTACGGCGACAAGGAGCCGGCCGGTTATCCGACCTTGTGCAAGGGCCGTTTCGAGGTGGGCGGCTCGACTTACTACGCGCTGGAAGAGCCGACCAGCCTGAACGTGCTTGAACTCCTGCCGGAAATCGCCCGCATCGGTGTCTCGGCGATCAAGGTCGAAGGCCGCCAGCGCAGTCCCGCCTATGTCGCGCAGGTAACGCGCACCCTGCGCGCCGCGCTCGACGAACTCGGCAAAGGGCCGGAACGCTTCGCGGTCAAGCCGGCCTGGCAAGCTGAACTCAGCAAGGTCGCGGAAGGTACGCAGGTGACGCTCGGCGCTTACAACCGGCCGTGGAGGTGAAGCGATGAAACTCTCGTTAGGCCCCCTGCTCTTTTTCTGGCCCAGGGAAAAGGTGCTTGAGTTCTACGCGCAGATGGCGCGAATTCCGGCGCTCGACATCATTTACGTCGGCGAGGTCGTCTGTTCGCGCCGGCAGCAGTTGCGCGTCACTGACTGGATCGCGCTGGCGCGGCAACTGGCTGAGGCCGGCAAGGAAGTCGTCTTCTCGGCGCAGGCGCTGCTCGAATCGGAAAGCGACCTGAAAGCGCTGCGCCAACTGACCGACGAGTTGGGTGGAAAATCGGCCTCGACACAAGCTTGCGCGCTCGAAGCCAACGATCTGGGCGCGGTCAACGTCGCCGCCGGCCGGCCGTTTGTCGCCGGACCACACCTCAATATCTACAACGCCTCGGCCCTGGCGACTTTCCATCGCTACGGCATGCGCCGCTGGGTGCCGCCGCTCGAAGCCTCGCGCGCGCTCATCGAAACGCTGCACAAAACCCGCCCCGAGGGCGTGGAAACGGAAGTCTTCGCCTTCGGCAAGCTGCCGCTCGCTTTTTCCGCACGCTGCTTCACCGCCCGCCATTACGGCCTGAACAAGGACGATTGCCAGTTCCGCTGCATGGAACATCCGCAAGCGATTACGCTGAAAACGCGCGAAGGGCAGCCCTTCCTGGCCATCAACGGCATCCAGACGATGTCGGCACAGACCTACAACCTGCTCGCCGAAATCCCCGACATGCGGACGATGGGCATCGACATCGCGCGCATCAGCCCGCAGCCTCAACATACGGCAAAAATCATCACCGCCTTCGATGCTGCCCGGCGGGGCGACAATCTGCCCACGGCCGACCCGGACTGGGCCTCTGAGGGATTCGTCGACGGTTACTGGTTCGGTGAAGCCGGCATTGCCGCGCGCCATCAAACGGCGTTAAATGAACTGCAAGGAGCCTGATCATGGCCGACGGATTCTTCAAATCGCCCTCCATTCCTGATTTTCCCAACATTTCCAATATTCCCAACATCCCCAGCTTTGCCTTGCCTCCCTTTGTCGCCCGACTCGGTGCGCGGCTACCGCAATGGCCGCACGCCGTGGCAATGACCACCGCTTTCAACGCCGCCGTCAGGATGAAGCTGTTGCCAGAAAGCGAGCTTGCCTTGCTGGAGAATCGCAGTTTTCTGATTGATGTGCTCGATGTCGGCGCCTGTGCCCCTTTTACCTTCCGCAATGGCTCATTCCGACCGCTGTTTTCCGTTCCCGACGCGCCCGACCTGATATTTCGCGCCAATCTCTCCGCTTTCCTGCAAATCGCCGCGCGCCAGGAAGATCCCGACACGCTGTTTTTCAACCGCGCGCTGAGCATCGAAGGCGATACCGAGCTCGGGCTAATCGTCAAGAATATGCTCGATGCGGTGGAATGGCCGTGTCAGGGATCAGGGATCAGATGTCAGGTCTCAGGTATCAAAACCGAACGGCGGGTTTTTGACCAGTCTGACACCTGACACCTGATCCCTGACATCTGACACTGCCATGACTCAAACCTTCATTTATGTATCGTGCGCCGCAAGCCGCAGAATCGATGTGTTTTTTCTGGATACGCGCACCGGCGATGTCGCCTTGCGGCAGAGTCTGCCTGTGCCCGGCAGTCCGACGCCGCTGCGCCCCAGTCCGGATGGCCGCCTGTTGCTGGTTGGTCTGCGCAACGAAAGCGCGCTGCTGACTTGTTCGGTCAATCAGGAGAGCGGCCTGCTCAGCGTGCTCGGCTGCGTTCCCGCGCCCGGAGCGCCGGCTTTTGTGAATTGCGACGCGGCAAAGCGGAACGTTTTTCTGGCTTCTTACGGCGACAATCTGCTGGCCGTTTTCCCGCTCGATCCGGACGGGCGCCCGCTGCCGGCGGTTCAGGTCGAGACCGATTTGCCGCACGCGCACGCGGCGCTGGTGGATGCGACCGGCCGCTGGCTGCTGGCGCCGACGCTCGGCGCGGATGTGATCCGCATATACCCGCTGGCGCGTGACGGACGCATCGCGTCGAGCGAGCCGCTGTTGCAGAAGGTCCGTCCTGGCAGCGGTCCGCGCCATCTGGTGTTGTCTTCCGACAACCGACGCGCTTATTGCCTCAACGAACTTGACGGCAGCATCGACCTGTTTGATTTCGCCGCCGATGCCGGAACACTGGAATTGAAGCAATCGGTCAGCATGATGCCGCATGGTTTTGACGGCGCGCCGTGGGCCGCTGAACTGCGCGCCACGCCCAACGGCGCTTTCCTTTACGCCAGCGATCGGCGTTCGAGCACCCTGGCGGTTTTTTCGGTGGATAAGCAGAACGGACAATTGTCCTTGTTCGGTCATTATCCGGTGGAGACCCAGCCGCGCGGCATGGCCATCGATCCTTCGGGGCGCTGGCTGGCGGTCGCCGGCGAGCTTTCCGGGCATCTGGCGATCCACGCCATCCATCCCGAGACGGGCTACCCGGAAACGCGGGGCCGGATCGCTACCGGAGAAGATCCGATTTGTGTCGAAATCATCGAGTTGCCGTGACAGAACACAGAAGACGGGCTCAATTCTCCACATTCACCTGGGTCATCGCCTGCGCCCAGGCCAGCGCGTCGAAAACGGCCAGGCTGACCGCGCGCGAGGAAAAGCCCAGCGCCTCGGCTTTTTGCGCGATGATTTCCGGGTCCATGCGCTCGCAGGCTTCGGCAAGCGCGAGGAACTGCGCCAGAACGCCTTCCCGGCGCAGCAGCGCAAGCTGGATGTCTTCGGAAATCTGAATCTGCGTCACCAGCTCTTCCATCGGCTTTTCCATCAGTTGATCCAGCAGGGAAAAGAGGCCCGTGAGAAACAGCGCATCCTGTTTGACGCCCGCCACGTTTTGGCCCAAGCGCTCCATCAGCGCCGCGCGCGCCAGGGCCTGTTCGGTCAGCGCCCATTCGTAATAACCGGGGTCGGAAACGTTAAACAACATCGAGGCCAGCCAGCGGTACAGATTGTTGCGCCCGATGATTGTCATGGCCTGTCCCAGACGGGCAATCTTGTTAGGCATACCTAAAAATGGCGAATTGGCATAGGTCAGCAAGCGGTAAGAGAGCACCGGGTCTTGTTTCAGTTCCTCTTCCAGATGCGTAGTGTCCGCATCCTGACGCAACTTGTTCAGAAGCTGCAAAACGCGCAGCCGATTGACCGAGCTTTCGGAAACTTTTTTCCGGTCACGGCTGTTGATGAACGCTCCCCGGAAAAAATCGACGCCCTGACGGTAACACTGCCAGAAATCGTCCGACGTTTGCAAACCGCTGGCAATCAGCCGCAAGGGCATCGCTTTGCGCGCATCAGGACTTGATTCAGGACTTGAGGTGGCGGATTTCAGGCAAGCCTTCCGGAGTTCAGAAAAAAACGCGGAGGAGTTCGCGCCTGCGCAATCCGGCCAGTCGATCTGAATGAAATCCACATACGGCAGCAATGGGAAATTCTCCGCCTGTTGCCAGCCGGATTGCCATTTCAGGCCTATGAGCGCACCTTGGCTGCGTAACTGACCCACCACCGCCATTTCCTGGGCAAGCATCCGCGCGTCAAGCGCCTCGACTTCCGGGAAATTCAGCAACAACGCGATATTCTTGTGTGACAGCGCCGGCAGCAAAGGATGATTGAGCGAGGCGTGAGAAATTTCGACCAGCGCGAGGCGATCTCCCAAAAAAGATTCCAGCGCCAATCCGGCCAGATGCTGCAATAAGGAGTCGTCATAGTACTGGCGTACGCGTGCCCGCTTTTCCATGAGGCGGGGTTGCAGGTCCTGCGGATAACCGAATTCATAACCGACAATTTTCTGGTCGCGCCCTACCAGCGCCTCGCGGCAAAAGAACGCGGAATCAGGCGTCTGTCCAGCCTCCGAGGCATAAGCCGCGTTTTCTTTCCCGAGATCTTCCCGGCTTTCCATGGCCTTCCCTGAAGACGTGGGAGCAGTTTCCGACAAACGTCGGGACGCCGGAATATCCTCATTTGTATTGGCTCCGGATTTTCCAAACAGCCTGCGCAATAATCTCAACACGTAGATCTCCTCATCGCAATATTTGGAAACCTGCAAATCCATTCAGCGTCGTACAAGCAAAAAGCAAACAGAATCGCCACGCGAAGTACGTATACTATCCGTATACACCCATCCAGAACCGGTCATGTCGACATCGCGTCTTCCCCTCAAAAAATATCCACTGAACCGGGCTTTCTGCTTTTTTGAATCGGGACCGGTATTACTGGTCAGTACCCTGCGGAACGGCAGAGCCAATATCATGACCATTAGCTGCCACATGTCAATGGGCTTTACCCCGCTCATCGGCTGCATGATCGGACCCTGGAATCACAGTTATAACGCGCTCATTGAAACCGGCGAATGTGTACTTTCGGTTCCTGGCGTGGATTTACTGGAAACGGCGGTCGCCATTGGCAACACATCGGGCGCGGACATCGATAAATTCGCCGAATTTGGACTCACACCCCGCAAGGGGGCGAAAGTCGGGGCGCCGCTGATCGCCGAATGTCTGGCTTTGGTGGAATGTGTGGTGCGTGAGCGTCCGGAGCACCATGAAATGTTCGTGCTCGAAGGAGTGGCCGCATGGCGTAACACGGAACGCAAGGAACAACGGACTTTTCACGCACGCGGGGACGGGCATTTCATCATTGACGGCGAAACCGTCAACCTGCGTGACAAGATGGTGAAATGGCAGGATTGCATTTAGAAATGATGCGGTTCATCCCCACGATCGTGGAGAACGCGATAGCGCGTCAAATTCCGCGTGGCCTTTTTCATACTTCTTTCTTGAAAAATTTGCTTACCCTTTTAAGGAGTGAAAGATATTGACTCTTCGTTGAGTTATACAAGCATTTTATCTCGATAGTGCGAGTTATATGCCTTTTAATACATATGCTTTTTAGTGTATAATACAGAACATGAACTGGACAGTCCTGTTTCACGAGGCTTTTGAGGCGGAATTGCAGTTATTGCCGCAAGCCCTGCAAGACGAATTGTTGGCGCACGCCTCTTTGCTGCAAGAGTATGGGCCGCAACTCGGGCGTCCGACCGTTGATGGCCTGAAAGGCTCCCGGTATGCAAACATGAAGGAGTTGCGGTTTGGATGGAAAGGCGGCGTATGGCGCATCGCTTTTGCTTTCGATCCCACCCGCCGCTCCATCCTCTTGGCGGGTGGCGACAAAGGCGGGACGAACCAGCGGCGCTTTTACAAAAAACTCGTCGCTACCGCCGATGCGCGATTCGATGAGCATCTAGCAGAGATGAAGAAGGAGCAAGAAAATGGTAAAAAGTCTTGACGATGTGCTTTCCAGTTTGCCGCCGACGCGACAGGCCAAAATTGCCGAACGCGTGCAGGAGCTGGCGACGCTCAGAGATTTGCGTCAGGCGTCGAAACTTACGCAAAGCGAGTTGGCCGTAGCCTTGAATGTTGGACAGGAAACGATTAGTCGGCTGGAAAAACGTAGTGACCTGCTGCTTTCCACTCTGCGCCGTTACGTGGAAGGAATGGGTGGAGAACTTGATCTGGTTGTTCGTTTCCCAGGCAGGCCATCCATGTCGTTGAAACACTTTTCAACGCAAGCTCGGCAGGGCCGGCATGCTAAAATGGCGCCCCTCTGACACTCTCTGACTGATCCCTGCCATGTTCTCCGGAATCATTGCCGCCGTCGGGCAAATCACCCAACTTTCCCCGCGCAACGACGGAACGCCGACGGTGCGTCTTACCATCAATGCCGGCCGTCTCGAACTCGACGATGTTGGCGTGGGCGATTCGATCGCCTGCAATGGCGTTTGCCTGACGGTCGTCGACAGGCGCGATGATTGTTTCTGCGTCGACGTTTCCCCCGAAACCCTGTCCTGCACGATAGGGCTTGATGTTCCTGGCCCGGTCAATCTGGAAAAGGCGCTTCGTCTGGCCGACCGGCTCGGCGGGCATCTCGTCTCCGGGCATGTCGATGGCGTCGGCGAGGTGCTGCGTTTCGATTCCGTCGGCGACAACCGTCTGCTGGAAATCCGCGCGCCGGAGGCGCTCGCCAGGTACATCGCGCGCAAGGGATCGATTGCCGTCAATGGCGTCAGCCTGACGACCAATTCGGTCGATGGCGCGAACTTCTCGATCAATCTGATTCCGCATACACTCGAAGCCACCACGCTCGGTAGCTTGGCGCCCGGCAGCCGGGTCAATCTGGAAATCGACCTGATCGCGCGTTACTGCGAGAGGCTGCTGAACTGCCAGGAGGCTGCCTGAATTCCGGGTTCTTCACTCCGTGTTCAGCTCATAGCGGGTGCTGCGCCCGCCCGCATCGGTTTTCCGCAGCACACCGCGCGTCTGCAGATCGTTGATGTCGCGCAAGGCAGTGTCTGGCGAACACTTGGCGATGGCGGCCCACTTGCTGCTGGTGAGCTTGCCTTCGAAACCATCAAGCAATTTGTTGAGCAGCTTCACTTGCCGCTCGTTCAGCGACATCGAGGACCAGCGCTGCCAGAACCGTGTTTTGACCAGCACCGCGTCGAGTGTGCGCTGTGCCTGATCAACAGCGCGGTGCAGACTATTCAGGAACCAGGCCAGCCACTCTGTGACATCCATTGAGCATTTCTGCGTCTGTTCCAGGATGTCGTAATAAGCCTTGCGCTCGCGTTGAATCTGCGCCGACAGGCTGTAAAAGCGCTGCGGGCTGCCGTCGGCGCGCGCCAACAGCAAATCGCCGATGGCGCGGGCAATACGGCCATTGCCGTCGTCAAATGGGTGCAGGGTGACGAACCACAAATGTCCCAGTCCGGCCTTGATCAGCGCCGGCTCGTTCGTCGTGTCATTGAGCCAATCCAGAAATCGCTTTGTTTCAGCTTCCAGACGATTTGCTGGCGGCGCCTCGAAATGCACGCGCTGGCGGCCGATGGGGCCGGATACGACCTGCATCGGACCGCTGGCGTCATCACGCCAGCCAGCAACCTTGAGTTTGGACAGGCCTGAGTAGCCGGTTGGAAACAATGCGGCGTGCCAGCCGAACAGGCGTTCCCGCGACATGGGCAGCTTACAGTTGGCGGTGGCGTCAAGCACCATCCCGACCACACCTTCGATATGACGATCCACCGGGCGCAGAGCGCCGATGTCCACGCCCAGGCGGCGAGCGATGGATGAGCGCACGGATTCGGCATTGAGTTGTTCCCCCTCGATCTCGCTGCTCCTGACCACATCCTCGGTAAGCGCGGCCAAACTCGCCTGATCGCGCAAGGCCATGCCGACATCGGCCAGACGCCCCATCAATAAACCTTGAGCACGACTGACCTCGGCCACGGGTCCAGCCAGCGCCGCCAGATCATAGCGCCAGTCTGGCCAGTCACTGGCTTGCCAAATGTAAGTGTAATCGCCGCTATTCATGCGGGGATTATGGGACGCATTCTCCGCAAGCGCAAGTTATTCTCCGCATGGTATGCGGAGATAAAGGAGGGTATTTGCCGCACACCAAAAATTACCCGAT
>BNUC01000145.1 GCA_025997075.1 Betaproteobacteria bacterium | reverse complement strand
GGGATTGTTATGAAGGTGAATTCCAGTATGGAGAAATCCAAGGTCAAGGGACGTATGCTTGGGCAGACGGCAATAAATACGTTGGTGAATGGAAGGATGGTATAGCTAATGGCGTGGGTACTTTGATTTGGTCGAATGGAACTACTTACAATGGAGAAATTGTAAATCATAATCGAAAAGGCTTTGGCATATTGTCACTAAGCAAAAATGACAAACATTTAAATCATTTTCTTCGGGGCAAGGGTGCTGGCAAGTGGGAAGGTGATAAGTATGTCGTTATCGGCATGTTTCATCCCGACCCGTTATCAGAAGGGTATCTGGTGAGCCATCCCTACAGTCTCTTGGGTACATGCGGGGGCGAACAAAAATGCCGGGATGCTATGGCGAGCTTGGAGGGGCGCAATCGGGCAAGTATGGCTGTTTTGGGAGGTATCGCCAAAGGAATCGAGTATTTAGGGAAAGTGGCAGCGGAGGGCATGGCGTCCGGCGGTGGCAGCTACACGGATAGCAGTTCGTCTGGAAGTTCTTCATCATCCAGAGGTGGAGCATCATCTTCTGGCAGCGGTACGCCCAAAGGGGTGAAGTCCATCGGCAACGCCGGTAACACCAAGGTTAATGGACAAAATTATCAAATATATTCGGTTCAATGCCATAGTAGCCGTTGGGCTAATGCTCATATGAGAGATGGGAAATGGTATTATCAAGTAGGGGAAATGGGCAGCCGATATAACAATAAATCCGTTGATGCGATGGCGGAAGATTATTGTCGGTAATCCATTATGGAGAAAGTCAGCTTCACCGCCGCGCCATACGTAAGCTCGCATAGATTGGGGTGAGCTTGCGAACCCCAACATCGGGATAAGCTCGTTGCCTGGTGTGTTGGGGTTCGCTGCGCTCACCGCCAACCTATACCCTATTTACCACCGCTATCGACGAGAAACCAGGCAACAAGCCGTAGTCCGGAACCTGTAGGCTGGGTGAGCGCAGCGAAACCCGACAATGGGCGGCTGTGTTTGTCTCCACGTCCGATGTCGGGTTACGCCTTCGGTTTACCCAAGCTACGAACCATTGTAATGTCATGGGCGACCACGGGAATTACTACCTCGTCATTCCGGCGCACGCCGGAATCCAGAATTATGTTGTCACGGATTCCGCTTGACAATCTGCATCGGCCTTATGAAAATACAAGCAAGTAAACGTTTCCATACGGGAAGTAAACGTTTTCATACCGCCGACACAGATGAGTGCACAAAAAACAGGGAGATCGGTCACGATCAAGGATGTCGCCAACAAGGCGGGGACTTCCATCGCCACGGTTTCCTATGTGTTCAGCAACAACGAGCGCTACATCCGCCCGGACCTGCGGGAACGGGTGCTCAAGGCGGCGGCGGAGATTGGCTATGTGAAGAACGCGGCCGCCAGCAGCATCCGGGGTAAGCGCAGAGGATTGCTGGCCGTCGTGGTCGCCCAGTTCGGCAATACGTTTTTCACCCGCATGTGCGTCGAAATCGTTTCTCTCGCCCGGCAGGAAGGCTACGTGGTCACGCTGTGCAACAGTGACGAAAACGTCGAGCAGGAGCGGCTCATTCTGGAACGGCTGGTGGCGCAGCGGATTGACGGCTGCATCCTGAGCAGCGCCCTGTCGCTGGAAGACAATACCGCCTTGCTGCGACAGCATCGAATTCCCTATGTGGTGCTCGAACGTTCCTTTCCGAACTCGACCTTGCAACATGATTTTGTCGGCCACGACAATTTTCAATCCGCATTTATCGCCACCCGGCGTCTCCTTGACGCGGGGCATCGGCGCATTGCTTTTGCCGGATGGGATTCCCCCATCCCCAACGTGCGCGACCGCGTGGACGGGTATCGGGCCGCCTTGCGCGAGTATGGGCTGGCGGCCGACCAGGAGAATGTGCTGACCGGGGAACTTTCCGAAGCCGCGGGTCGATGGATGGCGGAAAAGCTGTCGGGAACCCTGGGCGCCGCAGTCACCGCCGTGGTGTTGGGGCATCACGACATCGCCAAGGGCGCGCTGCTTTATTTTCAGGATCACGGCATTCGCTGGCCCGAGGATATTTCAGTGGTGATGATCGGCACCCCGGAATGGGCCGGCGTGCTCCGTCCCCGTCTGACCTGCATACAGCGTCCGGAACATGAGATGGCCGTCGCCACGGCCGCCCTGCTCCTCGAACGCATCAAGACGCCTGAAGCCCCGCCGGTTCAGCGGATATTTTCGTCAAGCATCCTTGAAGGCCATTCAATCAGACCATGAGTAAATTTCCAAAATTGCGCTTCGGGGTGATCGGCATAGATCACCGCCACATTTATGATCAGGTGACCAGCCTGCTGAATATCGGCGCGGAATGCGCGGCTTACTGGACGGACGGCGATCCGCCGACCCTTCCCGGTTTCGTCAAGCGTTACCCCGACATCGCGCGCGTCGCCGATCGCCGCCAGTTGCTTGAGGATGAAAGCATTCAACTGATGATCTGCGCGGCCATTCCCCGTGACCGCGCGGCCCTGGGCATCGAAGTCATGCGTCATGGCAAGGACTTCATGGTCGATAAGCCGGGGCTCATTTCCTTCGAGCAACTGGACGAGGTAAAACGCGCGCGGCAGGAAACCGGACGTATCTACTCGGTCAATTTTACCGAGCGCTTCGAAGTTCGCGCCGTCACCACGGCCACGGAACTGGTGCGCGCCGGCGCCATCGGCCGGGTGTTGCAAACCATCGGACTGGGGCCGCACCGCCTCAACAAACATCTTCGCCCGGCCTGGTTCTTCGACCCGCAGGCCTATGGCGGCATTCTGGTCGATGTGGCCTCGCACCAGATCGACCAGTTCCTGCACTTTACCGGCGCTGACGATGCACGGATTGTGGCGTCGCGTTACGGCAACATCGGCCATCCGGATGATCCGGATTTACAGGATTTTGGCGAAATCCTGTTGTCGCACGGCACGGCCAGCGGCTATATCCGGGTCGACTGGTTTACGCCGGATGCGCTCGATACCTGGGGCGACGGACGCCTCACGATTCTCGGCACGGAAGGCTATATCGAGCTGCGTAAATACATCGACATTTCCGGCCGTCCGGGCAAGGACCATCTGTTCCTGGTCAACAACGGGAGTAGCCGTTATGTGGACTGCTCTTCCGCGCCGCTTTCGTACTACACGGACTTGCAGCAGGACATCTTCAATCGAACCGAAACGGCCATGAGTCACGCGCATTGTTTCAAGGTTTGCGAACTGGCCCTCCGGGCGCAACAACAGGCGGAAAAAATATGAACATTCACATGGCGCCGATATCTCTTGATTTCTTCAACATGTTGGCGCTATCCATGCAACATGAGAGTTTATTTATGAAAGGAGAATTTTATCATTTGTGAAATGTATAAAACGTACTGCTCAGGGTATTTTTTAAATTATTTTAACGAAAGGGGTTCCACATGAAGAAAATTCTGGCTCTCTTATTGGCGGCGGGTTTTTGCCTCTCCTCTACGGCACAGGAAAATTGGCCGACCAAGAGTATTAACTTGACAGTTCCTTATGGGGCTGGCGGTACTACCGACCTGACTGCCCGGGCTCTGGCCAACGCCATGGGCCGGCCTTTGGGAATTACCATCAATGTGATTAATACCCCCGGAGCTGGCGGCAGCGCGGGTTCCCTGAATGTGCAGAATTCCCCGGTTGACGGCTATTCCATACTGGCTAACGGGATGCTTGCCTTTACTACCATGCCGATCAACGGCTATACCGACAAGACTTTCAGGGATTGGGAAATCTGGGTTGCCACCTATGCTCCCAATTGTGTGATAGTCAAGCAGGATTCTCCCTATAACACTATCCAGGATCTGATTAACGCCATCCGCAGCAAGCCTGGTCAAATCACCGCCGGCACCGCAGGCATTGGCTCCGGAGGTCATTTTGGCGCCGAGGTGGTCAAGGCTGTGGCCGGGGCGGACTATAAACATATTACCTATGCCGGTGGTGGCCCGGCGCTAACTGCGACTCTCGCAGGAGAAGTGGATTTCTCTCCCCAGCTCCTGGCGGAATACAAGGATTTGATTATCGCTGGAAAGGTAAAGGCCCTGGCTACTCTGGCTGAAGAAGATATCACTCTGGCGCCTGGGGTTGTCGTACCCTCCATCAAGAAAGCTTATCCTGAAGCGGCCAAATTCCTCCCGATGGGAGAAGTGACAGCCATTCTGCTTCCCAAGGGTCTTTCGGAGGACAAACTCAAGAAGATCGACGCTGCCTTCGAAGTTGCGGTTAAAGATCAGGCATTCCTTGATTTTACGGCCAGCCGGAGCTTCTCGGTAATCCCCAGGAACCGCGCGGATTCGCAGACATTCCTTGAGGGATTTGCGGGTAGGGCGGCTTATATTCTTTGGGATGCCAAAGCGATAACCATCGACCCAGCCAAGTTTGGTTTTAAACGGCCATAAAAAAAGCGGAGGCCGGAATGTTGAGTTATACATAAAAATTCTTCCGGCTTCCGCTTTAAAAATAAAAATGCCTTTTTGTGATCATAACGGCCTGATTAGTTTTGAGGTTTTTGAGGTGTTCCTATGATGCAATCAAAAAACAAGGACTTTGTTTTTTCCATTGCCCTTACCGTCTTTGGGATCTATGTTTTATATGAAGGGTTTGGTATCTACCAATACGCTGCCAATCCCCCTTTCAATATCAAGATTTTTGTAATTTCCCCAGCGTTTCTTCCCATTATTCTGGGGACTATCCTTATCCTTCTCAGTGTGCTCATGTTTTTTGAAAGTCTTCGGGGGGAAGGAAATTCCTTGAAAAAACAGAGAAAGGATTTCGCGGAATGGATAAAGACGATTCCTGGTAATCCGGATATCCGCAAAATGACCATAGGTAGCGCCTTCATGGGGATCTATGTATTTTTCATGATGGCAAACCTTCCATTCTGGATAGCTACCCTCATTTTTCTTTTTTGCATGTTCATCTTCCTACGGGTCGGGAAGGTCTGGAAAATCGCCCTTATTGATCTTGGTACTGTTGGAGCCATTGTTTTGTTGTTTCAAGTCATCTTTCAGACTTCATTACCCTAAGGGGAGCCATAAATGGCATTAGAATATTTGGCACAGGCTTTTCTGATCGTTACGACCCCCTTAAATATTATGGTTCTGCTTCTTTCCACCGGAGCGGGACTTATCATGGGCGTGCTTCCGGGGCTTTCCGCCACGATGGCTATAGCCCTTCTTACCGGACTAACCTTTAACTTTCCTCATCAAACTGCCCTGATTTCGCTCATCGGCGTGTATGTGGGAGCCATATCCGGAGGTTGTCAATCAGCCATACTGATCAATATTCCCGGTACCCCGGCCTCGGCGGCCACCGCTCTGGATGGATTTCCCATGGCTAACCAGGGGAAAGCAGGCCTGGGGATTTTCATCGCTGAAACCGCGAGCTGCCTGGGGACTCTTGTCTCGGTCATTTTTGTGCTGACGCTTACCCCCCTGCTTACCGCCCTGGCGCTGAAATTCACCAGTTGGGAATTTTTCCTTCTCTCAATCTTTGGCATCCTCATCTGTGGCGCTCTCACTGCCAGGGGGAACGCTTTGAAGGGTTGGATAGCCGGCGTTCTGGGACTTCTGGTTTCACAGATCGGTCTGGACACGGTGGATACCATTCCCCGCTTTACCTACGGGAACGTCAACCTCATGGCCACAGTTCAGCTTATCCCGGTAATGATAGGCCTCTTCGGTTTTCCTGAAATCGTCCGGGCCTTTAAGGACAGTGCTGACGACAACATTCTGCCACTCTCAAAATTTGAGATATTCAAGGGCTTCGGACTGATGATAAAAAATGCCGTGGCGGCGGTACGATCCGCCCTTATCGGAGTAATGGTAGGAATTATTCCCGGAGTCGGGGAAGACGTAGGAGGCTGGCTCTCCTACTGGGTAAGCAAATCGCGAAGCAAGGATCCCGAAAGTTTCGGTAAGGGAAACCCTCTGGGGATAATTTCCGCAGAGGCGGGCAATAACGCCTGTATAGGCGGAGGACTCATTCCCATCATGAGTCTCGCGGTTCCCGGTTCTGCGCCTGGAGCCGTGCTCCTGGCGGCTTTTCTGATGCATGGCTATCGCCCGGGGCCACTCCTGATGACCGAGACTCCGGAGTTTATCTACAACATTGGGATGTACCTGATTTTTGCTTCCTTCGCCATGTGGATCCTGGCGCTGTTCATTGCCAAAGGAACGGTACGGATTCTCCGGATTAACAAGAAAATCATTATGCCCATCATCTTTACCCTTTGTGTAATTGGAGCCTATCTAATCAATTACAACATGTTCGATGTAAAGATCATGTTTGTTTTTGGCATTCTTGGACTGGCTCTTTCATCGGCGAATTTTCCCGCGGCCCCTTTTCTTTTGGGAGTTGTCCTGGGGCCCATGACTGACTCCAACCTGCGCCGGGCTTTGAGAATCCACGACGGTTCTTTCGCCACCATGTTCGAACGGCCAATCTGTATTTTCTTTCTGACTGTCATTGTCTTTATGATTTTGAGTCAGACCGGATTTTTCAAGCTGTTCAAAAAAAGCAAAAAACCGCTTGAAGGAAATTAAAACCAGCAAGAAATTAGCGACAGGCCTTCAGGCCTGTCGGTCTAAGGAGTTAGTTTTACGATGAATCAGGCGCCTCCGGGCGTAATAACAGAAGGAAAAACCATGAACGATAACTTGAACTCAAAACCGATAGGCTTCGGCCTGGTCGGAACCGGCATGATTGCCAACTACCATGCCAAGGCCATCAAAGCGCTCAGCGCCAGGCAAAACGTTCATATCGCGGGCGCGCTGGATTGCAAGAAAGAATTTGCGCAGCGCTTCGCGCAGGAGAATGACGTTCCCTTCCATACCGATGATCCGGCGGCCTTCTTTGCCCGCCCTGATATCCAGGTCGTCTGCATCACGACGCCCAGCGGCGCGCATCTGGAACCGGCGCTGGCAGCGATCCGCGCAGGGAAACACGTGATTGTCGAAAAACCGATTGAAATCACGGTCGAACGCGTTGATACCCTGCTTGAGGCGGCGGACAAGGCCGGAGTAAAGGTCGCCGCCATCTTCCAGGCGCGGTTTTCGGCGGGCGCCCGCGCGGTCAAAGCGGCCATTGATTCCGGCCGCTTCGGGCGGCTGTGCCTTTGCAGCGCGTATGTCAAATGGTATCGCAGCGAAGCTTACTACACCGGCTGGAAAGGCACGCTGGCGCTGGACGGCGGCGGCGCCGTGATGAATCAGGCCATCCATGCGCTCGACCTGCTGCAATGGCTGGCCGGGATGCCGGAAGAAGTGTTCGCGTGGAAGACCCGCCGCGTGCACCTGGGAATCGAGGCTGAAGATACCGCCTGCGCCTCGCTGAAGTTTGCCGGCGGCGCGCTCGGTTCGCTGGAAGCCAGTACCGCCGCCTATCCAGGATGGGAAAGACGCATTGAAATCTGCGGCGAGTTCGGTTCGGCGGTTATCGAGGATGACTGTATCGTGCGCTGGGAATTTCGCGAGGCCCGCGAGGAAGACGCGTGTCTGCTGGCTTCGTCCCAAAGCCACTCCGGATCAGGCGCCAGCGACCCGAAGCAGATCAGTTTTGCGGGACATCAACACCAGATTGAGGATATGGTGCTTGCCTTGCGCTCCGGCGGGCCGCTGGAGATTGACGGAAAACAGGCGCGCAACACCGTCGCGCTGGTGCGCGCCATCTATGAATCCGCCGAGTCCGGTTTACCGGTCAAGCTTGCGACATCCGCGCGTTGAGACTTGGGATATGCGTATCTCCCTGTGCAACGAAGTGCTCGCCGGTAAATCACTGGCGCAGCAATGCGAATATGCCGCAAAGCTGGGCTATGACGGATTGGAAGTCGCGCCGTTCACCCTGAGCGAAACCCCTGAAACCATTTCGGCCGAAGAAGCCGCCAAAATCCGCGCGACGATCGAATCCTTCGGCCTGGTGGTCACCGGTTTGCACTGGCTGCTGGTCGAACCGGCCGGCCTGTCCCTGACCGACCCGGACGCCGCCCTGCGCGCGCGCACGCTGGCGGTGATGAAGCGTTTGACCGGATTGTGCGCCGAACTCGGCGGCAAGGTGCTGGTGCACGGCTCGCCCAAACAGCGCGAAATTCCCCCCGGCGAAACCCATGCCGTCGCGCTGGCGCGCCTGCAGGAAGGCTTGAGTCAGGTCGCGGACGCGGCGCGCGGCAATGGCGTGGTCTATTGCATCGAGCCGCTGTCAAGGCACGAAACGCAATTGATCAACACCGTGGCCGAAGCGGCGGACCTGGTGCGCGCGCTCAACAACCCAAACCTGCGCACCATGATCGATTGCAGCGCCGCCGGTCTGAACGAAACCCAAAGCGTGCCCGAACTGATCGATCACTGGCTGCCCACGGGAGTGATCGGGCATATTCAGGTAAACGATCCAAACCGTCGCGGGCCGGGACAGGGCGCCATGAAATTCGCGCCCATCCTGGCCGCGCTCAAGCGGAATAACTATGCCGGAGACATCGGCGTCGAACCCTTCGACTACGTTCCGGACGCCTCCGGTTCAGCCGCGTTCAGCGCGGGCTATCTGAGAGGGCTGCTGGAAGCGCTTGCGCCGTGAGTGTGGACAGAAGACAGAGGACAGAGGACAGAGGACAGAGGACAGAGGACAGAGGACAGAGGACAGAGGACAGAGGACAGAGGACAGAGGACAGAGGACAGAGGACAGAGGACAGAGGACAGAGGACAGAGGACAGAGGACAGAAGACAGTCAGCTCGCATAGGTTGGAGTGAGCGCAGCGAACCCCAACGTGACAGCCGATGAGTTATCCCAACGTTCAGGGTAATCGCATATGGATTTATCCCCGAGGGACCAGTCCGAGCAAAGAAGCGCGGTACTCTGGGATTCGGTCAGCGGTTTTACGTCGGGAACGTAAGCTGCGCCTGGGATAGGTGGAATCCCTGCGCAAGAGCGAGAGCGCGAACTTGCGTAAGGCCGAGAAGT
>BNUC01000144.1 GCA_025997075.1 Betaproteobacteria bacterium | reverse complement strand
GAAAAATTGTGGATACGAGCCGCTCAAGTCGTACGGCATCAAGACGGTAATCGCCGCTACTCTGTTCCATGTTTCTTATCCTCTCTCATTATCTTGCTTCATATTTAAAAGTATTCATTTCCTGGCTAAATGAGGAAGAAACAGTATAATATCTTGTACTGCCATCAATATAATTAGAACACCCAAAGCAAGTGAAATGTAAATAAAAAGATGTTTGTTTATGACCATACTCGCAGGTTGTTTAGCTATGGATGCTGCCACATATAGATTCATACCTACGGGTGGTGTTAGTAATCCAATCGACAAATTAACGCACATTATTATTCCAAAAGCAACTTTATCAATGCCTACTCCTAGTGCCGGTACAGCTAATATGGGCGCTAAAATCAATAGTGCCGGCACTGAATCCATCATAACTCCGACAATCAGCAGAAATATTGTAACTAAAGCCAGGAAGACAAATTGATCACCAGCTGATATATTGGTAAGCCAGTGGGCTATAGCGGTTGGAATTTGAGCAAGAGTAAGAACATAAGAGAATGCAGAAGCGCAAGCAACAATAAACAAAATCATTGCACTGGTTCTTACTGAAGATTTCATTATTTCCAGAACTTGCATTAGTGACAGTTCTTTGTAAATAAAAAGACCTACAAGCATTCCATACAGGATAGTTACAGCCGCTGCCTCTGTAGGAGTAAATACGCCCAAATAAATTCCACCCAAAACAATAACCGGGGTCAAAATCGCCCAAAAAGCCTCTCTAAATGATTCGCATACTACCCTAAAGCTAAATTCTTGATATTGTTTCTCTTTAAAGTTATTCATTCCACAGTAAATTGCGTAAACAGACATACCAAATGCAAGCAATATCCCAGGAATAAAACCACCCAAAAATAAATCGCCAATGGATGAGCTAGTCGCCATCCCATATATTACAAAAGTTATGCTTGGCGGTATGATTACACCTAATATTCCGGCAGATGCGATAGTCGCAAGTGCGAATTTCATATCATAACCTTCGTTAATCATTGCTGGCAGCATAATAGAACCGATTGATACGCGAGCTGTGAACGATCTCTGACGTTTACTCCTACCAAAAGTGGATAAATTTTGAAATTGCTCATATTGAACCACCTTTTACATAAAATTTATCATCTGGAGTCAAATTCCTGACTAAAGCCGCCCCATTGAGGATAAGCTCAAAAGAATATCTCTGGCCTCTTCTGTGCCGTCGATCAGTTTTCTGGCGCGCTTACTGTCGCCGATGTTTAAAAAGATAACTTCATTTACCGCACAATAGTCTTTCAGTTCTTCAAGACCTTCGTTAGCAGACGCCATACCAAGACATACTACCCCAATCCGGAACGAAACGGACTTGCACGTCCCCCGGCTTTCAACGATAAAACACTGATCCTGCACTTCCAGTAATTTGGTATGGGACATCACAGTGACGGCATGCTTTTTGATGAAATCATTCATGTAGTCTTTTGTTGTGATATCCAGATCACGCCCTACAGCCGGCATCATTTCGATGACCGTTGTCTTTGCTCCTTTAAGAGCAAAATATTCCACCACGTCCAATCCTACGGCTCCGCCGCCAACAACGACCACTTCCTGAGCTTCGCAGTTCCGGAGCTGTTCCAGTCTGTTCAACAGCCCGATAATTGAATAAACATGGCTTTCTTTTTTGTCAATGTGTTCGAGCAAGCCGGGAATTTTTGGAAGTAATGACGTCGAACCCGTTGCGTTGACCAATATATGCGGCTTTAAGGCTTTAAGTATTTCGGGGGTGGCTTTCTGATTGGTCAGGATATGCACATTTTTCAGACGGTCCGCCCGAATTTCCAACCAATCGGTCAAGTCCGCCAAACGACGCTTTGCAGGTAATCGCGAAATCAGCCGCGCCAAACCGCCAGTTTGGGCGGTTTTTTCTAGAACAAACGCGTTGCATCCCACTTCCGCTGCCGTACATGCCGCTTCCAGTCCTGCGGTCCCTGCGCCGACGACGACGACATTGGTCAATTGCTTGACCTGATGAGTTTGGTATTCGTTTTCTTCGATAATATCCGGATTAACGGTACAGCAAATCGGTTTCATGCCAACATTGCGGCTGTGTGTGCAACCGATATTGCAATAGATGCACGGGCGTATTTCCTCCGTGCAACCCTTCTTTACTTTATTTACCCACTGAGGATCGGCAATCAGGGCGCGTCCCATGCCGATCAGGTCAGCAATCCCCTCCGACAGCAATCGCTCCGCTACCGCGGGTTTTTGAATGTTGCCCTGGATAATGATGGGCTTCTGGAATCTTTCTCGCACCTTCTTCGTCATGTCTGCGCGCCAACCATCCTCGAAATGCATGCCGCTCGTCATGTAAAACACCGTATCTCCGACGCACACGGAAACGTCGTGGATGTCGACCAGATCGTTCAAATATTCCAAAAGCTGAAATACGTCTTCTTGCGTATTGCCGCCTTCGATCAAGTCATCCACTGAAAAACGCATACTGATCGGGAAGCCCGACCCCACGGCCTCACGAACCTTTTCAAGAACCATGCGGGGAAAACGCGCGCGATTTTCAGGACTGCCACCATATTCATCCGTGCGATGATTGTAGTAGGGAGAAAGAAATTGATTTATCAGATAGACGTGTCCGCAATGGACTTCTACACAATCGAAACCTGCCGCGACAGCGCGTTTAGCCGATTGCCCATATTTTTCGGCGATTGCGAAAAGTTCGTCTTTTTCAAGAGGCCGCGGTATTGCCGCCCCCGCCTTGTGAGGTCTGTCCGATGAAGAGGCGCATTGCATGCCAATACGGCTCGGCATCGCGCCGGCTCCTGAATGATTGATCTGTATAGCGGCACATGCGCCATATTTGTGTATCAGGCTGACCAGTCTTGACATCCCTGGGACAAACTGGTCGTGATCAAAGCGGAGTTGTGTGGGGCCATTCATCCCCAAGGGGAAATCGACACAAACATTTTCTACAAAAATGAGGCCTGTACCACCCTTTGCTCGCTGTTCGTAATACCTGATGTGCCGTTCGTTAATCGCTCCACTTGGTTCGGCCATATTGGTTCCCATTGGCATCATGGCTATTCTGTTTTTGGCGCACATGCCTTTGATCAGTATCTCTTTGAAGATGTTACAGTATTTTTCCATTTTCTTTCCTTTATGGAACATGCCGCTTCCAGCTTTTGGCGAGATGATGAAGCGTACCCGAGTTATACTTTCAGCAGCCAGACGGTTCCTGGCGCCAGTAACAGCAGGGCAAGTACAAGGAAAATTGCGAACACGAACGGCAGCGAGCCCATAAAGACATCTGAGTGTTTTCCCTGATCACCCACAGTCACTTTATTGGCTATTCCTTGCATGATGAACAAATTAAAGCCAACAGGCGGCGTAATCAGCGCCACTTCAACGACCAGCACAAGAACAATACCGAACCAGACCAGATCGACATGTAAGGTTTTTAGCACCGGCACGATAACCGGCACGACAAGCACTACCAGAGAGAGACTCTCCATAACCGAGGCGAGCAGCAGAAAAACAACAATGACCATCAGCACAAACTGCATGGCCGTAACACCTTTCTCCGTAATCCACGCGGTAATGGCTGCAGGGATACCGAGGTAGGACGCCACGAACGAAAGAATGGACGCGCCCATAAGAATGAGCACAATCATCGACACAGTACCGGCCGTAGAAAGGCAGGTTTTGCGCAGCATTTCACGGTTCACTTTCCTGTTCCATGCCGCGATGATCAGAGAGCCTACCACGCCGAGCGCGGCAGCTTCGGTCGGGGTTGCTATGCCCAGATAAATGGTGCCTAGCACCAGAAACATCAGGACAATGAGCGGCAACAGTGAAAGTAAGGCAATAATTTTTTCTTTCCAGGTGCTGCTGAGCGCTTTGGGCGCGATTTCGGGCCGGAACATGCTCCACACAATAATAACCACCATGAACATCACTGTCAGTAAGACACCCGGCACGATACCGGACATGTAAAGCTGGCCGATCGACGTTTCCGACAGCACACCATAAACGATCATGACGATGCTTGGCGGGATGAGTATGCCCAGCGTTCCGCCCGCCGCTAAAGAACCCAATGAGATAGCGTTGCCGTAACCGTTTCGGCGAAGCACGGGCATTGCCACGCCTCCGACAGTGGCAGCCGTAGCCGCGCTGGACCCGCTGATGCAGGCGAAGATGGCGCTAGCCAGAATGTTCGTGTGCAACAGGCCGCCCGGCAGACGGTTCAGCCATTTGGTCAAGCCGTTATACATACCCTCGCTTGCGCCGCTACCGAGAAGAAGTTCTCCCATAAGAATAAACAGGGGTAATGCCACCAGATTGATGTTGCTGATCTGGTTCCACGGGATGGTTCCCATCGCATCCAGCAGCGAACGGCTGCTGAAAAGCTCACCGGTCAGAACAGCGCTGAAGCCGAGAACAACGGCTACATGCAGACCAACGGCGAGGGCCACGCAGAGAACGACGCTCAAGGTTATTAAAAGCGCTAGCATTATCTTTTTCCTTATATCTCTGATTCTGACGAGGCCGTTTTTCCGGGAAGATCAACGCCAAGCACATGGCAAAAAAACAGGATGAAGCCATGCAGCGAGAAAATTACCAGTCCGAAGGCGGCTAAAGATTGTGGAATGGCGAGAGGCGCCCTCAGGCTGGACAAGCCGCTGGCGCCGATTTCGTAAGATTCCAGAGCGAGACCCGCCATGTAATAGGCGAGGAATGCGCCAAATGCGCTCAACGTAAATAAGGCAAAAAGGGAAAGATATTCTTGCAGTCTGCGAGGCATCAGGGAAGTGATCACTTCAATGCGCACGTGACAGCTTTCTTTCAACGCATAACCCATTCCCCAACATCCGGCAACCGCGAGCACATAAGAGGAAATTTCATCCGAAAATCCGGTATATGGGAGGCCGTATTTACGGCCAATCGCCTCCCATCCGATGTAACAGGAAAGAAACAGAAACCCACCGCCAGACAGGTATCCCATCATTGAGGATACTCTATTCATGGCGGCGGCAAGATGCTGGAGTACTTTTCCCATGGAAACGCCTCACGGTAAGGAACAAAAATGCATTAACTTACTTCACATCAAAACCGACAATGGGAGCAAACACCTTGTTGAAGAGATCTTTGGCGTCGGGACCCGCGCGTTTGATCCAACTAGGAACAACTACGGTGCGGGCGACTTCCTGCAAACGTTCCTGCCATTCGGGCTTGGCTGAGTGCAATACCGTCATTCCATGCGCGGCGGCTTGCTCAAGACCTTCGTCGTTATCCTTTTTACCAATACTCCAGCCTATCTTGTCTATTTCCTTTGCCAGTTGATCAAAAACAGCCTTGTTCTTTTCAGACAGAGCGGCGTAACTCTTTCTGCTGATCACGATAAATCCGGCGCCAGCGCCTAAACGCAAATCAATGACGTGTTTGGTGACTTCCCACAATTTCATTCCCGCACCGGCGGCAGGACCTGTTATGCAACCATCTACCAAACCGCGTTCCAGAGAGACATATATGTCAGACAGAGGAATGAATACAGCCTCACCACCCAAAGCATTGATGTAGTCTGCTTGTGAAACAGAGAACACACGGATTTTCTTTCCTTTCAGATCAGCCAATGTATTCATAGGAAATCTTGACCAGATTTGCATAGTGGCAAAAGCGAAAGTTCCTACAGGAATACCACCGATGATTTTTGAATATTTATCCTGCACAATCGGCATGAAGGCTTTGTATCCTTCATGATTGTGCTCATAGTCCCGGAAAGTTCCCACAAGTTGCACACCTTCCAGAATAGGAACTTCACCAGAAACGTATCCGGTTATGACCTCAGCCACATCCAGAAGGTTTGAGTTCAACATCCTGACCAGTTCTTGACCGTTCAGGTTCAGTTCCGGCAAGGAAAAGACTTCCACTACGACTTCGCCGTTGGTTCGTTTTTTCATTTCTTCTGCGAAGAACTTCCATTTTTCCGTGAATTGACGGGAAGTTCTGAGATCGGTAACGACTTTCCACGTTACTGGTGTCGCTGCAACGGCGGGAATAACAATAAAAGCAGCCAAAGCCATGGCGAACATCATACGACGAAAAATGGGACTCATTTTCCTGCCTCCTTATTTATAAAGACTTACTTCACATCAAAACCGACAATGGGGGAAAACACCTTGTTGAAGAGATCTTTGCTGTTGGCCCCGGAACGTTTGGCCCAACTGGGAATAACTACCGTACGGGCGACTTCCTGCAAAGATTCCTGCCATTCCGGTTTGCCGGGAATTGTCAACGTCATACCATGCGCGGCAGCTTGATCAAGACCATCTTTGGTATCTTTTACGCCGATGCTCCAGCCTATCTCGTCAATTTCTTTAGCCAGTTGATCAAAAACAGCCTTGTTTTTTTCAGACAGGGCGGCGTAACTTTTTCTGCTGATCACAACAAATCCAGCGCCCGCGCCTAAACGCAAATCCGTGATGTATTTGGTGACTTCCCACATTTTTTGCCCCGCGCCGCTTTCCGGGCCTGTTATGCAGCCATCCACCAAACCACGTTCCAGAGAGACATATACGTCAGCAAGCGGAATGAATACGGCCTCGCCTCCCAAAGCATTTATATAGTCCGCTTGTGAAACAGAGAACACGCGAATTTTCTTTCCTTTCAGATCCGCCAGTGTATTAACGGGAAATCTGCTCCAGAGGTGCTGGGCGGAAAAAGCAAAGGTTCCTACAGGACGACCACCGATAATATTAGAAAACTGTTCCTGCACAGTCGGCAAGAAGGCTTTATATCCTTCATGATTATGCTCATAACTGCGATACATGCCCACAAGCTGCACCCCTTCCAGAATCGGGGCATCCCCGGAAACATATCCAATCACAACCTCGCCCACATCCAGGAGGTTGGAGTTCAACATCCGGATTAGCTCCTGTCCATTCAAGTTCAGTTCCGGAAAAGAAGTGACTTCCACCAAAACTTCACCGTTAGTCCGCTTTTTCATTTCTTCTGCGAACCACTGCCATTTTTCCTTGAACTGAAGGGAGTTTCTGGTATTGGAAACGACTTTCCAGGTTACTGGCGCCGCAACAGCGGGAGCGGCAATAAAAACAGCCAAAGATATTGCGAACAACATACGGCGAAAAATAAAATTCATGTTAAGCCCCTTCGAAGAATGAAAGATATAGTCAAAGCTATGGGTTTTGCACAGGTAAAGGTCCGGCGATATCGTAAGCAGCCTCTATCAATCGCATGACGGGAATCATATCCGCCAAGCGCGCAATGGGTTGCCGGCCTGATTCCAGGCGATCGAGAGTATCCAGAGTGAATGTCGGATAATGCGGCATGTTAGTGGTAGTAGCATCCAGAAATTCCCGTTTGCCGGAAAAATCCGCGATTTCAAGTTTCCCCGGCCCCTGCACAGCAAAGTAGTGAGAGTCAGTTCGCACAGAGAAATGCATGTCGAAAACACCCACTGGAGCCGGGTAAAGATAACCTGTTTCTACCAGGCAGGTTTTAGCGCCGCAACGCAATCCGGCGAAAAAGTGGTCTTCGATTTTTCCGCCGGAAGCAGAATTGGTAGTCATGGCGCTGGCGACGGAAATGCTCGGGGTTTGCCATAACTGGATAGCCAGATCGAGAAAATGTACAGCCAGATTGATGCCGCAGCCACCTCCTGAACGAAGCGGGTCGAGCATCCATTCACACCCGGCTTCAATGTAACGGCTCGTAGGACCCGCGATAAGGCGGAAGGAAGCATTGTGTACGTTTTCGCCTTTAGCCCGCTCCCTGATGGATTGCATGAAGCCGGTGTAGCGGAACACAAAAGGGATTGCAACAAAACATCCTTCTGCATCCGCCCGTGCAGACAAGGCTTCGACATCGGATAGATGGACACCGACAGGTTTTTCAATAGAGAACGGTATCCGCTCGTCCATTAGAAAAGAGGCGAGAGCCGGCATTTCATTATGCGGTGCCAGGGAAAATGCGAAATCCGGCCTGCGTTCGAGGCAAAGATCTTTATATGAAGTATATGCCTTACACCCTTTCCCTATTTTTTCCGCATAGGCACGCGCCACGGCGGGATTCGTGTCGCTGACTCCGATAATTTCATGCTTTTTTTCTTGCAACAGCGGTTCAAAAAATAAAGGCATATGCCAATGTGAGACTCCAAGTAATGCGATTTTCACTGTCTTCCCCTCTAATACCGTTATTTCAAATCAGACGCCCTTTCCATATCGTCCTGCCTCACCGGGACGTGAGCGCTTTCGCCAAAATCGCTTCCTCGCGGCTAAAGTCCGTAGTCATGTGCTCGCCGATGCGCTCCCGCATGTACCACTCGAACGTCTCCGCCATGCCGGCCCTGAAAGTGTGTTCCTGCGCGTAGCCGACGTGTTCTTCAAATTTGCGCGTGGAAAAAACAGAACTCTCCCGCCAATCCACCAGCCCCACGCCATGACGTTGCATCACCGGATACGGCATCGTCCGGTAAGCCTCATCAGCGAGATCGGGCGACATATACACTTTCTCCGGCGTGACTCCGACGATGTCCGCCAGCACATCGACATAAATTTCGTCGCTATGGTATTCCCTGCCAGCCATGTTATACGCCTGACCGAAGGTGCGTGGGTTGAGCATCATTGCACAGGCGGCGGTGGCTTGATCGAAGACGTAGCTCAGGTGGCTCAGCGTAGCGCCGTCGCCCGGGATGAGTACCGGCCGCTTTTCCTGCAAACGCTTGAACATCAGCGCTTCCCGCACAGGGGTGGAATTGCGGGGGCCATAAACCATTGGGTAGCGCGTGATCGAAACCGGAAAGCCATGCTCGCGGTACTGGGCAATCAGGTATTGCTCGCAGAGCACCTTGTTACGGCCGTAGTTGTTGCCCTCCGCCTCGCTGAGGCAGGACGATATGGAAAGGGCGTCTGATTTGAAATAACGGTATTAGAGGGGAAGACAGTGAAAATCGCATTACTTGGAGTCTCACATTGGCATATGCCTTTATTTTTTGAACCGC
>BNUC01000143.1 GCA_025997075.1 Betaproteobacteria bacterium | reverse complement strand
TTCCCGACGTAAAACCGCTGACCGAATCCCAGAGTACCGCGCTTCTTTGCTCGGTCTTACCCCATTGGACAATGCTCTTCGATACAATGACTTATGACTTATGACTTCTGCGTGTGCGATTACCCTGCCGGCAGCTTCAGGGCAATCGCATGAGTATATTTGTCATGGTAAAGCATAAACAGGCGTTTGCTTTCCCTCTCCCCTTGTGGGAGAGGGTGCCCCGGCAGGGGCGGGTGAGGGGGGGGGAGGAAGATGGATTGCCATACTCCGCGGGAAGTGTCGTCCTTCATTTCAATGGCATTCATGCAATGGCCCTTCCGGCGAATTGTTCTCCCATTGCGCGCAGTGCTTGCTGTGCTGGACAGGGATACAGTGGGTCAATAGAATCATATCCGCCTGCTCCAGCCATCTATTGCGAATGTAAGCAGCCAAAAACAAATCGAGGAAGCACATCATGGATTCAATGCCCAAAAGTTACCTTACCAATGCAGAACGCGAAGGTTTGACGCAAAACGGAGTCTACCTTGCCGAATCATTAGCCGCTGGCAGTGCGGGAGATGATAAAGCGGCTTGGGAATGGCTGAAATACGCGGAAATTCCTGCCTATGCGCTCATGGCAATGAAAAAAAATCAGGGCGCCGACTTCATCCGGCGCAAGGGCTTGCGTACCGAAACCGCCGAAGCGGTCTATGGCAAGAACTGGCTTGAGGCAAACTGATAAGTGAGGTCTGACAACGTCGATAAAACAGCGTGGTTTTTGGCGCTGGAAGCAAGCGGGATAAAAGAGCTTGCGGAAACTTCTGCTGCAAGCAGTTTGAGGAAAATTCGTAACAAATTTCTGTTGTATCTGCGCGACGCAGGGCAAAGCCGCGATTTATCCGCCATCGTAGCGATTGAAAAGGCGATTGTGCGGGGCGACCTTGAACGCTACGCCAACAGCACAAGCATGATATCCAGTCTCAAGAACGCTTTGCTGGAACTGGAAGCCATCCGGAATCTTCTCAAAATCGTTGATGACAAGCGCCTGTATGCCCATGTAGACAGAGCCTATAGTCTGCCCAAAAACCGGGAAAAGGACTTGCCCAAAGATGAGGCATACAATGCTTTCAAATCGCATTACGCCCGCCTGAACAATCTGGACAAGTCCCGCCTGAACGACGAAGAAAAGGAAATCGTCGACGCGCGTAAAGGCAATATCAGGAATGCGGGCAAGCTGTACGCCCAGCGTCAGGCGCTTACGCTGGGCGTTGAACTGGAATAGTACAAATAGGTTGTGGTGAGCTTGCGGAACCCCGACACACCATCCAATGATTCATCCCAATGTTGGTGTTCGCGCCGCTCACCCCAATCTATGCGGGCTAATCCGCCTCTTTCCTTTTTTCTGCTGTATCGCCTCAAACCGCTTCAAGGCCGATTGTTGCACCCAGGGATTTGTATCCTTGCCGAGCACTACCAGAGCATCAATCGGAGTGTTGGAGTTTTTCGCCACCGCGTGCCGCACCTCTATGTCTTCATCATTTGCCAGAATCATCAGGGTTTCTTGCGGGGTATCGATATTCAGCGCCACCGCGTGACGCACACTTTCATTATTATCGCCTGCCAGTATCGGTAGCGCTTCCTGCGGGGTGTGGACATTCTGCGCCAAATAGAAACATATGAATACATCCTCTTCGCTTACCAGCATCAGCAACACCTCAGGCGGGGTGTAAACACTTTGCGCCACCGCGCGACGCGACTCTGCATTTTCATCGCTTACCAATTTCAGTAGCGTTTCCAGCGGAGTGTGAGCATTTTGCGTCACCGCGTGACGCACACTTGCATTCTTATCATTTGCCAGCATTCGCAGCGTTTCCGGTGGGGTACTGGTATTCCCTGCTACGCTACGACGTACCTCTCCGCTTTTATCACTTGCCATGATTAACAGTGTTTCCAGCGGAGTGTTAGGATTCCCTGCCACAGAACGGCGTGTAAGTTCATCCTCATCGATTGCCAATTTCGACAATGTTTCCAGCGGGGTGCTGGCATTCCCTGCCACAGCGGAACGTACAAATACGATTCCATGATTTGCCAGCGCTAGCAGTACCTCCGGTGAGGTGCTGGCATTCCTTGCTATCTTGAGAAGTACTTCTGTCTTCTCATCACCTGCCAGTTTCAGCGACGCTTCTGGTGGAGTGTGGGCATTCTTTGCTACAGCCACACGTACATCTTCACCCTCATCGTCAGCCACTTTCAACGGGATATTGGCATTCTTAGCCGCGGCACGACGTACATATAAATCTTCATCATTTGCCAGTTTCAGCAATGTTTCCAGTGGGGCGTTGACATTCTCTGCCACATACCAATGTACACGTGCTTCCTCATCGCTTACCAGCAGCGGAAAGTTGGCGTTTTCCGCCACAGCACAAAGCATACGTTGATCCCCGCGCCTTTCATTTCCATGATTTACCAGCATCCGTAGCAGCGCTTCCGGCGGGGTATTAGCATTCCCTGCTACAGCGCAAAGGACATCTACATCCTTGTCGTTTGCCAGCTCCGGCAGCGCTTTTGGTGGGGTACAGGCATTCTGAGCGATGGCGTAACGAATACTTTTATTTTCATGCTTTGTTAGCGCCAGCAGTTTCGATTTGTCTGTTTCCTGATGGATTGCTTTGTCAGCCTGCTCGACGGGCATGTCGTTGGTTTCTGATTCGTTTGCCATGTACTGTTCCTTTCTTTACCGGAAGGTTCGCGGCGTCCCTGTTCCCGCTCCTGCAAAGTACGCACCGAAACGCCCAACATATGTACAAAATCTTTCTGGCTCAAACCCACGGAAAGCTGCGCTTCCACGGCAGAAGAAACATGCACCTCGGTTGTCCGCACTGCTTTTTCGGCGTTCATCTGACGTACGGATTCCAGCAAATCTTTAGTACGAATAGATGGGGTTCGCTCCGCTTACCCCAACCGATGCAGGCTACGCCAGACGAACCGCGTACGGAATAGCAAAACCGCGCGGAATTATTTCAGCTTGCCGCGCACGACCCGTACTTTTGCGGGGTCTTTCACCGTGGTGGCGCCGCCATGGCCACTCAGATTGCCGCAGGTGCAGGCGGCCTTGATGCGGGTGACGGAACTGACCACGCCCGCGCATTCCGTGCATTCGTAATAGAGATCACCGCCGGTCGGCAGGTCGTCTGGCGACGGGGCGGGTTCTACGGGATGGAAGTGGTAAATCTTGCGCATGTCGACACTGACCATGTTGTGACTCCTCTCTATTGTTGCGGTTTTAATGGCTCGCGTGGGGCGGAAAAGCCGGCCCTCTCTCCAACTCCCTCCCAAAGGGAGAAAGCGCGGTTCGTAGTGGTCACGCCTTCCTCCGGATATGGAAGTCTACACTGCCGGATTGACCGTGAAAAGCTGCTGCAAGTCTCCCACTCTCCCACGGATGCGGTGACGCCGATAATCCGGCATGGCTGTTGTGGTTCTTTGCGGGAGTTCATTCGGCGGAAGGCGCTACGCTTTTCCGCCCTACTGCCTGCTCCATCCGTCATTACGAACTCAACTGTTTTGCATATGATTTGACCAGTGACCATTGCCTGCGGCTGACGGGGAGCTTGTCCGGCAGGTCGCGCACCAGCGCCTGCCACTGGGTTTCTGCGTCGTCCGAGGCGCATTTTTCGAAACCGGCAATGGCGTCCCTGGCGACCAGCACGCTGCGGTGCAGGCGGATGAAGCGTTCCGAGAATTCCTGTTCGAGATGCGTCAGCGATTCGTCGAGCAGGAACTCCCGCGCGACTGTGCGCGCGGTGACGTATTTGAGATCGGCTTTCAGGTAGAGGATGTCTACCGCGGGTATCAACAGCAGGCGTCCGCGTTCGTGGCAGGAGAGGTGGGTGCGCGCGCCTTTTTGCAGTTCCACCAGCACCTGGGGCGCAATGGCCTGTCCGGGCCGGGCTTTTTGCAACGCCGCCGCCAGGCGTTGCGCGCGTACCGGCTTGACGAGGTAGTCGATGGCGTTGAGTTCGAAAGCCTGCACGGCGTAGCTGTCGTAAGCCGTGACGAAGATGACGGCCGGTGGTTTGTCGAGTTTGGCGACGTGGCGGGCGAGTTCGATGCCGTCCATTTCCGGCATGCGGATATCCACCAGCATCACGTCGGGCACGCGCTCCTTCAGCGCTTCGAGCGCGAGCCGCCCGTTGGCTGCCTCGGCGAGCAGGACGTTGGGCGCTTCGGCGGCGATGTCGGCCAGCAGGTCGCGCAGGCGCGTGCGCGCGGGCGCTTCGTCGTCGACGATCATCACGGATAATGTGGGGATGGTATTCATCGTAAAACTAACTCCGTTTCGGCGACCGTTTTGGGGGTGCGATTCAAACTGATGTGCATGGGATCCAATGGAAAAAGCAGTTAACCACGGCGACACGGCGAACACGGCGAAAAAGCAAAGACAAAAACGATTTTCGCTTTTTGCTTTTCGCCGTATTCGCCGTGTCGCTGTGGTTAAAAAGCTTTTCATTCGCTCCTACATTCTCCGTGTTGATGTTAATCCTTCCCCTCACCTGCCCCTGCCGGGGCACCCTCTCCCACAAGGGGAGAGGGAAAGCAAACGCCTGCTCATGCTCTGTTTCCTCTATATACCACGGCACATTTCTTGCTGGCGGCTATTTCCTGCAGGGCAGGACAATGAGTACACGGTATTCGCGGGATCCGTCGGGCAGCGTCATTTCCCTGGTCACCAGACGCGCTTCCAGATCGTAGTACAGCGCCAGGCGCTCGCGGATGTTGGCTAAAGCCATGTTGTTCCCCTTGACGGTTTCATCGCCGTCCGTGCAGGGATTGGACAGGCGCACGCGCAATTCGTTTCCCTTGCGCGCGAGGCTGATGTATATCGTGCCCGGCTTGCCGGAAGGTTCGATGCCGTGGTACACCGCGTTTTCGAGCAGGGGCTGCAACATCAGCGGCGGTATTTCCATGTCGGTCGGGATGTCGCCGATTTTCCACTTGACATTGAGGCGCTCGCCGAGACGCAGCTTTTCCAGATCGAGATAATGCCGGCACAGGGCGATTTCGTCGGCCAGCGGCAGGAGGTCGCGGTGGTCGCGCATCAGGGCGCGGAAAAGATCGGCCAGTTCTTCCAGCGCTTCCTCGGCGCGGCGTGGTTCCGAGCGGATCAGGGAGAGGACGGCGTTCAGGCTGTTGAACAGGAAGTGTGGCCGGATGCGCGCCGTCAGGGCTTGCAGTCGGGCTTCGGCCAGCGCGGGCGAGAAAATCCTGGCCCGCATTTCGAAGTAGAGCAGCAGGCCGCCCGCCGCCAGCGCGGCCAGTAGGGCGGCTCGCGCGCTATTGGGCCATTGGTCGTTCAAAATTCCCATGAATTGCCAGAAGTCGACCTGCAGGAGCGCGGACAGGACGACCAGCAGGATGACGGCGATTTGCCCCAGGCGCGCCGGCAGCAGGCGGATGAGGCGCGCGAACAATCCGAGCAATGCCAGGTTGAAAAACAGCAGCGGCTGCACCCAGATGGACATTTCGATGTACTGCCGCATCCATTCGCCAATGTCATCGCTTTGCACCAGCGCCGCCGCCAGCGCCCCCAGGTTGACGCCCAGCAGGATACGCAGCATGACGCCGAAATTACGGAAATCCGGCAAGGGATGGCCGGTTGCGTAATGCTTTATACTTGGCATGTATGGCAGTCGTAACGTATCCTTCCCTTGGATTTTAGCTCAAACACTTGCCTTTATCATGAATACCGATATTTCTTCCCCCACCTCTTCTCCTTCTTCTTCCCAATACACTTGGGCCGCTACGTTTTCCGAACCCGTGGACCAGCTTGTGATTCGCTATACCGCTTCCGTCGGTTTTGACCGGCGCATGTGGCGGCAGGATATCCGCGGGTCGCTGGCGCACGCCAGGATGCTGGCCCGCCAGGACATCATTTCGGCCGGGGATCTCGCCGACATCCAGCGCGGTATGGCGCAGATCGTCGGAGAGATCGAGTCCGGCGCTTTCGCCTGGTCGCAGGATCTCGAAGACGTGCATTTCAACATTGAGAAGCGTCTGACCGCTCTGGTCGGCGATGCCGGCAAGCGCCTGCATACCGGACGCTCGCGCAACGATCAGGTGGCGACCGATATCCGCCTGTATCTGCGCGATTCGATCGACGACATCCAGGGCCTGCTCGGGCAATTCCAGACCGCGCTGCTCGATCTCGCCGAGCGCGAGGCGGGGACGCCGATGCCCGGTTTCACTCACCTGCAGGTGGCGCAGCCGATCACTTTCGGCCACCACGTGCTGGCCTGGTACGAAATGACCCGGCGAGACGTCGAACGCTTCTATGATGTCAGGGAACACACCAACTGTCTGCCGCTCGGCGCCGCCGCGCTGGCCGGCACGACTTACCCGATCGACCGCGAGTTCGTGGCGGCCGAGCTGGGCTTCGACGGCGTTTGCGAAAACTCGCTCGACGCCGTTTCCGACCGCGATTTCGCCATCGAATTCTGCGCCGCCGCCTCGCTGCTGATGATGCACATCTCGCGCATGTCCGAGGAACTGGTGTTGTGGATGAATCCGCGCTTCCGTTTCGTAAAAATCCCCGACCGCTTTTGCACGGGCAGCTCGATCATGCCGCAGAAGAAAAACCCGGATGTGCCCGAGCTTGCGCGCGGCAAGACGGGGCGTATCTACGGCCATCTGACTTCGCTCCTGACCCTGATGAAAGGTCAGCCGCTGGCCTACAACAAGGACAATCAGGAAGACAAGGAGCCGCTGTTCGATACCGTGGATACGCTCACCGACACGCTGCGTATTTTCGCCGCCATGATTCCGGGCCTCACCACGCGCCCGGAGACCATGAGCGAGGCGTTGCGCCAGGGGTTTGCCACGGCGACCGACCTGGCTGACTATCTGGCGCGCAAGGGTTTGCCTTTCCGCGACGCGCACGCCGCCGTCGGCCTGGCCGTGCGGCGGGCCGAGGAACTCGGCGTCGACCTGCCGCAGTTGCCGCTCTCCGAACTGCGTTCCTTTTCGCCGTTGATTGGCGAGGATGTCTTTTCCGTCCTCACCGTCGAAGGCTCGCTGGCCGCGCGCAATCACATCGGCGGCACCGCGCCGGAGCAGGTTCGCACCGCTGTCGCCAGGGCGCGACAGCGCGCGTAGCGCCTCGGCAACGCTTCGACGCTTCCATTCATGAGAAAAATCGGAAAATACGATCTGATCCGCGTCCTCGGCAGCGGTACGACGTCGACGGTGTATCTGGGCCACGACCCGTCCACGCAACGCGATGTCGCGATCAAGATCGCCTTTCCCGAGATTTTCAAGCACCCGGAACGAGGCAAGCTCTACAGTTACCTGTTCATGAATGAAGCCTCGCTGGCCGGCAAGCTGACTCACCCGAACATCGTCCAAATCTACGACGCCGCCGTCGCCGAGGACCCGTGCTATATCGTCATGGAATATGTGCGCGGCGGCACGCTGGAGAAGTGCTGCAACGCCGGGAAGCTGTTGCCGATCGGACGCATCGTGGAGATCATCTTCAAATGCGCGCTCGCGCTCGATTTCGCGCATCGTATCGGCATCACCCACCGCGACATCAAACCAGCCAACATCCTCTACGTCGGCGACACGCCGGAGAGCGGCGAGATCAAGATTTCCGACTTCGGCGCCGCAATCGTCGATCAACCGGAACGCACGCAGGTTTCGGGCATTGGCTCACCCGCCTACATGTCGCCGGAACAGCTTCGCGAATTTGCGCTCGACCACCGTACCGACATCTATTCGCTCGGCGTGGTCATGTACCAGCTACTCACCGGTCGCCTGCCCTTTCAGGGGAGCAGCAACTACAACATCATTTATCAGGTCATCAACGACGAGCCGGCGCCACCGTCGCGGCTGCGCGAGGAAATTCCGGAAGCACTCGATGTGATCATCGCGCGAGCCATGTGCAAGGATGTGGAAGAGCGCTATGCCACGTGGGAGAACTTCACCCAGGATCTGACGCTGGCAAGGGCGCGTGTTCCACTGCCATGAGCTCAGGATGAGCCAGTTTTTCGAGATAATCGGGGGCGAATCTGAGGACGAAATCCCAGAACGCGCCCAGCGCCGGCGTCAAATGCTTGCACTTGTGCCGCACGATGAACCAGCGGCGCATCACCGAAGCGCCCTTGACCTGCAATACGGCCAGATGTCCGGTGGAGAGTTCCAGCCCAAGCGTATGCTGCGAAAGGAAACTGATCCCCAGACCGGCGACGACGGCCTGCTTGATGGCTTCGTTGCTGCCCATCTCCATGACGATATTCGGCTCGATGGCGCGCAGCCGGAAAAACTCCTCCATCGCCGAACGTGTGCCGGAACCGATTTCGCGCACGATCATCGGCTCGTCGATGATGTCGCTGATGGTCAGCCCGCTGCGCCCGGCGAGCGGGTGATCCGCGCAACAGACGATGACGAACGGATGTGGCGCGAAATCGACCGCCTCGGCGTCCATGCCCGCCGGAGGACGTCCCATGATCGCCATATCAACCTCGTTGTCCTCCAGCAGCCTGGCCACCGCTTCCCGGTTATCGACCAGTAGCCGAACCCGCACGTCCGGGTGCATCTTGCGAAATTCAGCCAGCAAACCGGGGGCGAAATATTCCGTCGTGCTTGTGACGGCGATCGATACGCGTCCGCCCTTGAGCCCTTTGAGCGCCATCAGCGATTCATCCACATCATTGAGCAGGCGGAGAATCTGCCGCGCATGCTCAAGCAGCACTTCGCCCGCATCCGTCAGGTAAACGCGCTTGCCGATACGATCGAAAAGCACCGAATTCGAGACTTCTTCCAGTTGTTTGATCTGCAGGGAAATGGCCGCATGGGTCAGATGCAGTTCCTCGGCGGCGCGGGCGAACGAGAGATGAGTTGCCGCCACCGAGAAAATCTGGAGCTGACGGATGGTGATATTTTTCATTAACAAGCGATCGTTAAATAAAATTCAGGAAATAGTTAGCCAAGGCTTTCTATCACACGAATTCAATCGCTTCAACTCGTGATGTCCGTCAGGGCTATTGCATACGCAGATGTCGTAAACAGTTGAAATAAAACGTTTACATTCAAGCAGTTATGACGTAGTATTGTAAACCCTAAGCCAATCTGGCCTACTCTCGATTTTTATCGGGAGGCGT
>BNUC01000142.1 GCA_025997075.1 Betaproteobacteria bacterium | reverse complement strand
TTTATTCATATTTTTCTTCTTTCTTTAGGGAACAAAAAAAACAAGACTTAACAAAGGCTAAATCTCGTTTTAGAGATAGAATTGAAAGAGATAGCGCTTGGCGCTACTCTCTCTCTCTCTCTCTCTCTCGATGTCCTAATATTCATTTATGGAAGTATTATAAGAGAATGTAACGCAAATATTCAACTAAAAAGTAACTATTCACCGTGGGGTATGTATACATGCATACGAGAGTTACTTAACTTGTTAAGTAATTTAATAGATTTAAAAATTATTAACGTAATAAATTATGAAAAAAGTAGGAAATCAATTGATGGAGCTAGAGAATATATTTACTATAGTAAATATTTCTTAAATGGTTTCTCGGTGAATAGTTACCTAAAAAAGACACAATTCTTAAAGATCAATAATTATTTTTTATATCCAGCCGCAATTGCAGTCTTGGCATCTACATAAATTTCAACATTACGGTGTAATAAAACGGATGTACATGGCCATTGTTTATCGTACTTATTTAAGAATATATGTCTTAAAGCAGTCGCCTTACCAATCCCTGTAACAATAACAATAACTTTCTTTGCGTCTAAAATACTCTTAATACCCATACTAACAGCAGTTTTAGGAACAAAATTCTTATTGCCTTCAAAGAAACGAGAGTTTGCATCGATCGTACTTTGAGTTAATTTTATTACTCTTGTAATACTATTCAATGAAGAACCTGGTTCGTTATAAGCAATGTGGCCATTGTGTCCTAAACTAATAATTTGAGCATCTAGACCACCGTGCTTCTTGATTAACGTTTCATAAGCTGCAGCATGTTTTGGGTCAGGAAAATGAGTATTAGCGAGTTTCACATTAATCTTGGTGAATAATCTAAAGTTCATGTAAGCACGATAAGATTCGTGAATATAAATAGAATTAATGTTAATGTATTCATCTAAATTAAAGGTTCTTACTTTACTATAATCCGTTTTATTATTAGCATAATCCAACGCCATGTAATCATACACTGGGATAGCAGTACCTCCGGTTGCAAGACCTAAATTAGCATTCTTTTTCTCCTTAACGGTCCTAATTAAAGATTTAGCAGCGCCAACAGCAGCACCTTTTTCATCTTTAAATATAAATAATTTGTATTTGTATATTTTGTTCATGTTATTTTCCTTCTTCCTTTGTGGACTGTGTTTCGTGTTTAATTTCACCTTTAGCAATTATATCTTTCATGGTCACTTTAATTACATCAGCTTCTTGACCGAATACAGCGTATACCGATTGCGGTGATGGGTCAATGACACCTAAAGCGCCCAGTTCTTTCAAGCGGTCACGACTTACTTTACTCTTATCAACTACTTGAACTCGCAACTTGGTTAAACAGGCATCAATATTTCTAATATTATCACGTCCACCATAAGCACTAATTATTTCAAAGGCTTTATCACGCATCGACGTAGCTTTATTAGTAGCACCCGTTCGGTTTTGTTTCTTTACCCAATCGGCTTTAGTAAATAATTTTGTAGCACCATTTCGTCCAGGGGTTTTTAGATTTCATTTTTTAATGGCCCAATAAAAGATTCATCAATATAACGGTAAATATGCTAGGGACATTATTAATAAGACCCAGGAGTGAGTGCCACCTCCTCTAGCGTCCGGCAATATACCATAAATTACAAAATCAATCATTCCTTGGGAAAATGAAAACGTACAATGTGGCGCAAGTGCTGGTACATAGTAGATAAAGATAGTGGTAATCATTCCAGCTAATCCACACATGATAGCGTGAAAACCTCAGAACAATCAAGGTGCCAAGAATAAGAATGTAAATTCAATAGCCTCAGATGCACCAGTTAAACTACTGACGATTGCTCCGGGTATGACAATGCTACTAGCTAGTTTCCGGTTTTCACCTTTAGGCGCCGCAAATAACATTCCTAACGCCGCTCCAGGTAAGGCGAACATACCAAACACGTAAGCGAAATTGGTATACTGACCAGGAGCAAATAATGAATTATCACCGCCAACTTTTGCGTGTGAACCGTTATAGGAATTGATTAAGTCTTGAACGGTAATGTTATGTTCTGCAACAGGATTATAGCCAATGATTCTCGTAATAAATATCTGCATATTAATATCACCAGTAACTAAGTGATCAACGCTACCACCAGCCCCAGCTAATTCGGCCCAAGTATGACCAGTATCATGTAATGTAACACCGTTGACTATAATAGAATCTGAATTTGTACCTCACGAAGCATAGAAAGAATCAGTTATATTAAATTGCCCACCCACATCAGTAAACCAGAGCATTACGTTTAATATGTGATGCAACCCAAAAGGAGCTAAAGCTCGATTAAAGACGCCATAAGCTAGCGAGGTGACGCCACCATAACGCCCACCATAAGATAAACCTTCACCTAAATAATATAACCCGATTCCTATCGTTGGTCATACCATTGCAAAGAACATACCAACAACACACATGGTTGCAAAAGTAACAATCGGAATAAACCTTACACCGCTAAAGAAACCCAAGGCTTTTGGTAATTGAATAGTTTTATAACGATTATACAAAAAGGCTACTATTACACCTACAATGACACCACCAAAAATAGATGAGGATAATGTTTCAATCCCTATTACATTAGTAAAAATGGCTGAAAATTTTTCAGGAGTAAAGTCATAAAAAAGGAAATGATAATTAGGATCAGTACCCGCAGGATTAATAATTAGCGCTGATTGAAAAATTGAAAAAATGCAATAACCTAAAAAAGTAGATAAAGCAGCCGTGCCTGAATCATTTGTAAAAGTGATGGCAATAGCAATACCGAATAATAACGGCAACACGGCAAACATTATTTGACCGGGCATCATAATGATGCTACCAATAGCTTGACCGATTTCACTAGTAGATTGAGAATTAATGGTCGTTCCAATACCCAAAGCTAAACCACCTATTGGCAACATCGCAATCGGTAACATGACAGCTCGCGAAAATTTCGCCATCGCTTCTCTAAAGGCGCCAGAATTTTTCTTCTTGGTTTTTTCTAAATCAACTTCTCCAAAAGTCAATTTTTTGCGAAATACTGAAGTCATATTATAGCCCTCTCGCAGAAGCGGTTATAGTCATATCAATGGGGTTGGACTTCAAAGTGGTGTTTGTTTCAAAACCGTGAATCATTAATTCAACAGAAATTCATATCGTAATTTTATCAGCTGCGGGTTCAGTTTTTCTAGCAGTTCATTTTAGAATACCACTTTCCGGGTCTATACGAAGTGGATCGAGATATTGATGATGCTTTTCATCAATTTCTAGCGTTCAATAAATATCATCAACACCATGGTGTTCATCAAACCATTCATTAGTCATTTTGTCAGGATACTTATTTTTCTCTGTTTGGTGATGATTGTTGAAATAAACTTCTAAGGTTAATGGCTCTGTCCATTCTTTTGTAGTACGAGAATTAATGGTTTTATCAAAACCGTCAGGTATAAATAAATTAGTTTTATTTAAATCAATTGTAGTGTATGGACGGTTGACTCCAATAGCAATAAAACCAGCACCAAGACCCAATATCAACGCAGAAACACCACCCACAATAGAACGCATAATTATTTTTTTGCGTTTAACAGATTTACGAATTTGATTCGTCACGGAGTTAGAGGGGGATAATTCAGCCATGTGTAAATAATAAGTGATATATTAATAAAATATTAACTTTTTACACAACTATTGAAAGTTCACCAGTTACCCAAGACTAGGGAAAATACAGTTTGTAAAAACGGGCGAATTATATAAAAAGAAAAGATTGATTCAATAGTTATCATATCATTGTCATGAATCTCTGAGAGATGAGCGGCTTCTAAATGAATTATTAGGCAGATTTTCATCTTGTTCTGTGCCAATTCGGAATAGAGAAATATCAATGTCGTTTAATCTAAATTGGTATGCACACAACAAACCGACAGCGCGAGCGACTTCTTCGAGCTCAAAATCAATGTCACCTAAAGCGGTGGTAGACATATGTATCAAGAAATGAAAATTCGATAAAAGTCAAGCACCATTATTGTTTGTTCAGCTCAAATCATCAGAAAACTTTATTTGAACACTCGTTAAACCTAAATGTGTCATCCAAAGATCGATCATATTGTTTCAAGTAACGTTAAAAGAACCATCAATCTCTTCAAGGATTTCCGAGAAGAACTCTTTGACAAATGTTTCCTTAATTACACCTACATTAAAATATGGGCTAATATCGTCTAGCATCTTTTGGTCATACATATTATTGCCCCATCCTACGCTAGTATAGTCAACTCCATTTTTTGGTTCAAAAATACCGTTATATGCACGAAGCTCTTCTATATTTGATATTTCTTCGATCATGTTATCGCCATTACCACTGCAACCAGTAGATACAAACGGAATAGCAATAAGTGTTCTGCCCACCAACAATGTAAAACCTATTAAGCTACCAATTTTCTTATATCGCTCCCGTTGTTTTTGACATTGTAGTTTTGCCAGATCCGTATTAATTTTGAAATCAATCTTACTAGTTTTGTTTTTTTCTTGATACATAAAAATACCCACCTTATTTATATTTGTGCAGAAATTTAAATAGTTATTAAACTGTTTAGTAAAGTTATTCGCTTTAGGATTTTAAGTATATAGAGAAAATTAGATTTTCAACCGAATTGTTAAACATTCCCTAAAAATATAAGAAAATTGGTAGCTTAATAGGTTTTACATTGTTGGTGGGCAGAACACTTATTGCTATTCCGTTTGTATCTACTGGTTGCAGTGGTAATGGCGATAACATGATCGAAGAAATATCAAATATAGAAGAGCTTCGTGCATATAACGGTATTTTTGAACCAAAAAATGGAGTTGACTATACTAGCGTAGGATGGGGCAATAATATGTATGACCAAAAGATGCTAGACGATATTAGCCCATATTTTAATGTAGGTGTAATTAAGGAAACATTGGTCAAAGAGTTCTTCTCGGAAATCCTTGAAGAGATTGATGGTTCTTTTAACGTTACTTGAAACAATATGATCGATCTTTGGATGACACATTTAGGTTTAACGAGTGTTCAAATAAAGTTTTCTGATGATTTGAGCTGAACAAACAATAATGGTGCTTGACTTTTATCGAATTTTCATTTCTTGATACATATGTCTACCACCGCTTTAGGTGACATTGATTTTGAGCTCGAAGAAGTCGCTCGCGCTGTCGGTTTGTTGTGTGCATACCAATTTAGATTAAACGACATTGATATTTCTCTATTCCGAATTGGCACAGAACAAGATGAAAATCTGCCTAATAATTCATTTAGAAGCCGCTCATCTCTCAGAGATTCATGACAATGATATGATAACTATTGAATCAATCTTTTCTTTTTATATAATTCGCCCGTTTTTACAAACTGTATTTTCCCTAGTCTTGGGTAACTGGTGAACTTTCAATAGTTGTGTAAAAAGTTAATATTTTATTAATATATCACTTATTATTTACACATGGCTGAATTATCCCCCTCTAACTCCGTGACGAATCAAATTCGTAAATCTGTTAAACGCAAAAAAATAATTATGCGTTCTATTGTGGGTGGTGTTTCTGCGTTGATATTGGGTCTTGGTGCTGGTTTTATTGCTATTGGAGTCAACCGTCCATACACTACAATTGATTTAAATAAAACTAATTTATTTATACCTGACGGTTTTGATAAAACCATTAATTCTCGTACTACAAAAGAATGGACAGAGCCATTAACCTTAGAAGTTTATTTCAACAATCATCACCAAACAGAGAAAAATAAGTATCCTGACAAAATGACTAATGAATGGTTTGATGAACACCATGGTGTTGATGATATTTATTGAACGCTAGAAATTGATGAAAAGCATCATCAATATCTCGATCCACTTCGTATAGACCCGGAAAGTGGTATTCTAAAATGAACTGCTAGAAAAACTGAACCCGCAGCTGATAAAATTACGATATGAATTTCTGTTGAATTAATGATTCACGGTTTTGAAACAAACACCACTTTGAAGTCCAACCCCATTGATATGACTATAACCGCTTCTGCGAGAGGGCTATAATATGACTTCAGTATTTCGCAAAAAATTGACTTTTGGAGAAGTTGATTTAGAAAAAACCAAGAAGAAAAATTCTGGCGCCTTTAGAGAAGCGATGGCGAAATTTTCGCGAGCTGTCATGTTACCGATTGCGATGTTGCCAATAGGTGGTTTAGCTTTGGGTATTGGAACGACCATTAATTCTCAATCTACTAGTGAAATCGGTCAAGCTATTGGTAGCATCATTATGATGCCCGGTCAAATAATGTTTGCCGTGTTGCCGTTATTATTCGGTATTGCTATTGCCATCACTTTTACAAATGATTCAGGCACGGCTGCTTTATCTACTTTTTTAGGTTATTGCATTTTTTCAATTTTTCAATCAGCGCTAATTATTAATCCTGCGGGTACTGATCCTAATTATCATTTCCTTTTTTATGACTTTACTCCTGAAAAATTTTCAGCCATTTTTACTAATGTAATAGGGATTGAAACATTATCCTCATCTATTTTTGGTGGTGTCATTGTAGGTGTAATAGTAGCCTTTTTGTATAATCGTTATAAAACTATTCAATTACCAAAAGCCTTGGGTTTCTTTAGCGGTGTAAGGTTTATTCCGATTGTTACTTTTGCAACCATGTGTGTTGTTGGTATGTTCTTTGCAATGGTATGACCAACGATAGGAATCGGGTTATATTATTTAGGTGAAGGTTTATCTTATGGTGGGCGTTATGGTGGCGTCACCTCGCTAGCTTATGGCGTCTTTAATCGAGCTTTAGCTCCTTTTGGGTTGCATCACATATTAAACGTAATGCTCTGGTTTACTGATGTGGGTGGGCAATTTAATATAACTGATTCTTTCTATGCTTCGTGAGGTACAAATTCAGATTCTATTATAGTCAACGGTGTTACATTACATGATACTGGTCATACTTGGGCCGAATTAGCTGGGGCTGGTGGTAGCGTTGATCACTTAGTTACTGGTGATATTAATATGCAGATATTTATTACGAGAATCATTGGCTATAATCCTGTTGCAGAACATAACATTACCGTTCAAGACTTAATCAATTCCTATAACGGTTCACACGCAAAAGTTGGCGGTGATAATTCATTATTTGCTCCTGGTCAGTATACCAATTTCGCTTACGTGTTTGGTATGTTCGCCTTACCTGGAGCGGCGTTAGGAATGTTATTTGCGGCGCCTAAAGGTGAAAACCGGAAACTAGCTAGTAGCATTGTCATACCCGGAGCAATCGTCAGTAGTTTAACTGGTGCATCTGAGGCTATTGAATTTACATTCTTATTCTTGGCACCTTGATTGTTCTGAGGTTTTCACGCTATCATGTGTGGATTAGCTGGAATGATTACCACTATCTTTATCTACTATGTACCAGCACTTGCGCCACATTGTACGTTTTCATTTTCCCAAGGAATGATTGATTTTGTAATTTATGGTATATTGCCGGACGCTAGAGGAGGTGGCACTCACTCCTGGGTCTTATTAATAATGTCCCTAGCATATTTACCGTTATATTGATGAATCTTTTATTGGGCCATTAAAAAATGAAATCTAAAAACCCCTGGACGAAATGGTGCTACAAAATTATTTACTAAAGCCGATTGGGTAAAGAAACAAAACCGAACGGGTGCTACTAATAAAGCTACGTCGATGCGTGATAAAGCCTTTGAAATAATTAGTGCTTATGGTGGACGTGATAATATTAGAAATATTGATGCCTGTTTAACCAAGTTGCGAGTTCAAGTAGTTGATAAGAGTAAAGTAAGTCGTGACCGCTTGAAAGAACTGGGCGCTTTAGGTGTCATTGACCCATCACCGCAATCGGTATACGCTGTATTCGGTCAAGAAGCTGATGTAATTAAAGTGACCATGAAAGATATAATTGCTAAAGGTGAAATTAAACACGAAACACAGTCCACAAAGGAAGAAGGAAAATAACATGAACAAAATATACAAATACAAATTATTTATATTTAAAGATGAAAAAGGTGCTGCTGTTGGCGCTGCTAAATCTTTAATTAGGACCGTTAAGGAGAAAAAGAATGCTAATTTAGGTCTTGCAACCGGAGGTACTGCTATCCCAGTGTATGATTACATGGCGTTGGATTATGCTAATAATAAAACGGATTATAGTAAAGTAAGAACCTTTAATTTAGATGAATACATTAACATTAATTCTATTTATATTCACGAATCTTATCGTGCTTACATGAACTTTAGATTATTCACCAAGATTAATGTGAAACTCGCTAATACTCATTTTCCTGACCCAAAACATGCTGCAGCTTATGAAACGTTAATCAAGAAGCACGGTGGTCTAGATGCTCAAATTATTAGTTTAGGACACAATGGCCACATTGCTTATAACGAACCAGGTTCTTCATTGAATAGTATTACAAGAGTAATAAAATTAACTCAAAGTACGATCGATGCAAACTCTCGTTTCTTTGAAGGCAATAAGAATTTTGTTCCTAAAACTGCTGTTAGTATGGGTATTAAGAGTATTTTAGACGCAAAGAAAGTTATTGTTATTGTTACAGGGATTGGTAAGGCGACTGCTTTAAGACATATATTCTTAAATAAGTACGATAAACAATGGCCATGTACATCCGTTTTATTACACCGTAATGTTGAAATTTATGTAGATGCCAAGACTGCAATTGCGGCTGGATATAAAAAATAATTATTGATCTTTAAGAATTGTGTCTTTTTTAGGTAACTATTCACCGAGAAACCATTTAAGAAATATTTACTATAGTAAATATATTCTCTAGCTCCATCAATTGATTTCCTACTTTTTTCATAATTTATTACGTTAATAATTTTTAAATCTATTAAATTACTTAACAAGTTAAGTAACTCTCGTATGCATGTATACATACCCCACGGTGAATAGTTACTTTTTAGTTGAATATTTGCGTTACATTCTCTTATAATACTTCCATAAATGAATATTAGGACATCGAGAGAGAGAGAGAGAGAGAGAGTAGCGCCAAGCGCTATCTCTTTCAATTCTATCTCTAAAACGAGATTTAGCCTTTGTTAAGTCTTGTTTTTTTTGTTCCCTAAAGAAAGAAGAAAAATATGAATAAA
>BNUC01000141.1 GCA_025997075.1 Betaproteobacteria bacterium | reverse complement strand
CTGGTTTCTTCAAGCCTGTTCAGATTGCGCCCGCAAACAGCGACATGGCAGCCTTCGCGCGCAAATTCAAGCGCCGCTTCCTTGCCGATTCCTGCAATGAAAGCCTTCGCAGCCAATGTGGTAAAAAACCTTGGCGGACTCGATATCTGGGTAAACAACGCCGGTATCGCACAATCCAAGCGTATCGACGAGGTGACTGAGGGAGACTGGGACGCCATGATCTCCATCAACCTGAAGGCGGTATTTTTCAATGCTCGCCTTGCCGCTCAATACATGAAAGAATCGAAGAAAGGCGGCACGATCATCAACATTTCCTCGATCGCTTCGGTGATTCCTAACCCTACCCGTGCCGTTTACGCGATCACCAAAATCGGAATAAACAGCCTGACCCGCACCTTCGCGGCGGAATATGCGCCTTATGGGATCCGCGTCGTCGCGGTAGTTCCCGGTGTTACCGAAACCGAAATGAATCGTCTGCTCAAGAACCCGATAGACAATATAGCCCTGAACCGACCTGGTGAAGTGGGTGAAATTGCGCAACCGATTGTTTTCCTGGCGTCCGACGCGTCAAGCTACATTACTGGCACTACCCTGGAAATTTCGGGTGGCAAGCTCTGTGTCCAAAGACCGCTTTCCTGCTGGGAGACAAGCAAGCCGTAAAAATGGCGTTTTAACTGTTGTTCATCAAAGAGAGAGGGGAGAAAGAAATGACCGCTTATCGAAATACAGGAATTGTTGGCATGATCAAGAGCATCACTATTGTCGTCGCTGCCATGTCGTGTGTTGGCCTGGCGATGGCGCAGAGTTATCCTTCAAGGCCGATCAAATTGATTGTGCCGTGGCCACCCGGCGGCGGTGTCGACACATCCGCGCGGATTATTGCGCAGCCCTTGGCGGAACGTCTCGGACAACCCATCGTTATCGAAAACAAAGCGGGCGCGGCCGGAAATATTGGCACGGCGGTGGCCGCCCAGGAAAAACCCGATGGCTATACCTTGCTGATGGGCTCGCTTTCGCCCAATGCCGTCAATCCCCACATGTATTCGAACCTGGGTTTTGACCCGGTCAACGATTTCGAGCCGATAGCGCTGGCTTATACCGTACCCTGCTTCCTTGTGGTGCCTGCCGCCTCGCCGTTCAATAGTGCAAAAGAAGTCATCGACTACGCGAAGGCCAATCCGGGCAAGTTGAATTACGGTTCATCCGGGATCGGTTCCTCGCAGCATCTCGCGACCATCATGCTGCAAAAGTCGACTGGCATCGATGTAGTCCATGTTTCTTATAAGGGAACGGGACCGGCGGAAACAGCGCTAGTCGCCGGACAGGTCGATTTCATGGTTGATAATCCGGCGAGCTTCCCCTTTATCGAGGCGGGGAGACTCAAGGTTTTCGCCGTGGGTTCCCCGGAACGCAATCCGGCAAAGCCCGACGTACCCACCTTTGACGAACTGGGCGTTACAGGCGTACATACCTCGGTTTTCTATGGCCTCATGGCTCCCGCCAAAACTCCAAAAGAGATCGTCGACCGCTTGAACAAGGAACTCAACGAGCTTCTGCAAACGGAAGAAATGCGCACTCGCCTGACCAAGATGGGAGCGGTGGCCGGTACAGGGAGTGCAGAGGATTTCAGGAAGTACCTCATCTCGGAGATTGAGCGCTATGGGGTTATCGTGAAGTCTGCCGGCATAAAGATCGAGTAATACGCCGCACGTTTATCGTCCATTCTCTACTCCCGTCCAGGGAGGAGGGAATGGTGTTAATGGTTGCCTGAATTTGTTTTTTTGAGACAGTCACGTCACATCGAGAATAGTAGGGAGAGAATATGCCATTGATTCGTCAGCCCAAGAATTTTCTTTCTGGGTTATTGTTCATGGGGTTTGGTCTGGCATCGCTGATAATATCCCGATCGTATATTATTGGTACTGCGGCAAAAATGGGGGCGGGTTATTTCCCACGCGCCCTTGGTATTATTTTGATTGGATTGGGAGCGTTGCTGTGTTTGTTGAGCCTCCGATCTACGCAGGAACCGAAAATCGTTTGGCGTTGGCGGCCCTTGGCTATCGTACTGCTCAGCGTCTGTTCCTTTATATGGCTCACGAACTATCTGGGGCTGATCCTCACCTCCATAATACTGGTACTAATCTCATCGACGGCCAGCGAGGAATTCCGCTGGAAAGAAGCGCTGATTAGCGGCGTCATTCTCGGCTTGGCGGCGACAGCTTTATTTGTCTATGGGCTGGCCATACCGCTACCCATGTGGCCAACCTTCTTTAGCAGCGGTGCATGATGGACATCATCAATAATCTGGTCATGGGGTTCGGCGTCGCGGCTACCCCTATGAATGTTTTCTATGCCTTTGTCGGTGCGCTGGTCGGGACACTCATCGGTGTTTTGCCGGGCATTGGGCCTGTTCCTACGATAGCGATGCTTTTGCCCTTGACTTACGGGTTGCCGACGGTAACGGCCCTGATCATGCTGGCCGGAATCTATTACGGAGCATCGTATGGCGGTTCGACGACAGCCATTCTGGTCAACCTTCCTGGAGAAATGTCCTCGGTCATCACCGTGCTTGACGGTCATAAAATGGCGCGACAGGGAAGGGCCGGCGCCGCATTGTGCGTTGCGGCCATTGGATCGTTTTTCGCCGGATGTGTTGCCACCATGGTCATTGCTGCATTCGCTCCTGTCCTGTCCGAAGTAGCGCTCAAATTCGACGCCGCCGAATATTTTTCACTCATGGTGCTCGGCTTGATCTCCGCCATCGTGCTGGCGCACGGCTCGGTTCTGAAAGCGCTCCTCATGACGCTCCTCGGATTGCTGTTCGGCATCGTGGGCACCGATGTCACCACGGGCGTGGCGCGATTTTCCTTCAACATACCGGAGCTGGTCGATGGAATCGGTTTTGTCGCCATGACCATGGGCTTGTTTGCCTTTGCCGAAATAACGACGAATCTTGAACGTACCTCCGGTCAGCGCGAATTGCTGGCGGAACCGATCAAACGAATCTGGCTCACCTGGCAGGAATTCAAGCAATCCGCCCTGCCCATACTGCGCGGAACATTCCTTGGATCCTTGCTGGGTATCCTGCCGGGCGGTGGCGCCACCCTCTCCTCGTTTGCCTCCTACACGGTCGAGAAAAAAATTGCGGATGATCCGTCACGTTTTGGTAACGGCGCCATCGAAGGCGTGGCCGGTCCCGAAGCCGCTAACAACGCGGGGGCTCAGACTTCATTCATTCCCATGCTGACCCTGGGTATTCCCTCGAACGCCGTCATGGCGCTGATGGCCGGCGCCCTGATCATGCACGACATTCAGCCGGGGCCTGAAATCATGACGCAGACCCCGGAATTATTCTGGGGATTGATCGCCAGCATGTGGATCGGCAATGCGATGCTGATAGTTTTGAATCTTCCGTTGATTGGACTGTGGATCCGATTGTTGAACATTCCGTATCGCCTGCTTTTTCCAATGATTATTCTTTGCTGCACGATCGGCGCTTTCAGCAGCAATAACAACATGTTCGACGTGTGGGTAGCTATCGTGTTTGGTTTTCTTGGTTATATTTTCGCCAAGCTCGAATGCGAACCGGCGCCGCTCCTTCTGGGCTACATCCTTGGCCCGATGCTCGAAGAAAATCTGCGGCGCGCCCTGATTCTGTCGCGTGGGGAGTACACAGTCTTCGTTACGCGGCCGATATCCCTGGTCATGCTGCTGTTAGCCGTGGGACTGCTGATCCTTGTCATTCTCCCCGCCGTCAGCAAAAAACGCGAGGTTGTATTCCAGGAAGAGGAATAAGGTTTGTTTTTATCTATCGTAAAATGGACTTTGCTAATTAAATAGCATTGGAAGGAAAGATAAAGGGAAATATACTTAAAATATTTGATTCGTGAAACTATGACTGGTAGTATTTAGTGATTTGTTTCGGGTCAGTGGTATTTCAGAGTAAGTTTTTAACAAACTCAATAAGGAGGTAAAAATGTCTCTAGTCAGAAAAAGCATTCTGGTGCTTGCAAGTATACTGTCCGCAGTTGTGTTCATGACTCCCGTGCAAGCCAATGCTGCTGCGAAGAAGATGGTTCTCAGACTCGCCCATGAAATGCCGGAAAACCATCCCTACCACGCCGGCGCACTGAAATTTGCGGAAATTTTGAGCAAGAAAACCAACGACGAGATCGCCGTCCAGGTCTATCCCAACGGAACCATGGGCAAACAAACCCAGCTCGTTGAATCCTTGGTCATGGGTACGGTGGACCTGGCGCTGACCAACACAGTGGTCATGGAACGCTATGTTCCGGAAATGGCCGTTCTGGTTATGCCCTACGTCATCAGGGGCTGGGATCATTTATACAAAGTCGTTGACGGCGAGATCGGCGCTGAGCTCAACAAGAAGCTTGAAGCTAAAGGTATCGTGCTCCTTGCCCAACACGAAACCGGCACCACCAACATCCACTCCAAGATGTCGATCCGCAAGCCCGCGGACATCAAAGGTGTCAAGACCCGCGTATTTTATGGGCCCAGCTACGCCGAAGTTGGCAAGGCTCTTGGATGTATCATCACCACTATGTCATTTAGCGAAGTGTATTCTGCGCTGCAGCTCGGCACTATCGACGCCCAATTTATGTCCGGTAGTAACGTTCTGCTGAGTAAATTCTACGAAGTGGGAAAATATTATAACGTCAATGAGCTTGGCTTCTTCCTTGAACCTCTATCCATGAGCAAGATGGTGTTTGACAGAATGAGTCCCGCCCACCAGAAAGCCATCAAGGAGGCGGCTTGGGAATCGGCCGTATGGCAACGTCCTTATGCCAGAGCAGAACAAGCCAAAGATCTTGAAACGCTTGAAAAAGAGCGCGGCCTCATCGTCTACCGACCGAACGAAGAGGAAAAGGCGGAATGGGCCAAAGTTATTGAACCTGTGTATCAAAAGTTCCCCGAGTGGCTTCCGTTAATCAACAGAATCAGGGAAGTGAAATAAATAGTCAATGGGTCGGGCTGAACCCCGCTGGAATGGCGGGATTCAGAGCCGTACAGGGCGAGCATAAGAGAAGTATCGATCCCGAAATCTCGCATTTAGCACAGAGAGCTTTTTTGTAAAAATATGTCACTCCACTGGAGAAATACTGGATTTCTCTACGCTCAGTGCTGAAAGCGGTTTTTAACTGTGGTTTCTTGGATCATACCGGCAGGGGGAAGTTATACTATGATGTGCCTGACAACAGTCAATAATAAACTTATCCGGATTGTAAACTGGATCATCGTTATCTCCATGGCCTTTCTGGTACTCTGCATCAGCCTGCAGGTACTTAATAGATTTATCTGGAAGGTACCCATGCTCTGGACTGAAGAGTATTCCCGATTCGCCTTCGTCTGGCTGACTATGTTTGGCAGTGCCAAGGCAGTGCGCGAAAAAAGCCATATCTTCGTAGACGTTATTGAAGTTCTAATCAAGGGAAAAATCGCTCAAGTTTGCGGCTTTATCGCTGGGCTGGTTTGCATGTTTTTCTTTATTGCGCTTGTCTACACCAGCATACCGTGGGCCATGAAAAGCATGGAGGTGTATACGGAAAGCGTCCACGGCGTCGCAGTCGGACTCTTTTATTTATGTATGCCCGTATCCGGAGCCTTGATGATTCTGTTCGGTATCGAAGTACTTATTGAAATCGTCAAAGGAAAAGAAGGAGAAAAAGGGACAGTTTCTCTTTCGCAGCAATGATTTTGCAATGTAACAGTCTGTGTTCAATAATAATTTCCTCCTGCAAAGGTGATGCTTAGAAAAGGAGTTAACAATGGCGCTTACATTGCTTATCATCTTCCTTGTGCTGGCGATAATAGGTGTGCCGATCGCAATATCGCTTGTCATGACAGCTATCAGCTATTTTCTCATTCAAGACGAGATATTTTATATTCAGATCATTGCCCCGCGATTATTCAGCGGCATAGGGTCATTCGAACTGGTGGCCATTCCGATGTTCATCCTGTCAGGTGACCTTTTATTCGAGGGAAAAATTTCAAAATCACTTGTAGACCTCGCCAATGCTCTGGTGGGGCATATCAAGGGATCCATGGCCATTGTGACTACCGTAGCCTGCATGTTTTTTGGCGCAGTTTCCGGTTCCGGTCCTGCCACCGCAGCGGCCGTGGGTTCCGTGGTGGCCCCGGAAATGGAAAAGTCAAACTATGACAAAAGATTCACTGCCGCAGTCATCACGGCTTCGGGTCCGTTGGGTATATTGATTCCGCCCAGTATTCTGATGGTGGTGTACGGTGTGGTGACCAATACCTCGATAGGTGCGTTGCTCATGGCGGGCATTGGACCCGGTGTGGTTTACGGCGCGTTACTGACCGGTTACGAGTGGTATGTTTGCAGAAAACGTGGGTATGGGCTCAGCGGCGTCAAGTTTTCTGTTGCCAAGCTGCTGCAGGCTCTAAAAAAGGCCGTCTGGGCTTTGCTCATCCCCATCATCATTCTGGGTGGTATTTACAGCGGCATGTTTACTCCCACGGAGGCGGCAGGCGTATCAGTCATTTATGCCCTTTTCGTCGGTTTTTTTGTCCTGCGGACACTTAAACTTTCCAATCTTTTCAACATCCTGCTTAACAGCAGTATGACAACAGCTACCGTCATGCTTATTGTAGGTGGAGTTTCCTGTCTCAGTTGGGTGCTGACCCGCGAGCAGATCCCGGAAATGCTGACAGCGGTGGCTCTGGCTGACGTATCCTCTCCCATAGCGTTCATGCTCATCTGCAACGTTATCCTGTTCTTCGCAGGCATGATAGAAAACGGCTCGGCCTGTATTCTTCTGCTAACACCTTTGATGTTTCCAATCTCGCAAAAATACGGTATCGATCCAGTCTATTTCGGCGCCATCACGGTGGCTAACCTCGCCATCGGTATGATGACCCCGCCAGTGGCGGCAACCCTGTATGTGGCGGCAAAAATTACCAAGGTCTCCGTCAGCTCGCTTGTACCTACGGTCATTCCTTTTGTCTTTGTGATGTTCAGCGGATTGGCCATTCTGATGCTCTTCCCGGCCATCACCATGACTTTACCCAACCTGTTTTTTGCCAACCGGTTCTGAGGATAGCTCTGAACTACATACCAGTATTGGAAACCGATCATGAAAAAAGAATTTGCAACATGGCTAATTGCGTTGAGCGCTGGGGCGCTGGTTCTGTGCCTCGCCGTATGCTCTGATAATAAATAGGAGATTGCTATGAAAATCCTGGTGATGGGTGGATCGCGCTTTAACGGCCTCGCGATCGTCGAAAAACTTGTGGCGGCCGGGCATAACGTTAGCACCTTCAACCGTGGCGTCACCAATACGGCCTTGCCTCGCGGCGTCACGCAGATTCAGGGTGACCGCAAGGACCATGACAGTCTGCGCGAGGCGTTGAAGGGCCACGATTTTGATGTGATCCACGATACCAGTGCGTTTGTCCTCGATGACGTAAAAAGTCTCGTCGAGATTTACCGGGGACGTATTGGCCATTACATTTTCGCAAGCTCCTGCGCGGTATATGCCCCCAAGCACACCATTCTGCCTATCCCGGAGAATTCGCCGCTCAACCTCAGCGAGGCAGAGGGCAACAACTACGGTCGCAACAAGGTGCTCTGCGAGCAATACCTGATCGCACAGTACCGCGAGCACGGCTTCCCGGCCTCGATTACGCGCTACCCGATGGTCTACGGCCCCCGCAATTCCACTTCCGTACGGGAAGCGCTGATGTTCAAGCGCTTGCAGGAAAAGCGACCGGTCCTCATTCCGGGTGACGGCGCTACGCTGAGCCATCTGAGCTACGTCTTCGATCAGGCCACTGCCGCACGCGCGATGATGCTCAACCCGCGTACCTTTGGACAGGCGTACAACATGGCTGGCAGGGAATATTACAGTGACGACATCTACGTCGATGTGCTGGCTGAGATCGTCGGCGTCACGCCGGAAAAAATATATATGTCGCCCGAGCTCGCCAACGAAGCCTACCGGACAATGCCGTACCCGGTAATGCAACGGCATGGCGTGGGCCTGGTGGACTGGCGAGAGAGTTCCGTGTTTTCCACGCGCAAATTCGAAGAACACGTCGGTTACGCGCAGGAACACACTTTCAGAGCCGGCATGGCGGAGACTTTCGAGTGGTATATGCGGGAGCGCATCGGCGAGCACATGAGCACGGACTTCAGCCGCGAGGAAGCGATCCTCGCGAAAGCGCGCGCGTCCATATGAGGTGAGAGCACCTGCCCAACGCCCGAGCCGCTAGCCAGGATATTCGCCAGATGCGTTAGCTTATGGCAAGCGTGTAAAGGTCAAAAAGAAACAAGAATTCTGATCGATGGAGAAGATGGCCTTGGCGCCGTGGTGACCTGCCGCGCCATGGACGAGTAATCCAGCGAGCCAGAACAACAGGGATCGCTGCCGTTGGCGTGTTCAACAGCAACCATAACGGCGAAGGAGCTTTCTTTGCGCTTCGCGCTATTGCTGCTGGCATGATCGGGATCTGTACCACGAACGGATCGCCGAACATATTCGGCAAGGCGGCTGGATACTACCTATCGGTGATTACAAGGGGTGGGGACTAATCACCATTATGGAAGTGCTTTCTGGCGTATTGACCGGTGGCGCGCTGGGGCGGGATATCGTCGAACTCTATGGCGATACGACCAAGGCCTAAAAGATTGGGCATTTTGTCATCGCCATCAACATTGTCGCTTTCATGGAACTCTCTATCTTCAAGAGCAGGATGGACGCTTATATCCGCATGCTCAAGACATCTAAAAAGAACAGCGTCAAAATGGTCTGATGGTAGTTGCAAAGTGGTGGATGAGGTACTGGCAATTGCCCGTGAGTTGTCCATCGAACCAGATATTTGACTTGTATTTGATAGAGAACAATTATAACTGATGGGGTAGCGACTGCTCTCCGCAAGCGATTATTTGCACTGGATACATCCTTGGTTAGCGATATCCTCAACGAGGTTGGATACTCAAATCAAGTTGTTCCGGATGAGCTGAAACCACTCGATGTCTCTAGGAAACTAGCCGGGCAAGTGCTCACGGTGCGTGACGAACAGCGTGTGACCGTAGCTAATCCAGGATCGACAATCACGCGCCATGAAGTAGATATGGCGATTCAGCAAGGTACGGTTATCTGACGGACACGGATGGCTTTACGGCTGGAACCACGATGGGCGGGTTTGTGGCGACACAATTTCAATGTTTGGGCTGTGTCGATGTAGTGACGGATGGCGCTGTTCGGGATGCGGGAGAAATTCGAGAGATTGGATT
>BNUC01000140.1 GCA_025997075.1 Betaproteobacteria bacterium | reverse complement strand
GCGTTGTAGAGATTGAACGCCATCCCGTAACCCGCTTCCAGCGCGTTCTGGGACAGCCCCGCCGCGTCGCCCAAGGTCGCGCCTTTGCCGAGCGCGTCGAAGATCGCGTCAAAGTCGACCGCGCCCGCATCCTGATTTTCCGCCATCATCTTTCCCCTTTCGCTTGGTTTCGCTTAGCGCGCGCGCGCCAGTTCGGCCAGTGTCTGATTGCTTTGCTGGATGACCGAATTGCTCCCTTGCAGGTAGGAGTTGTATTGCCCCATGAAGTCCTGCACGAACACCATTTTTTGCTGTGTATCGGTGCCCAGCGCCTCCGAGCGCGCCTGCAAGGATTTGATGGCGACCTCCCATTCATCCGCCTTATGTAACTTGTCATTGCCTGCTTTATCATAGGCAAGCTTATTGGTATCCATATACGATATCATGTCATCCGGCATCGTCGTAACCTTACTGCTTGCTGTCTTGGCATCGGCTTGGAGCTGGCGTGCCTTTTGCAGCATCTGGGCCACCTGTTTCTGCTCTTCCTGCGTCTTCTGGATGTCATCGATATAGCCCATGGCGGAACTCTTGGCGGATTCCGCGAGCGTAAGCTGGAGCTTGGCGAACATCATTTGCAAACTGCCGCCGCCGAGGTTGTTGACGTCGATGGTGCCGACGCTGGCGGAACCGCTGGCGCGCGCGGCGTCGAGTGTGGCTTGTGTGACCATTATCTTTACTCCTTGAATGAAAACTGGAAAAAAACTGCGCTGAAAAACGGTTTATAAACGAATCGCGCCGGCGCGGGGCGCGGGGCGCGCGCCGGAGGCCGCGCCCAATTCTGTCTGGGCATGACCCTTGCGCTCTTCCCCCGCGCGTTGGGCGGCGGCGCGCGCCTCGTCCAGCTTCGCCTTCAACGCCGGCGGCAAATTATCAAGCGATTCCGCCCGCAAATCCGCAACCGTCACTCCCTGCGCTTTCAAAATCGCATCAAACTGGCTGTTCAAACGGTCAAACTCCTCCTTCAACTGCGAAACCGCCTGCTCCTGCCTGGAAAGATCAATAGCCATCTCACGCTCCTGTTAAAGTATCCAAAACCGGAAAACCCGTAAGCGCGGACAAAACCGCGCTCTACCCTCACCACTCCGTCATTCCCGCGAAGGCGGGAATCCAGGTTCGTTCATCAAATTCTGGATTCTAAGCCTTCGAGGGAATGACGGGATACGAATAAATCGCCTACGTCATCAAGCGATTTACATCATCCGCCATGGATGAGGAATATAACCCCATCGGCAAAGATGTTTCAAATCATTTTTCGCCAAAAGGATTCCACCAGCGCATCCCGATACCCTGACTTTCATCCGGCGCTCCCCCCGGTTCATTCCGCGAGAGGCAGGATTATTCCGTCGCCGCCACTATGGCAAGGAACTATGTCACAGGTATCAGGGATCAGATGTCAGGTATCAGGTATCAAAACCGAACGGGGATCCTGGGAGCGCGGGCATTAAAGCGGGGGAGCTTCCAGCTCCCCGGCACACTCACGAGAGCAGGATGCTCCCGCCACTTTCGAGCTTTCCCGACCTACCCGCTGCCTACGACATCAGCGTATGCGATAAAACAGGTATCAGATGTCAGGTATCAAAACCAAACTGCCAACCTTGTCCATCAGTGAAGGGTTCGGATAGATTCCGGAGAAAGTTCCGTGGCGCGGACAATCTCATCAACCGACAAACCCAAACCGAGAAGCCTTCGCGCTATGGCAAGCTGCGTTTCTCCTCGTCCTTCCTCCCGTCCTTCCTCCCGTCCTTCCTCCCGTCCTTCCTCCCGTCCTCTCTCCAATCCTTTCTCCAATCCTTTCTCCAATCCCTTTTCTTCCGCCGCGTGTTCCCGCGCGGCAATATCCCGCTGGAGTTTTTCGCGGGATTCAGCGAGCAGGCGGGTTTGTTCGTCTTCCGAGAGTTCGACCAGGCGGGTGACGGCTTTTTTCAGTTGCGGGTTCTTTTCTGCGAGTCTCATGAGTTCTTCCTCTTGGCGTGCTTTTAAAAATCCGAGCCACTCCCACAAGGCGGTTCCGTCTTCTTCTTGCGGTAACTTGGGTAGTTCGAGTGTGTTGACTTCCAATAGATCGGTAAACTCCGAGCCGGTCTTGCGATCATGGAGCCGGTAACAGTTACGATAACTCTGATTTTCGGGGATTTGCACATAATCCGTTATCAGGATGCTGATGGAGCGTTTGATTTTCTGGTAATCCTCGCCTCGGGCTATTTGTTCGGTGACCATGCGGGCGAGGTAGAAGACGACGCGTTCGCGCATCTGCGGGTGTTCGACGATCTGGATTTCGATGTCGAGGAGTTTGCCGCTGGAGGTCTTTACCTTGACGTCCAGAATGCCCTGTTTGTCGTCGGGTATTTCGCCTTTCAGGTGTGGGTCGACGATCAGGACTTCCTGATAGTCTTCTTCGGGCAGGTCGAGGACGGATTTCAGGAAGGCGGTGAGAATCGAGGTGTCCCGCGCGTCGCCGAAGAGCAGCTTGAAAACAAGGTCGTTGCGGGGTGAGAGGAAGGGTTTGCGCATGACCGGGGCTTTTGGATTTCAGGTGAAAGTGTTTCATTGTAGCCTGTTGTCTGACGTGGCTGTAGTGGTCAAGAAAAATCGGACGGATTTGGACAGACGGCGGCGGTTGAGCCCAGGTACGTAGCCGTCAGACGAAGTCGCGGAATACTGGGAGCGCGGGCGTCCCGCCCGCCTTGCCACGGCACAGTGCTACACTATCGGGACGAAGGAGGCCCGCCATGAGGACTGTCTGTAATCTACCCGCTGAAGTGCACCGCGCGCTCGCCGCGAGCGCCATGCAGCACGGGCGCGCCATCGAAGACGAGCTGGTTGATATAGTAAGCCGCGCAACCCGCCCAACGCCGAAAAAAGAGCGCCTCGCCGATTTAAGCGACGGCGACCGTGATTTTTTAGAGCAAATGCGCGCTGTTTTTCAGGACGACGACGAAACACCCCTCCCTTCTGGCATGACGGGAAAAGAGATGAGAGAGATATTCCGCCAGTTCGCTTTAACCGACGAAGAAGCGGAAATCATCAATCGGGTGCGCGCCGACAGCCGTGTCTGGTTAAAGCTGTAGATGTTTCTTCTCGACACCAACGCCGTCTCCGAGCTGATGAAGCCGAAGATGGACCGGGGCTTCTCGCGCTGGCTGGACAGACAGGATTTCTCCAGCTTTTACTTATCCACACCAACCCTCGCCGAACTCGGCTTTGGCATCGCCCAGCTTCCAGAGGGCAAGCGAAAAGAGGCGCTGAAAAAAAACCTGTCAGCCACCATCGCCCTTTTCAAAGGCCGGGTGCTCTCCTTCAACCAGAGAGCCGCGAGCAGCTATGTCGAGCTGGCGCTACGCGCCAAGGCGCGTGGCCGGGGTTTCCCTATGCCGGACAGTTACATTGCCGCCATCGCCGTCGCAAATGACTTCACCGTCGTCACGCGCGACACCAGCCCGTTCGAGGCGGCGGACGCGCCTTTCGTCACCCCTTGGGAGAATGAATAAAATGCCCGCCGAGGATGAGTCGGCGGGCAAACCCTTAAAGCAGGGGGGAGCTTCCAGATCCCCGGTACACTCACGGGAGCAGGATGCTCCCGCCGCTTTCGGGCTTTCCCAAGCGCGCTATCGGGTTTCGTACACCTCGTCGGCGGCAAGCAATATGTCCACCGGGGGATTGAAGCCGATGATGCGCGTGGTCTTGAAATTCAGCACGATTTTTTCGGGATCGGCCCATATCTGGGTCAGTTGGCGGGGTTTTGCGCCATTGAAGATTCGGGCGATGGTCTCGGCGTGGAACATGCCGATGTAGGAAAAATCGGCTTGCGCCATGCTCATCAGGATGCCGGCTTTGACTTCTTCCGCGCCCTGCATGGAGAAACTGGGAATTTTTGCGCGGCGGAGTATTTCCGCTATTTTGGCAATCACTTCTTCTTCCGCCCGATGCTCGGTGACATAGATCGCGTCCGCTTCCCTGGCGAGTTTTTCGTAGCAGGCCATTATCTTTTTCTCGATTTCGCCAATGACGGCAAATGGCGCTTCGCAGGTGAGCACCTCGAAACCCCATTGTTTGGCAAGCTCGCGCACATCGTCGAGGCCCGCGTAGGCGCGGCCTTCCAGCGTGTCTTCATAAACCATGCCCAGACGGGTAAACGGGATGATGTCGTGGAAAAGCCGTATCTGGTCACGATGATGATCCGGATAAACACGCGCGTTCAGATTGTCGTAACCGCTGTCCCGGTAGCTTTTGATGATGCCCGATTTGAGCGGATTACTCGCCGAGATCACGATGGCCGGCACGGGGACGCCGAGTTTCACCATGTCCTGACCGGCCCATGTGCCCATCGCGATAATCAGGTCGATGTCATTTTTTTCCGTCAGGCGTTCGTGGATGGCGGCTCGCGCCACGGGGCGTTGCGCCGCGTCGAAATCTCCCGGTTCCCAGAAGGCGTCCGCGACCAGTTCGATATAGGCGCTTCGGGTGTTTTGCGCCAGGAATTTCCACAAGGCCCGGCCGGTGAGCTTGTCCGGGATGTCCGCGACAATCTCCAGCCAGCCGAGCGCTTCCAGCCCCCGGATCGTGGCTTTCAGGCTTGGCGGGTAATTTACATATTCCCCGCTTCTGAAATAAGCGAGACGCCATTTCGCGCCGTTCGCTTTTTTGATGGGCTTCGTCGAAAACAGGGAGGCGTCGGCAAGGGTGGCCGTGACGGATTTTCTGACAGGGTCCGCGCTGTTTTGCGCGCTCGCGGGGAGGACGCAAAACACGAAAGCGCAGAGGAGGAGATTGAGGATTCGTTTCATCGTAAAGCCATTCCACTATAAATTGATTCCGTCATTCCTGGGAGCGCGGGCGTCCCCGCCCGCTCTTCTAAACCGGCGACGGCCCGTCGCCGGCATGGGGTTGATTCCTGATACCTGACATCTGATTCCTGATTTGCAGCTATAAAAAGCAAACGGCAAGCATGGTGATGTCGTCGGATTGTTCCGCGCCAACGGTAAAGGTTTTGATGTCGTTTTCGACATGGGAAAGGGTGGTTTCGGCATCATGATATCCGCCATGTATAAGCTCCGCCTTGAGCCGGGCTTCGCCATATTGCGCTCCGGCCGTGTCGAACGCTTCGGTCACGCCATCGGTGTAGCCGAACAGTGTTTCGCCCGCCGAGAAGCGGTGAGCGAATGTGCGATAGCTGATATTTTCCATGACGCCGCAGGCCGGCCCGCTTCTTCCGGGAAGCAGTTCCGCGCCGTCCCTGGAAATGAAAAACGGCGGGGGATGGCCGGCGTTGGCCCAGATGAACTCGCCGGTTTCGATATTCAACATGCCGACCAGGAGGGTGACGAACATCAGGTTGGGATTATTTTCGGAAATACGGTTATTAACCGCCGCCAGCAAGCGTCCGGGATCGGTTTCGACTTCCGACGTGGAACGCACCAGGGTGCGGGTGATCGCCATGAAAAGCGCCGCTGGGACACCTTTGCCGGAAACGTCGCCAATCACGCAGCAGAGTGTTTTTTTGTCGGCGAGGAGGAAGTAATCATAGAGATCGCCGCCGACTTCCTTGCTCGGCGTCATGGAGGCGGCAATATTTACGTATTTCCGCGCCTCGGTTTCGATGGGAAATGGCAGCAGACCGAATTGAATGTCATGGGCAATGGAGAGTTCGCTCTCTATCCGGCCCCGGCGCGTGGTTTCCTGCATCAACTGGGTGATATTTTCGCGCAGCTTGTCATTCATGAACAAAAACGCGCTTGCCAACTGGCCGATTTCGTCATGGAAACGCTCGGGCAGGATCGCGATGGGAGCGGGGACTTTGTTTTCTTCCGCGGTCCAGTCTTGCTCCGGCAGCCGATGCGCAAAGCGGGCCAGGAGCGAGAGCGGGGCAACGATGCGCGCGATCACGAAGAAAGCGCCGACCCAGGCGCAGAACAGAATGACGGCAAACACGATGAGCTGCCGCTCAATCAGGTCTTGCGCGGGCAGGAGCAGGTCGCGATTCGGCACCATGGCGGCCAGCGTCCATCCCAGCGGTTTGAAATAAGCGTACCCGACATGCCAGAGTTCTTTGCCCGCCTGGGTATCGAAACGAAAGCGCGTGGCGGTGTCAAAGTCGCTGTCCCCGCCCGCGCCGTCATGACGATCGGACGCGGAGCGCGCGCGCAAACGCTCAAGAAACGCCGCGTCCATGAGTTTTCTATGGTCGCCGGAAGGCGACGCGACGAAATGGCCGTCGTCGGCTATGGCGAACATAAACCCGGAACGGGCCAGCCGCACCGTGCCAAGGCTTTCCTGCAATTCGGCTTCCATCCGTATATTTTGCGAGGCGATCTGTTCGGTAATACCTTGCCCGTCCACGGCGATGACGACGACCCAATCCCAATTCTTGAAATAGACAAAATAACCGTAATGCATGCGCGCTGTGTACGGGTACACGGCGAAACCATATTTGAAGCGGCGGCTTTCGTCGTACATGGACTGGGCCAGCGGCTGTCCCTTGAAATCCCTGAGCCCGGAAATGTCCTGCCCGACCCAGCCGGGACGGCTGCTTACCCGGATTTTGAACTGCGCGTCATAGGCAAAAACATGGCGTAACGGATCGGCGGGAAGACGATTGATCCAGTCGGCTCCCAGGCGTTGCTCCCAGCCGGTGTCGTTATCGCCCGTCGCCCGCCGGTTATCGTCGTATAGAACGGAGAAGATCAGCTCCCCCGTTTCCATGAGGCGAGCACGCTCGTTGCGCACCAGGAGTATCTTGTCGTCCAGCCAGGAGTCCCAGCTCGCCTTCAGGTTACGCTCCGCCAGGGTCAGGGCGTTTTCCATCGCGTGACGCTCGGTTTCGGAGAGCGCCTTCGTCACCTCATGCCGGCTGATGAGGACGATGAAAACGGCAATGACCAGCAAGGTACTGGTTAAAAGCAGCAAAATCTTGCTGCGCAGTGAGTGAATCATCATGGCAAGATCAAAATAGGAGAGGTGCGGGCATTGCCGGTCGTGCGGCATAAACTTTTCCGATTCTATTTCATTTTCAAGTCGTCAGGTATCAGGAATCAAAACCGGGCGGCCGCCCGCGCTCCCAGGGGTTTCCCGTCCTTACTCCGTCATTCCCGCGAAGGCGCACTGCTGTCCGGGATAAAAAGGAAGTAAATGGGTGGAGGATTTGCAGGGCAAGGCTGAACGGGAGTCGCCGTTTTTGGGGACTTACATTCGGCAGATAAGGCGCAGATATGCCCTAAGCGCTATTTCCAACCCCGTCATTCCCGCGAAGGCGCATGGCTGTCCGGGATATTTCACATGCGTCTACTGAACAGGCATGGATTTAAGCAACTACGGGCGCTCACGCGAGCCCGTCATTCCCTTGATAAGCGGGAATCCAGCGCGTTTTCTCCGGCCGAATGGCCAATCAAAGAATGGCGGCGCGTTGCGCCGAAAGGTACGCTTCTGGATTCCCGCCTTTAACGATTTCGCTCACCACATAATTTTCCAGAATGGCGCCGTTCATTGCGCCGCTTTGCAGGGTTTCGTAGTCCGCCGCGCCGCTCATTCGGTCGTGGCTTTTTTTACCTCAAGGAGAGGTCATGAAACATTTTTTCAAAACTCTTTTTTTATCGGGATGTCTTGCGCTCACCGCAGGTGTGTCGTCCGCCGTCGCGCAAACGGACAAGACCTACACCAACAGCATCGGCACGGAATTCATCCTGATTCCGGCAGGTTCCTTCACCATGGGGGCCGACAAAAAATTTGAAGATGCGTCCAGCAACGAAACGCCGCAGCACCGCGTCACCATCAGCAAACCCTTTTATCTGGGCAAATACGAAGTCACTCAAGCGGAATGGGTGGCGGTAATGGGGAACAACCCGAGCGAATTCAAAGGTCGCAGCAATCCAGTGGACAACGTGTCATGGGACGATGTGCAGTCGTTCATCCAACGCCTGAACGCCAAGGAGGGCAAAAAATACCGTCTGCCCACCGAAGCGGAATGGGAATATGCCGCCCGTGCCGGGACGAAAAGCGCGTACTCCTTCGGCGATGATGCCGGTCAATTGGGGCAATACGCATGGTATGAGGGCAACTCAGGCGACCAGACGTGTCCCGTAGGGCAAAAGCAGCCGAACCCCTGGGGTTTGTACGATATGCACGGCAATGTGTGGGAATGGGTCAACGATTGGTATAAAGACAGTTATTACGGTAGCAGCCCATCAACCGACCCGGCGGGGCCTTCTGGAGGCGATCTCCATGTGTTGCGGGGCGGCAGTTGGCACTACTTCGCCGGGACCCTGCGGTCGGCTTACCGGCGCAGCCGCGCGCCGGATCGCCGCAACGAGAACTTTGGTTTCCGGCTGGCTCTCTCCCCAGGTCAATAGCAGGCACAAGAGGGAACCGGAGCCGTAGCGACATGGAGCGTAGGAGGACGGTTCCCGGTGATATCGTCAAAACATCCAGACAGAATGAGATAAACTTTGATCTCGCACCGTCATTCCCGCGAAGGCGGGAATCCAGGTTCGTTCATCAAATTCTGGTTTCCCGCCTTCGCGGGAATGACGGGGTGGTGAGGGTAGAGCGCGTAGGGCGGATGAGCGAAGCGTTATCCGCCGGATGGATGCTCTCAAAAGAGATCTATGCTCGATTATCGTCACCACCGCATTCTCGGCAGGTCGATCTGGCGTGGTCGCCGGGATGCGGACAGGAGAGTTGACAGTGTAGACATTCGGCGGAAGACGGCCTTTGGCTTTTTCCGCTCTACTTCCGGGCTACGCTGGCTGACGGCGGTTGACGGTTGACAAATGATTTTTTATTTCTTACAACGTCGATATACTCAAATGGAATGTTTGGTGAAAAAATGCAAACTTTTCTGAACAAAAGATTGATGATGCCGATTTTTGACAGAGCGAATGACAATTCTGGTCATTCCCCCTTGCGAGCGACAGCGATGATAAATCCGTCGGTTTTGTTCAGGTTGGAAATCTTGTCCATTTTTGTTTTCGTGGCTTTAAGTATTTCCGGATGCGATAACACCAATGCCGACAACATCGATATTGGCGCTCTTGGCGATATTAAAATACCAACGATCGGCTCATACGAGCATTGTCCGAGTGTGTCTACGGGTAAGGGCGGCAAAGGCGGCAAAGAGGCGTATGATGGTTTTGCGCCTTTTGATAGCACTGGTGTCGGTGTTAGGAACTGTGCATAAATAACCTATTCAATTTTACTTCTTTATCAACATATAATTCCAACTCTCAAACGGGGCAATTTTGATGATAGGGAGTACGTTAAATTGTTCATCCGTGACCTTCTTTGAT
>BNUC01000139.1 GCA_025997075.1 Betaproteobacteria bacterium | reverse complement strand
GCTCGGCGTCATTCTGTCGCCTTGATGTTGATGCGGCTCGAAAAAAGCAGCCTGTACGGGTGAGTTGGCTTGTCGGCCAGCGCCTGGCGTTCTTTCTCTTGCTGCCAATCGGCCGATTCGCGCAGTTTGCGCTGCATTTTCCAGGCGATGAAAGCGTCGATGAACACCGTAACGAACAGGATGCGGTTGCCGAGCAGACCGAGTGGCGACAGAATGACGCCGAGCGTGAAAATGATGGCCGGCCCGAGTGACCACGCGAATTGTGAAAGCCCGATGTTGTGCGCGCGCTGCCCGGCGTCCGCGGTCTCGGAAATGTAGGTCCATGTCGCCGGCACGCCCGCGCCGACCGACAGTCCCGTCACGAGAAAACCCGCAAACAGCATGAAGTAGTTTTGCGCGAAGATGATGAGGATTGTCCCCGCCATGTACAAGAGCATGTTGTACGTGTAAATGAATTTGCGCCCGAATCTGTCAGCGAGGTTGCCGCCGATGAGCGCGCCGATCGCTGAGCCGAAGGCGTTCGCGCTGATTGCGCCGAGCAACCCCACGGCAAAATCGCTGAGTCCGAATTCCTGCGCCCACAGCGTCAGACCGCTCGCACCGGCGACGATACATCCTGAATCGAGGTAGTTGGTCAGGGATACCGCGATGGTTCCCTTTCGACTTTCGTTTGAGTGACTGTTCATATCCATCCTCCTTGTCTTTTCGTTTCTCGTAATGCGCGGGTTTATGCGCGCCATTCCTTGCTTGTAAGCCCAGTATGTGTCCAGATGGTTGTGCGGACAATGACGCAGGATTAGAATGAAGGTGACGAAAATACAGGATGCTGACATGGACAGGGCGATTCTTGATTCGCTGACCGTGCACACGGAACTCGAGGAAAAGCAACTTGGGGAGAAACGGCGCATTCAGGATTGGCCGGAAGATGCGCTGGACGGAACGGTTTACAAGGAAAAATATTTCCTCAACGACAGTAACGTCTTCATCAGTAAACATCCGCGTTTCGCGCCCTACCCGGCCCACCGGCACGGCTTTCTCGAAATGAACTTCATGCTGTCGGGCATTTCGGTCCAAACCGTCAACGGCTACCGCGAAACCCTTGGAGAAGGCGATATTCTGTTTCTGGGCCGCGATTCGGAACACAGCCTGGACACACTTGGCGAGAACGATATCCTCATCAACGTGATTTTCACGAACAAGCACATCGATCTCGAATGGCTCTCGGCCATCCATCGCGAAAACAGCATCGTCTTCGATTTTCTGGCGCAAACGCTGTCAAGGAACCCAAAAAAGCAATATCTCATCTTCCGCAGTGGCGCAAACGGTCACATCCGGCAGATTCTCGAACGCATGATCGAAAAATATTATTCGGAGACCGTCTTCGCGCGCGAGATCGTCTTCCTGTATGTCCCGATCCTGATCACGGAACTTATCGGCAACTGCGCGCTTGAATTCCACAGCGAGGGAGGAGGCGTTTCCGAGGGATGGCCGATCATGGACATCCTCCAGTACATCGAGGCAAATTACGCCACGGTTACCTTGAACGCGCTGTCACGGAAGTTCGGCTACAACAAAAACTATCTCTGCAACCTGATCCGCGAAAAGACTTCGCGCACGTTTACCGATCTGGTCACGGCGCAGCGGATGCGGCAGGCGCGTTTTTTGCTCGAAAACACGGACATCCCGCTTTACCGGATCATCGAAACGATCGGCCTGGAAAACAAGAGCCACTTTTACAGGCAATTTCTGAAACACATCGGGAAGCAACCGGGCAGCTTCCGGGCACGGCAGAGAAAATAGGGGCAGAGAAAATAGCAGGAAAATAGGTGACAGACCGGTCTGTCCCATGTTTTGCGCCTTCCAATCGCATGATATGTATGACGCACCCGGCGCCGCGACCCAATGGTAAACGCGGGAAGTCGCTCGCTTTGCTGGTGTGCGTGTTTCTCTTGCTGGCGCTCGCTTGGGGCGCGTACTGGTTTTACCTTGGGCGCTGGCAGGAAAGTACGGATGACGCCTATGTGACCGGCCATATCGTGCAAATCACGCCGCAAGTCGGCGGCACGGTGCGCGCCGTGCGGGTAAACGATACCGATGAGGTCGTGGCGGGCGAAGTGCTGGTCGAACTGGACGACGCCGATAGCAAGCGTAGGTTGGGAAAGCCGCGAAGCGGCGCATCCCGACAATCGTTCATTTCGACGCGGAGCGTCGCAAAATCAAACGCTAATGCCATTTTGCGGCGCATTCGCGCCGTTATTTACGATTGTCGGGATGCGCTTCGCTTACCCAACCTACGGGATCGGGGGATCAGGGATCAACGGGTGCGATTCAAACTGATGTGCCGTAGAGAGAGGGCGAGGAGATTTTTATGGGGCTCGCCCATCTGACGCATTAGCCGCAACTCCGCCGTGTCCGCACCCCCAAGCACGCCTTCTTCGTCCGACACCGCTTGTAGCGTTCCTTCCAAACGATTCGTATCTCCGGATGTGCTCGGAGTTTCTCCGGCAACTCTTCATCGGTCTTCATCGGCAGACGGGTTCCTCTATACTCTACAGCACATCAGTTTGAATGATGTTACAAACTGCAAGAAGTTTGTATAAACAATAGTGTAATCAATATGTTATACAAAACATTCAAGCTAGGACTTGTCTAACTGCTCCAAAAATGCTCCAATAACTCCTGAGTGTCAGGCGGAAAAAATCACAGGCAATCACAGGACGAAAGGAGCAAGAAATGGCAAGCATAAGGAAGCGAGGGGCTTACCAGTGGGAAGTAAGGATTAGACGGAAGGGCTACCCCTTGACCTGCAAGACCTTTGAAACAAGGGTAGATGCAGAAAGTTGGGCGAGGGAGATAGAGACAGAAATGGACAGGGGTGTTTATGTCTCACGAAGCGAGGCAGAAAACACCACACTTGCTGAAGCCCTAGACCGATATATGAAAGAACATACCCCAAAGCTTGCCAATACCCAACATATAAACTATGCCGTTCTTGCTCTCAAGCGAAGAAGTCTAGCCAGCAAATCCCTTGCTACCCTGCGAGGCAAGGACATAGCCGACTACATCAAGGAACGAGAAGCCGAAGGAGTTAAGGGAAGCACCATAAGAAGTGACTTAGCCATACTCTCAAAGCTCTTCAATCTCGCTATACAAGACTGGGGAATGGAAAGCCTACAAAACCCTGTAGAGAAGGTCAGCAAGCCCAAAGTACCCAAAGGGAGGGAAAGGAGGCTTGAAGAGGGGGAAGAAATACGATTGTTAGCTTCTTGTGGTACAGAAATGCAAGACATAGTGAAACTAGCCCTTGAAACTGCGATGAGGAGGGAAGAATTAGCAACCCTCGTTTGGGACAACATAGACTTAGACAGAAGAACAGCCACCCTTTACCAAACAAAGAACGGAGAAACAAGGAGTATTCCCCTCTCACCCAAGGCTATACAAATACTTAAAAATATCAAAGAAGAGACAAGAAACAACAAAGAGCAAGAGGAGCAAAAACGGCAAGTATTTACAAAATCAACAAAAAGCATTTCTCAAGCAATGGTTAAAGCTTGCAAGCAAGCCAAGCTAGAAAATTTGCATTTCCACGATTTAAGGCACGAAGCTACAAGTAGGCTTTTTGAAAATACTGACCTTGATATGATGGAGATACGAAGCATAACAGGACACAAAACATTACAAATGCTCGTGAGGTACAGCCATTTAAGGATGAATAGGCTGGCTGACAGGTTGGCAGGAGCTAAAAGAATAAGCAAGGAAAACTAAATTTTGAAAATTAAAATTCAGCAAAAATTTAAAACTTGGGCTTGGAAATTTAGAATCCTTGACATATTTTTTTAAGAGTGATAGCTTCTACAAGTTTTTTAAATTCTGATGGAGAAAAAAGAAATGTACAATTTTGATACGGATGCAGAAACTAAATCAAGGAAGTTGGCGGAAAAAATAAAGAAACTGCAAGAGGAAAAAGCAGAACTTGACAAAAATTTGGAAACAGAAAAGCAAAGATTAAATCTCTCCCGAAAAGTTGGTATTATTTTAATGACTGAATTTGAAGGAAAGCCCTTTGAATACAAAGCATTTGAAAGCTTGCTAGACAAAAATTTAATAGATGATTTTGAGCGAGGATTTTTTAACCTGAAACCCTTACAAGTTGGAGACCCAAGAAAACCAAAACAAAGAGGCAGGAAGAAAAAAGAAGTAGTAGAGGAATAACAGGAGAGTAAAAAATCATTTACCTAAATTGGAGAAAGTTAAAAGCTTTCTCCTTTTTTATGTCTGCCTGTTCATAAGGTTTAATTGGTAAATCATTTAATACCACTTCCCGCTCTGCTAATAGTGGTTATCTCTTCGGCGGGAGTTATATAATAATATCGCTTCAAAACCTTATCATATTCCACAAAAATTCAAGGTAGTATTTAACAATCTCCACCTTGATTTTTTGTTATGGAATATGTGGCACAAATCAGCGATAATTTTTTAATTATCATTATTTTATTACTTTAATATTTACATATGAGAAATATAAATAGTATTGCTTGTCAGTTATTAAATTGCTGATATTTAGACATTGAATTTTTAGATAATTTAATAGAAGCATATCATTTTGATATTGATGACATTATGGTGACATACGAAAAGATTGATAACATCAATATGTTAATCTATGAGGCATATCAACAAATAAAAAATAGGTTTCTTGAAGAAAATGAAGAAGCAATTAAATCGTTATGATTTACAAAAGAAGACATTGAAGATAACGAAGAATACACAATCTTCACAAATTACCTTGATAGTCATTTGCGGTTTAACATTCCAGAAATTGACGAAATTTACCAGAATTGGAGAAAGCATTAGCTTTCTCTTTTTTTGTATATTCTCTGTTGTCTCTTGAAGTTGATAAGCTCATCATCAGAAGCAGAGCACAGAGGCATAGAGTAAGCCTCATACTTCTGTCCGAGCAAGGCAAAGCCGAACAGCTCGGCCAGAGACAGGGGGGCTTGTCTTCGTAGCTACTGCCTAGACCATCTTCAAGAGGTTTTAGCGGCTCTTGAATGAGGGTTAAGAGGTTGGTTAGAGAGAGGTAGCAAGATTGCAAGTTATGCCGAAACTATCGTATCGTCTACTTGCAACTTGCCAAGGGGGAAACCCCTATGGACTCCCCTAGACCCATAAAGGCAGACAAAAAGGGATTAATCGTGTTTAATTTGGATAACATTGTGTTTTTAGCTGTACTTTATTGCCTTGCCTATGGTTTAGGAGTTTTAATTTCTAAATTCTGGGTATGGCTTAGAGTAATTATTATAATTCTTGTCTTAAAAACATATTTGTTTGATGTTAGTTTTGAAGAAATAAATATTCGTGTGTTTTTAGTTGTAATTGTTCCTTTATGTATCTTTGTATATCCATCAATTCAAAAAACATTTGCCCCAAATTTCAAACAAGGGGCAAATCCTTTTAGTTGGGTATTTGAGAAAATCAATGAAAAAAGATATTTGATGGAAAGGAAAAAGAGGCAGGAGAAAGAAAGAGAGACCTTAGAGCAGGCAGAGCGAATTTTACGAATGCAAGCAGAAGAAGCGGAAAGGCAAAGGCAGTTTGAACGAGAAAAGGCAGAGAGAGAACAAAGAGAAAGAACGGAGCGAGAAACAAGAGACAGAGCGGAGAGAGAAGCAAGGGAAAGGACAAATAATAGCCAGCAAAATCAGCAAAGCCAGCAACGAGAGAGTAAGAAAGCTGACGAAAGCAAAGACCCCTACGAGGTCTTAGGGATTAGCAGGAATGCCAGTTTTGAGGAGATTAGGAAAGCATACAGGAAGCTGGCTAATCAGTATCACCCTGACAAAGTGAACCATTTAGCTAACGAAAAGATGAAAGAGATAAATGCGGCTTGGGATAAGATAAAGAGCGAGAAAGAGAAATGAAATAATTCATAATCAGCAACAAAAAATTTGACAACAATTAAAAAATAGAGATACTTGCCTAGGTGGATTTTCTTTATTTTTTATTTTGTTCAAGTTTTTACTTGACAGACTCCATAAAAATAATATATTGGTAATGGATAATTATCAACCAGTAATTTTATATCGTTTTTGTAAAATATATGCACAATCAAAAAGCCTTTACTCTCGTTGAGCTAATCGTAGTAATCACAATTTTAGCAATACTTTGAACTATCTCTTTTATTGCTCTCCAAGGTTATTCTCGTAATGCAAGAGATACAAAAAGAGTGTCAGATGTAAAAAACTTAATCACTAAAATCACACTAGAAAATACAAAATGAGCACCATTAGAAACTCTAATGGATGAAGATAATAAAAAAACAAATAGTCTTGTTATAAACTGACAGGTAAATACTCCTTGAAAACAAGGAGTAGTAAACTTCATATATCTAAATGAACCAGCTAACTCATTTAAAGACCCAAGCACTAATTGAGATTATCCATTTGCATTCTCAAACTGAACAATAACAGATAGTAATACAACACAATATTACTCATTCACACAAATGGCTTATGTAAATGAAAGCGAACAAAAGACAAAACTAACTTGAAATTACTTTCAGTTCCAACCACAATTAGACTCACCAAGTCTATTTACAAATGAAGACCAAGAAAGTATAGTTAATAATGATACAGAATTAATATATAATCCTTGACTAGAAATTCCATCAAAAGATTGTGAGCCACAAACAACAGCAGAATGATATGAGTTGCAGGTATGAATACTACATAGAACAAATACAACATTAACTAAACAAACTTCAATAAGCAACTGAACTAAAACAATAGAGCAGGATTATATTTGTAATAAACAGAAACTAGAAAAGGTATGAGAAGAAAGAACAATAATAAATTGTACAAGTGAACCAAATCAAGAATATGTTCCAAGTGGTAATACTTGTGTTGCCAGCTTATGTTGAGACACATTACCAAGCTATGCTGAACAGAATTGACAACAAACAAATATAAAGAATTGGCATTACAATGAAATTCAAGAACAATGTGCATTTAAATGTATAGTGTGATACACATACGAAATACCAACAAATAGTTGTAAACAAGATTGTTCAGGAACTTGAAATTGAACAAATGGAGAGTGATACCAGCTTCCAGATATAAAACACAATGAAACAACATCAAATTTAACAAGAACAGGAACGACACTTTGAGGAATACAAACATACGAAATAACATATACTTGTAGTAATGGAAGTTTTACGGCAGGAACAGAGACTATTTCAAGTGTGACTTGTGACACAAACTACACTGCTCAAAGTGACAAGACTTGTGCAGCAAATACAAAAACTTTCTCTTGTGCTGCAAAACCAGCCTGAACAGACTGGAACACAGCCAGCAGTTACACCCAAACTTGGAATGGGACAGCTTGGACACCAGCAGACACAATAACAGCCTACGATACAACAGCAAGTACCACAGTTTGTAGGTACAAATGTTCAAGTGGATATACTTGGGCTAGTAGTGCTTGTAATCAAAATTGTGGAGCAACAACAAATAACGGGTATTCTGTTCCAGCTACAAATTGAGGAGCAGTGGCAAATCCTACAAAGAGTGTGGCTATAACTTGATGAACTCAAACTAAGACACAAGCCTTTACTTGTAATAATGGAACATTCACAGCTTGAACAGAGACTATTTCAAATACAACTTGTGCTACTTGATACCAAGTAAATTGAACAAATTGTACTGCAATAAACTATACTTGTTCTGCTTGAACTTACTTAGCACAAAGTGCTACAAGTTGTAGTGCTTGTACAACAGGTAACTATTGTGCTTGATGAACATATTCATACAATGCAACAACTAATCAATGAATAACAGCCTGTCCAAGTGGATATACGAGTGCAGCAAGTGCGACAGCCCAAACAAGTTGTTATGTGGCAGTAGCAGCAGGTAAATATTTATGAACAGCCAACGGAACAACACAAACGGCTTGTGCAGCAGGAACATTTAAAGCCGCTCATAATGTAAATTATGGTTCAACTAGTTCCTGTTGAGCTTGTACAAATAAACCTGCAAGTAATTCACAATATACAAGTAATGGAACGAATAATGATTGTTCTTGGAGTTGTACTTGATGATATACAGGAGGTAGTTGTACTACTCCACCAAACCCTTATGCTTGAACAGCCTGAGTAAGTGAAGTAGCAAATAATGTATGATGAAATGATATAATATTAAAAGATTGAAATGGAAATGGATATACAATAATGGATAGGAACTTGTGAGCAACAGCAGCATATAACTGAGAAACAGAATCTACTGCAAATACTATTGGTTCATCACCTTTCTATGGAAATTACTATCAATGGTGAAGAAATACAACAGATTGGACAAATTGAACATCTGGAATGAATTATGATTGGCAGACACCACAAAATGATAATGCTTGGTGAAACACTACAAATACAAATATAGCAAGGAAATGACCTTGTCCAGCTAATTACCATGTACCAAGTACTTTGGAATGGGACTGATTAATAAAAGCATGGTTTACAAGTAAATGATGGAGTTGTACAGCTTGAGTATGAAGTTCTTGTAGTTGGTCATCGTATTGAACTGCTGCAACGGTTTTAGCTAGTTTTAAAACTGACCTTAAACTGCCTATGGCAGGTCTCCGCGATCGGACTGATGGTGGTGCAGTGAGCTTTCAGGGAAGCTACGGTTACTACTGGTCATCTAGCCCTATCTCTACCAATGCCCGTGCCCTGCTCTTCTATTCTAGCAGTGTCTACCCGCAGGGCAGCGGCAGTCGTCGTGCTTACGGGTTCTCGGTTCGTTGTTTTAAGGATTAAAATTTTTTGAATAAAAAATTTTTGTATTCGCCTCTTTGTTCTCTTTTATAAATTGTTTCTTCTCTCCTTGGCTAATTTGTATTTATTCAAAAATTGACTTGTTTTTTAGAAAAAATTTAACATACTATGGAAAATATTTTTACTTCCAAGAATTTGACAAATGGAAATTACACAAGAGCAATTTGATAAAGCAAAAGAAAATGCTTTAAAATATTTTAAGAAACATAGAAAAGTTATTTCTCCTATATTTGGAGAAATAAATATCACTCCTAAATGATTTAATCATATTGAGTGGAAGAGACAAAATCAAAGAAGACCTTTACAAGAAGCATATATTAGATATTTATGTTTTTTAAATATGTCTTACATAATTGAAAAATCAAACTTATTTCAGGAATATTTTGAAACTTTTGAAAAAATAGAATACAAAATAAATAAAAAGAAGAAAGTAGATACTAAATTAGTAAAATATTATTGATTTACAGCCATTGTAAATGGATGTAAACAAAGAATTAGAATAATTATAAAAAAGGTTGAATGAAGAGAAAAATGTGAATATGTTTCAGTAATTCCAGCTTGG
>BNUC01000138.1 GCA_025997075.1 Betaproteobacteria bacterium | reverse complement strand
CGATGATTAGTCCGTGATGCATGTTCTCTGAATAAAGGACATCGCACTTCGCAATCAGTGCCGAAGCCGCAATCATTGCGTCATAAATGCTTAACCCATACCGTTCTGCAACTATCAAGCCTCGCTGTCCGTATCCCAACCGCAATGGTCAAGACATTGGGTTTGACGGAAGGCGACGATGTGGAAATCACGATTAAGCGGAAGCCCGCCACTGGACTCCTTGCCGAATTGCGGGAATTTCGTGGTCGTATCCCTGCCGACTTCAAATTTAACCGGGAAGAACTCCATGAACGCGGGGAAGATTCATGAGCTTTTTCCTTGATACAAATATTCTGCTCTATACGTTAACGTCCGATACAGCCAAGGCAGACCGAGCTGAATCCTTGATGAAATCTGGCATCATCAGTGTACAGGTGCTAAACGAAATAGCTTGCGCCATGCGACGCAAATTCAAATTGTCCTGGCAGGAAACTCTTGGATTTCTTGCGCTGGTGCAATCGTTTTGTCCAGCAGAACCCCTGACCATCGAGACGCATACGCGAGGCTTGATAGTTGCAGAACGGTATGGGTTAAGCATTTATGACGCAATGATTGCGGCTTCGGCACTGATTGCGAAGTGCGATGTCCTTTATTCAGAGAACATGCATCACGGACTAATCATCGATGACCAATTACGGATTTGTAACCCGTTTTTGCAGTAATTCCATTTCCAATTCGCATTAGAAACGAGACGAGAAAACGAGCCGCAGACAGTGCTGTAGCACGGCAAGGCGAAGTTGACAAAGTATCGGTTTTAATGCGGATTGGAATGAAACCTTACCTCGACCAGATCGACCTTACCATCGATGAAGACGGCATCCGCCTCGACTTCTCGGCGGTGAACACGGCGCTCGATGTCTTGGACGGCGGCGCGGAGAACGACAATTGTTGGAAAATGGCAGCGTAAGAGGAAAATCTGGCCCGAAACTCAACGGATCAGGAAAAAGCGGATTTTGGATTGATCGTTAATAAACAACCTTCACCATGAAATATTTGATGTCATTGGAAATTTTAGAATATATTTTACGAATTAGTTTCACATTGCATGAGAATACGCCACACTCGCCTATTGAGTCACCATCTGTAGCTCACCGGGTGGAGCGCGAAAAATCCGAATCCTTGGAGAACGATATAAGTACACGCCTCACGCCGAACCCAGCTTCACCAATAGTCTCTTTTCTATAAATTTTACAATCCGTTCTCCGACGCCGCCAAGACCCGACCCCGGCACGGTATGTTTTTTTCATCTTCCGTAGTTCCTGCAACAGAGGCGTCGACTCATAAATCACTCAATTCCAGAAAGATTCACCCCGAAACGCGCCTGTAATTTTGAAGGAATCGTACAAATGAAAACAGGGTTCAAATATGGTTTAAGCGTTCTTGTCGGGCTGATCTTTCCGTTCATTGCGGTGGCAAACGGGCTATCGGATTACGCGCAAGAAGAACAAGAAGATTCAGAAGAATTGGTGCTTCCAATAAACATTCCTGTTTCTCTCGACAAAGCGGGTGAAATTTTGAATGAACGTATCCGGTTCACTGAACCTGATGCCTATTATTTCCGTCTAAAATTCTATTTTCATCGGAACAAACAGGGGGACCGCGAGCGAGTCAGAAAATTGCTGGGAGCCGACCACCCGGCCTGGAAAGCGACCGATCCTGGAGTTCCGACCCCCGTTCTTTTGCAAGTGTCCTGCACGAATGGCACCGTGGTGGATCAAAAGGAAATCGACCCTTTGCTAACGTCCTGGGGAGGAGATACTTTTAGCAAAGTCATCGGATTTACCAGATTGCTTCCCGGAGTTTATGTTATACGCCTTGTTTTACAGCAAGACGCGCCCGCTTTTGATGGAACGCCCGTGACGTTTTCCATTGCTGGAAGTCCCAAAAGCAGTTTCAAATCCCTACCTTCTGACAGGAGAACAACATGCCCACAGTAACCGTCAATATCGCAGGACGCGGAACACTGCTTTCAGACGGAAAGACCTCGCGAGTTGGACACATGTGGTACACGCTCACCGACAACAACGGTACTTCAACGAGTTGGGGCTTTTCTCCCGTTGAAGAAGCGAGGTGAGCGTGTGAGAGAAAACATTGACGAACCAAATACTGCACATATCGATGAGCGGCTTCCTGTATCCGTATATCTGAGAAAAATAGTTCATACTGTGGATGGCTTAGCATGGCTAGCGATTTCTGTTATCTCGGTAATTTGTCTTTTAGATGTCATTTTATCTCTGGATATTTTGCCAACTCGGTATACCCAAGATCAAGGGAAAGCCATAGTGCTATTTCTGTTCTCACCTCTTCTGATCTTTTTGATTCTAGTCCGCTTTCGCCAATTCCAATTTTCAGGGAGCGGATTCGCGAGTTGGCTTCGAGCGGGGATATGCGTAGCAGTTTTTTTCCTAATTAACTTCTGAGAGTAATTCTATGCCTTTTTTACCAAACCTAGTTGCGGCAACCCAACAGATCGCTGGTCTCAATGAGATTTCCAAAGCAATACAAAAACTATCCGATGCAAATGGATCTATTGAGACGACAGCTGCTGCAGGCCAGCTCCTCGCCGAACTTGCTATCACTACAGCTGTTACTGCAACGGTACGTACATCCATGTCTGCACTTTGGCTTGGGTTGGCAATATCTGGTCAGATTTGGAAATGGGAAGCAGTATCTTGGGCGGCGGGTGAGTACGCAGGAATGACTGCTGGCGGAATCATTGACTGGGTTGAACAAAGCTACGCCCAACTCAAGGAATCCATCTACGGCGGGCTGGTACTCTCCACCCGCTTGAAACCCTACCTCGACCAGATCGACCTCATCATCGATGAAGACGGCATCCGCCTTGACTTCTCGGCGGTGAATACGGCGCTCGATGTCTTGGACGGCGGCGCGGAGAACGACAATTGTTGGAAAATGGCAGCGTAAGAGGAAAATCTGGCCCGAAACTCAACGGATCGAAAAAAAGCGGATTTTGGATTGATCGTTAATAAACAACCCTCACCATGAAATAATTTGATGTCATTGCCGATTTGAGAATATATTTTACGAATTAGCTTGACATTGCATGAGAATACGCCACACTCACTCATTGAATCATCATCTGTAGCTTACCGGGCGGAGAGCGAAAAATCCGAGTCCTTAGTGGACGACATAATGTACACGACTCACGCCGACGACGGTTTTGACCGAAATCGCTTTTCGTAAATTCGACAATCTACTCACCGATACCGCCAAGAAGAAAGGAGGTAGTATGAAATTTGAGTATCATAATTTTTTTATAAAAGACCCAAAAATTATAAGATCTAGTTACCTTGGACTCGGCTTGCTATTTTTGTGTTCAGCGGCACTTGACTTTTTTTATCCCACGGAATCTCTATCGACTGGCCGCTGGTCATGGGTTTATCGAGGCATCACAGGAATGTTTGGCCCTGACGCTTATCCGATATTTGAAGCACTTATCGGCTTGGTTTTCATTGTTTGCTCACGCCGCAAATCATAATTAAAGAAGGAATCAAAATGCCAGGAATGTCAATATTTTTTACGCCGCAAGGCATTATTGTCGCCGACGCGGGAAAAGCAGGCCAAGCAATCGCCGCAAAACTTGAGCATTTGTTTGTTTCAGGAGAAGCCTCTGGAATGGTTATAAGCACTGCAAATGATGCTGCTCCTATTGTTTCGATGTACAACGACGCCAAGTTCGCTGTTGATTTATACAATGAAGCCAACACACAGGATTGGAGTAATTTCCTGCGGGATACGATTGCTGCCACACTTGGAGTCGTGGCGGGTGCTCCCTTTCTTCCTCTTAATCCTGCGTATGCACTTGCAGCCGATACTATCATGTCAGACCGCTATAAAAAGGCCTACGATGCCGCTTATAAAATTTCTCAAGCTCAAGATTGGAGCAAGTTATTTGATCTGATGGACGACATCGTCGATTTGTGGGAAAAACTTTCGCTCTCAGATTTCTTTTCTGATAAACCCTTCGACCCCTACGGCATCGACCCCACCACCGTCAACGTTCCCTACCTCAATTCCAGGAAACTCAACTCCCCGCTGATCCTCGATCTCGATGGTGATGGCATCGAAATCCGGCAATTGGTCTCCGGCGCTTCCAGCCAGATACTCTTCGACCACAACGACGATGGCGTGCGCACCGGCACCGCCTGGGTCAAGAGTGACGACGGTTTGCTCGTCCTTGACCGGAACAGTAACGGCGTCATCGACTCCGGGCGCGAACTCTTTGGCAATAACACCCTCCTCTCCAACGGCCAGACCGCCAGCGACGGCTATGCGGCGCTGGGCGAACTCGACAGCAACGACGACGGTTTCATCGACGCGCTGGATACCTTCTTCGATCAACTCAGTGTCTGGCGCGACCTCGACCAGGACGGCGTCAGCGACGCGAACGAACTTATGACGCTGATCGAAGCCGGCATCACCCAGATCGGCCTTGCCAAAACCAGCGGCACACAGACCCTTGCCGACGGCACCAAACTCGACGGCACGGGCAGCTTTACCATCAACGGGCAAACCCATACCTATACCGACGCCTGGCTTGCCGACAACGGTTTCTACAGAGAATTCACCAACCCCGTCACCCTCACCGATGACGCCAAAACATTACCCGGCATGTCGGGCTCCGGCAAGGTGCGCGATTTGCGCGAAGCCGCCAGCCTCAACGCTCAACTTGTCTCCGATGTCAATGGACTCACTGGCGACCTGACCCGACCCCAGATGCTCGCCTCGCTCGACAGCCTCATCGATCACTGGGCCGATACCTCCACGATGGAAACTTCCATCCAGCAGGCCGCCGGCAAAAACTACGTCCTCTTCTACCTCATCCCCGGCATGAGCGTCACCGACTGGTTCAAGATATATGCCACTCCCACCAGCACCAATATGAGCAGCGGAAGCAGCGGAAGCAGCGGCGGAACGGGAAATTCCGGCGGATACTACGCCTACATCCCGGACGAAGCCGAAGAAGCCCGGCTCGAAGCGCTCAAAGCCGAACACCAGCGCGTCACTCACCTGGTTGAAATCCTGGAACACTTCAACGCCCTCACCTTTGTCGATGTCGCCATATTACGGAGCGCGAGCAACGACGATTGTTGGAAAATGGCAGTGTAAGAGGAAAATCTGGCTCGAAACTTAACGGATCGAAAAAAAGCGGATTTTGGATTGATCGTTAATAGGCAAGCCTCATCATGAAATAATTTGATGTCATTGGCAATTTGAGAATGTATTTTACGAATTAACTTGACATTGCATGAGAATACGCCACACTCACTTTTTGAGTCATCATCTGTAGCTTACCGGGCGGAGCGCGAAAAATCCGAATCCTTGGAGAACGACATAAGGATTGTTGGGAGAAGGTAGCGTGAGAGAGGTTTGGCTCGAAGTTTTGCGGATTGAACGGAAGGAGAACTACATGAAAACGCAACAAAACAATCGAAATTTCTCTGTCCCTTATTGTTCCTTAGAGAAAACAAAAAAACAGAAGAATGTAATGCATAGTTTTTTTCCAACATATTCAAGATTCACGGGCTTGGATTCGACGCATTCTTCAAAGAATCTAGAAAAAAGATGAGAGGCGTTGACTGGGCAATGTTCGTTTTTGTCGACTTCCCTGGTTTGCTTGGCATAATCATGTGGGTTGTGATTTTGATTGCAATTTTATTTAGTTATCTTTTTGGAGTATGAGCATGGGAAATATACTGAAGCTTTTAAACTTTCTCTGGAAGACTGTAGGGAATCCGACAGTCGGTATATCGGCTTTTGTATCTGCAATTTTTAAGTGGTGGCCTGGTAATTGCATGGATGATTTTAGCTGCGAACCGAATAAATTGCCGGGATACACCTATTATCCCGACGAAGAGAAATGGCGAAAGGACCCGATGGTACCTGAAGGGCTATGGCGAGGTAATGAAGTATCCCCGGAACTGAGTTGATGGTTTAGGAGAATTGAATGTTCGAAACGATTATGGAGATAATTTATTGGTGCATTATTGAAAATATCTTCTTTCAATTAGGTCGTATGTACCTTTGGGTTATTTCTGTCGGGAAAATTAAGATTGCAAAACCAACTAAGCTAATTATTCTCTTGGTTGCTATATTTGGTATATTTATGACCTTAATTATAATTTTATTTGGAATAATAGTCATAAAAAAGGCAGTTGATGGTACTTTATAACAGATTACTCAAATTGGAATTTTTGAGTCCAATAACATCTCCTATTTTGGAATACTACACAGCCAAATGGATCTGGCTAAAATTCTTGTAAATATTCCGTTTCATAGTAAGACCAACTGTTTTTTTTAGGATAATATTTTTCTGATATATTGCTTTTGCCGCAGATATCCCGCGTCATGCTGCCGATGACGTGCCGAAATTTCTATTCAGGAGGTTAAAAATGAAGTGGATTCATAAATTTTTGTTTACCAATCTTGTTAACGGATTGGTAGGACAAAAAGTGGTTGGGCTCGGGGCTATTAGCCATTCCAATAGTTTGGGGGGCCATGTGGATACATCAACATTGAATGGGTATACCTATAACCCTGATGATGGCCGATGGTACGAATACCCGCCGACATCTGATGGGCAATCTGCTTGGTTAAGCCCAGCTCCAGCCGACAAACAGGATAAGTTGACTGAACTCAAAAAATCACTCGACAGACACAATGAAATAGAGCGTCTTCAGCCTGATGACACTAGCGTTTTAGACAATATAAAATTATTGTATTCCCAACTTAACAGTTGGGAGAAAGCGTCCTCAATGGCAGCAGGGCTATGGGATAAAATTACTATAGCGGGATCAGAACTTTGGGAATACTTAAAAATAAAAGACATAGTAGATGCCCTCTATCGCAACGGCCGCAGCTTCGTCATCGACCCCCTGGCCCTCGACCTCGATGGCGACGGCCTCGAAACCGTTGGCATCAACGGCTACAACACCGTCCTCTTTGATCACAATGGCGACGGTATAAAAACCGGCACCGGCTGGGTTACCGGCGATGACGCCCTGCTCGTCCTCGATCGCAATGATAATAGCGTGATTGACTCCGGGCAGGAACTCTTCGGCGTCGATACGGTTCTCTCCAACGGCGAGAAAGCCACCAATGGTTTTGCCGCCCTCGCCGATCTCGATTCCAGCGGCGATGGCTTCTTCTCCGCGCTCGATACCCTCTTCGATCAACTCCGCCTGTGGCGCGATCTTAACCAGGACGGCATCAGCCAGGCCGATGAACTCATCAGCCTCACCGAAGCCGGTATTGCCAGCATCAACCTGACCCCGGTTCCCGCAAATAACTACCTTGGTAGCGGCAACACCCAGAGCGACACAGCCGCCTTCACCCGCGCCGACGGAACGACCGGAACCGTCAGCAACGTCAACCTCGCCGACAACGGTTTCTACAGAGAATTCACCAACCCCCTCACCCTCACCGATGACGCCAAAACATTACCCGGCATGTCGGGTTCCGGCATGGTGCGCGATTTGCGCGAAGCCGCCAGTCTCAACGGCCAGCTTGTCACCGATGTCAATGGATTATCCGAGCTCAGCCGACCCCAGATGCTCGCCTCGCTCGACAGCCTCATCGATCACTGGGCCGACACCTCCACGATGGAAACTTCCATCCAGCAGGCCGCCGGCAAAAACTACGTCCTCTTCTACCTCATCCCCGGCATGAGCGTCACCGACTGGTTCAAGATATACGCCACTCCCACCAGTATGGGCGGCGGAGGCAGCAGCGGAAGCAGCAGCGGAATGGGAGGTTCCAACATGGGTTACATCTACATCCCGGACGAAGCCGAAGAAGCCCGGCTCGAAACGCTCAAAGTCGAACACCAGCGCGTCACCCACCTGATTGGCGTCCTGGAGCGCTTCAACGCCCTCACCTTTGTCGAAATCGAAGACGACCAGGTCAGCGAAGGCAACGGCCAAATCACCGCGCTACAATCTTTCATCAGCGTATCCGGCTGGAACAGCGGCGGCAGCGGCAACAGTGGCCTCTTCGTGGGCGACGATATTTTCCCTCAATATGCCAGCGTCACCCTCATTGCCAACCGGCTCGCTTTGCTCGAACAAAGCTACGCCCAACTCAAGGAATCTATCTACGGCGGATTGGTACTCTCCACCCGCTTGAAACCCTACCTCGACCAGATCGACCTTGTCATTGATGAAGACGGCATCCGCCTCGACTTCTCGGCGGTAAACACGGCGCTCGATGCTCTCGCGTCCACCGACCGGGCGCAAGCCTGGGCCGACTGCCTGGAACTCAACCGATATACCGATGGATCGCTCAACGCCGCCGGCTGGAATGTCGCGGAAAAACTTCTCAGTTGGGCCAACGATGCCGCCACCGATGACCAGCTTGACGCCCTGCGTACCGGCCTCGCCGGGATTTTTGCGGACGGGGCGCTGGGTTCGCCGGACATCAAGATCGGCACGGCGGGGAACGATAGTTTGACATCAGGATCGGGTGATGATGTTCTGATCGGTGGTATGGGTAACGACACACTCACGGCTGGCGCGGGCGATGACATTTTGCACGGAGGCGAAGGCAATGATTCACTGCTTGGCGGAGCCGGAAACGACACACTTGATGGTGGTGCGGGGAACGACTACCTGAATGGTGGCACGGGTTCGGATACCTACCTGTTCGGCATCGGTTCCGGACAGGACACGATCTCCAACTACGACAGTGACGCCGTGGGCGTCAATCCCGATACGCTCCTGCTCGGCGTTGGAGTGAGTCCGGAGAACGTCAGTCTGACCCGTTTCAACCTTGACCTCATTGTCAGCCTCAACGGTACGACCGACAAAGTCACGGTACAGAACTACTTCCACCAGGACGGCGCATCGAGTAACGCCCTCGAAGCCATCCAGTTCGTAGATGGCACGGTCTGGGATGTTGCCACGGTAAAGGCCCAGGTCATGATCGGCACAGCCGGCATTGACACCTTGTATGGCTACGCCACCGATGACACATTGAACGGCGGCGAAGGCAATGACACGCTTTATGGCTATGCCGGCAACGACATTCTCGATGGTGGAGCAGGCAACGACCTGCTCCATGGCGGTGACGGTAACGACACGCTTTACGGCGGCGATGGTAACGACCGGCTCTATGGCGAGGCCGGAAATGACCTCCTGCAAGGCGGCAATGGTAACGACACCCTCAACGGCGGAGCCGGAAATGATACGCTCGACGGCGGCGCGGGCAATGACTCTCTCGACGGTGGCGCGGGTTCGGATACCTACCTGTTCGGCATTGGTTCCGGACAGGACACGATCTCCAACTACGACAGCGACGCCGTGGGCGTCAATCCCGATACGCTCCTGCTCGGCGTTGGAGTGAGTCCGGAGAACGTCAGTCTGACCCGTTTCAACCTTGACCTCA
>BNUC01000137.1 GCA_025997075.1 Betaproteobacteria bacterium | reverse complement strand
AAATCCGCGCCGACCTGCGCCAGATAACCAAACAGGTGACGCCCGCCGGGAACATCCGCTTTACCGCCGAGCGCACGCCCGACGGCCACGCCGACCGCTTCTGGGCGCTGGCGCTGGCCAAACACGCGGCGTCCACGCCGAGCGCGCCGATTGAATTCGAGTCTGGCGGCCCGCGCGAAATCATTTCCGATACGACAGGATTTTTAAGTGGCTACTAAACCTATCCCTTCAAAGCGCGAGCTGGCCAGCGAGGCTGCGCCCCGCCAGACGGACCCGATGGAAGTCGATTTCATGGGGGTGATTCGCGGTAATGATCCGCTGCTGCGCGAGCGCGGCGCGAACATCGACGCTTACCTTGATCTTTCCCGCGACGGGAAGGTTTTTGCCAGCCTGAACCGGCGCATCGGCGCGCTGGTGAGCCGCCCCTGGGCCGTCGAGCCGGTCCGCGAGGGGGATACGGCCAGCGCCGAGGCGCTTTCGGAAATCCTGCGGCGGATTCCTTTCGATCAGTTGTGCCGCGATCTGATGGGCGCTTTGATCGTCGGCTACGCGGTGGTGGAGGTGATCTGGGAGGTGGTCGGGGGGAAATGGCTGCCGGCGCGCTTTCCCGTGTGCCGGCCGGGGCGCTTTGTTTATGTCGACGGGGAAGGTTCCAGTGGGCCGGAATTACGGCTGCTCACGACCCACGATATGCTGCGCGGCGAGGCGTTGCCGGCGTGCAAATTCATTGTCCATCGGGTGAATCCGCGCGACGATAATCCCTATGGGTTGGGGCTGGGTTTGAATCTGTTCTGGCCGGTTTTTTTCAAGCGCCGGGGGATCATCGCCTGGGCGAAGTTCTGCGATCGCTTCGGGACGCCGACGCCGTGGGGGCGCTACCCGAACGGGGCGGCCCCGAAGGATAAGAAAACGCTGTCCGACGCGCTGCGCGCTTTCTCCAATGATGGCTACATCATGACCCCGGAGGGGGCTTTGATCGAGCTGCTTGAGGCGCACGGCGGCGGCAATATCACCACGCAGGAGGCGCTGGTGAAGACGATGAACAGCGATATCGCGGAGATCATTCTGGGCCAGGAGTCCGGGGCGGAAGGCAACGGCGGGGCGCTGGCGGCGGCGGCCAAGGAGCGCGCTGATGTGCGCCTTGATCTGGTGCAGGCGGATTCCGATCTGCTCTCGGAAACGCTTAATCAGACCTTGATCGCCTGGCTCTGCGATTTTCATGGGATCGGTCCGTGTAATGTGTATCGCAAGATCAAGGAGGAGGTCGATCTCAAGGCGGAAAGCGAGACCGATGTGAATGTCGCGTCGCTGGGCTTCGAGTTGTCGGAGGAGGCCGCGCGGGCGAAGTATGGGGAGGGGTGGAGCCGGAGGAAGACTGGGCCTGAGCCGCCCGCGCCCGAGGGTGAGCCGCCTGGAACAGCCGCGTTTTCCGAAGCGGGGACGGTCGATGAGGCCACCCGCGATCTGGCCCGCCTGACGGCCGCCGAGGCGCAACCGATCATCGATGACTGGATCGGGCGGATCGCGGCGATCATCAAGTATTATCCCGACGCCACCCCGGAGGATTTTCAGGAGCGGCTGGCGCAGATTTATGGCGATCTGCCGACCGGGGATTTGATCGAGCTGATGGCTAAAGCCGAGATCATCGCCGAATACCGGGGCCGGCGTGACGTGGAGGCCGGGCGATGAGCGATCTCGTCGATCTGGCCAACGAGCAGGCCGAGCGCCTTGCGTGTATCGATCTCGCCCGCCGCGCTCCGGCGGGTCCGGAACCCACGGGGTTCTGCCTGAACTGCGCGACGCCGATGGCGCCGGGTCGGCGCTGGTGTGGCGTGGATTGTCGGGATGACTGGCAGCGCTTCGATGCGCAACTGCGCAAGATGGGGCTGTAATGGCGGCGCTGGGTGGAGCTTTTAACCAGGAGTTCAAGGAGGCCGTCGAGTTTTTCCGGCAAAAGGAGGTTCAGGGCACCCTGCGCTGGGATAGCATCTGGCAGTCTGCGCATAATCATTCGTTTGTCGTCGCCGGAGCGATGAAGACCGATCTGCTGGCTGACTTGCAGGCTGCCGTCGCGCCGTTGCAAAAACAGAGCCTGGAAACCTTTCGTAAAAACTTTTTCGCCCTGGTCGAGAAACATGACTGGCATGGCTGGACGGGCGAAGGCACAGAGAAGGGCAGGGCCTGGCGGACACGGGTGATTTTCGAGACCAACGTGTCGACCGCCTACGCCGCCGGGCGCTGGAAGCAGCTCAATGATCCGGATTTGCTCAAGATTCTTCCGTTCTGGAAGTATGTCCATGATGACGGGGTGAAACATCCGCGCCTGCCGCACAAGCACTGGGGCGACATCGGGCTGACGCTGCCCCATGACCATCCTTTCTGGAAAACCCACTTCCCACCCAACGGTTGGTTTTGCCATTGCCGGGTCACGGCGGTCAAACAGCCCGCCGCCGGCGACGCTACCGAGCCGCCCGAGGGCTGGAATGCGATCGATAAAAAAACCGGAGCGCCGCGCGGTATCGATAAGGGCTGGGCGTATGCGCCGGGCGCGAGCGTGTCGGATGGAATCCGCAAGATCATGGCGGAGAAAGCAGCGGCGCTGCCGGAACAACTCTCAAAAGACATACTGGAAACGGGGTTGTCGTCAAAGGCTTTCGCGGATTGGTACGCAAGCCCCAGTAAAGGTACGGCCTGGCCCATGGCGCGAATTCCGGATGAGGATGCGCAGGCTATCGGAGCAAAGAATGGCGTGAGGGTTGGTCATTTTTCTGATGAAACCGCGATCAAACAGCGACGCGAACATCCGGATTTAACGCCAGAAGACTATACACGCGCCCAGGATGTCATCGACCGTCATACCAACAAGGCGCAGGACGGCCCCAACAACATGATCTATGTGCGCGAGACCGCAGGGGACAACGGCGGTTATGTATTGGTGGTTAAGGCTACGCAAACAGGAAAGGCGCTTTGGGTAACGAGTTTCCGGCGCTTGCATCGAAAAGAGGCTGCGCAGGATTCCGAAATCCGCCGTTTATTGAAAAAGGAAAGAAAATAAGAATGGGGGAGCGCCTGATCTCCCCCGCGGGAACTGCGCGACGGCTCCACCCACGTCGCTGGGGGATTGCTCCCCTGCCAAGTAGACATTCCTTGGCACCTTCAGGCGTCAGGCGCGCCTTCAGCATCTGCCAGGAGATTTTGCCGCAGTTCCTTACTGATAGTATAGGACATCTTGCAGAGGATTGAACCATGGCCGACCGAATCATCATTACCTTCGATAGCGCCAAGGTCCTTGCCGCCATGGAGAGACTCACCGAGAGCATGGCCGACCCCAGCCCGGTCTTGAAAGCGATCGGCGAAAAACTGGTCGAGTCGACCAAACAGCGCTTTGATGCAGGCGTCGCTCCAGACGGAACCCCCTGGGAGCCGAATTCGCCCGTGACGCTGGAAATTATGCAAAAACGCGGCAAGAACACCGCGGGTAAAAAACCTCTGGTCGATACTGGCGATCTCAAGAACAGCATTAATTACCAGCTTGATGCGGATACGCTCTATGTAGGAACCGACCGCTTCATGGAAGATTGGTCAGTTGGCGCGGCCGTTTTTCAATTTGGCACCACGCGTGCCGGTCATTGGCACAATATAACCATCCCCCCACGCCCTTTCCTCGGTATCTCCTCGGAGGACGAAAATATGATCAGCGAAACAGTCATGGACCATCTTTCCAGCCTGATCGATTGAGTTGCGCCCCACGCAATTTAATTGCAAAACCGTTCCCGTTAAATCCCACCCCATCCCGCCTCATCCCGCAAATATCACGCAAAACCCACTCAAATATATCGCTTGTGCACAGCGTTGACGCTGTTGTGGATGAAAGTGAGGTTGCTGGCATCAATGCCAAGGTTGAAGCCGTAGGTCGCGCCGCTCGTGGTGTCGGGGTAAGTGTTGTTGCCGAGAGCGGTGGCGGGCGTTCCGGTGGTTTTATTCATCAGGGTGCCGTAATCGCCCAGATGCAGAACGGGTTGTCCGATGATGTCGATGACGCTGTTGGTAATCGTGGCGGTTCCGGTAACGTTAAGCATCGTACCGTTCGCCGTGGGCAGGTAGAAATTCAGCGCGCTGCCCGTCGCGTCGAGGTCGCCGGTGATGGCGTTGTCTTTCCCATGCACATTCAGGCTGGAAGGGGTGAAAGCGGTCGCGTTGCTGGCGTCCAAGGCGCTGCCGTTTGCCAGTGACCATGCCTGGTCGAAGGTTTCGCCGCTGCCCAGGGCGATGCTGCCGCCATCCAGTCCGAAGGCGGAATTGCTGGTCAGGGTGAGGTCTTTGACATTGCCGTTACTCATGGTGAAAGTGAAATCTACTGATTGGCTGGCGAAGTCGCTGTGCAGGTAAGTGTTGGCTTCTTCGCTGAAGATGTGCAGGGTGTAATTGTCGTCTGTGGCAAGAGGAGAAGAACCGCTTGGGTTTGTGACGTTGAAGCTGCCGTTTGGGGAAGCCGTGGTATCGGCATATTTGGCGTAGGAATCATTGTCCGAGCTGGCGCTGGCGTTGTACAGAAAGCCGGAAACGTACTTTTCGCCGCCGGGGACGCTGGGCGCTCCGGTTACGGGCGTGACGGAATAATCGAAATCCAGCGCGCTGGATGTCAGAGTGAGTTCCGGAGTGGAAATAGTTTTGTCCAAAAATGTAAATTTTCGCGCCGCCGATGGCTCCGCCAGCGGCTTGTAACCGCCGCCTGCGGCGGCGGCAGATTTGCCAACACCTGCGGTGTTGGATGATTCAGATGTGAAGAGGACAGATTCCAGATTCAAATTGAAAGCGGGGCGAACAACGAACGCCGAAAAATCGACGTAGTCGTGGCCGTTGCCGCCGCCGCCAGAAGACCCGGCAAAGGCGGTGTCATCGTAGTAGCCCGGCGAGCGCAGCCACCACGAAGAAGGGTATTTTTTAACATCCACGGCAACAGTATCGCTACCAATGGCATTCCATTCCGATTGGGAGAGCGCCCAGAGCCTTTGGTCTGCGACGGATGCGCCATTAATGCCGTCAGAAGACCCCAAAGTCCGCTCGTTGATGACGTTGAGTTTCTTGCCAAAACCGCTTGCTATGGTGACCATCCTGCCTTGCAGGGTGCTGGTGTCGTAATCATTCGGTCTGCTACAGCTTCCCGCCCATCTATCAGCGCATGTGCCGCCGCTCTCGCGGAACGCCAAAGTTCCTCCTCCAAACGCGCCCCCGGCCTCAAGACCGTCTGACCATTGCTCTTCAGCAACACGGTTACACTGTTGGACGGTTGTGCGCTGTAAATGTTTTTCCCCGTGTCTTTACCAATCACCACTCACTCGTGTCCGGCAAAGTTGATTTGCGTGCTGTTGACCGGGGTCGTGGGAACTGCGGGAGCCGGAGAAGCGCCGGGGTCACGCCATTGCGCCACGGCGGGCAAAGGGAAAATGGCGAGTAAGGCGAGGTATAAAAAAGGTAGGGCGGTTTCTCCGAAACCGCCGGACGTTACATCCGGCGCGTTCGAAGAACGCGCCCTACCTATGCATGCATGCAAAAATTGTTGCGTCGGTTTTTGAAAAGTCAAGGGGATTTGTGGGGTTTTGCATGATTATTTTGCCTTCATGAATAGAAAGTTCCTGCCTTCCCACAGGTGACCGCAAGCCGGCACGGGGTTGATACCTGATCCCTGAATTCACCTGACATCTGATCCCTGAAACGGGCGAAGGACTGAAAAACATGTGATTCTCGCGCGACACGATGGAAGAATCAAAGTCCTGAATATTCCATGCCTTGGCACAAAAAATCAAATGTTTTTGCTGTTCAGGGATCGGATGTCAGGGATCAGGGATCAAAACCGAACGGCGGGTTTGGGGTTCCTGAGAGCGCGGGCGGGACGCCCGCGCTCTCAGGGGGCCGCGAAGGCGGGAAACCGAACGCGCTTGCAAGCCACCTGCTCAACGGTCTGCTTCGCGAGCCCGTCTCGTTATGCCGAATGTTTTCGGTGCTTTATCCAGAAGCGTACTTTCGGCGCCTGGATTGGAAAGAACTGGATTTTGAAGCGCTGACGATCCCTGCAAAATGAGGCGCAAAAACAGGGCGAAAATAGAAAAACCCCACATGGAATCCTATGTGGGGTTTTTCGTACAAGCGTATAAGCCGGAGACCGGCGAGAGTCTAGCCCGCCGATGGCATTACATCATGTCCATGCCGCCCATACCACCCATGCCGCCCATACCGCCAGGCATCGGCGAAGCAGGCTTGTCTTCGACCAGTTCGGCCACCATGCAGTCGGTGGTGAGCATCAGGCTGGCGATCGAAGCGGCGTTTTGCAGCGCGGTGCGGGTCACCTTGGTCGGGTCAAGAACACCCATTTCGACCATATCGCCATATTCGCTGGTGGTGGCGTTGTAGCCGTAGTTGCCCTTGTTATTGACCACCTCGTTGACCACGACGGAAGGCTCGTCACCGGCATTGGCGACGATTTCACGCAACGGTTGTTCAATGGCGCGCAAAACGATCTTGATGCCCGCTTCCTGATCGGCGTTGTCGCCCTTGAGGGATTGGCCGATTGCAGCACGTGCGCGCAACAGGGCCACACCGCCTCCGGGAACAATACCTTCTTCGACGGCTGCGCGGGTTGCGTGCAGGGCGTCTTCGACACGCGCTTTCTTTTCCTTCATTTCGACTTCGGTCGCGGCGCCCACCTTGATCAGCGCCACACCGCCGGCCAGCTTGGCGACGCGTTCCTGGAGTTTTTCCTTATCGTAATCGGAGGTCGATTCTTCGATTTGCAGGCGGATTTGCTTGACGCGGCCTTCGATATTGCCGGTGGTGCCGGAGCCGTCGATGATCGTGGTGTTTTCCTTGCCGACTTCGATCCGTTTGGCTTGACCCAACTCGGCCAGCGTCACTTTTTCGAGGGTCAGACCGACTTCTTCGGCGATGACCTGGCCGCCCGTCAGGATAGCGATGTCTTCGAGCATGGCCTTGCGGCGGTCGCCGAAGCCCGGAGCCTTGACGGCGCAGGTCTTGAGGATGCCGCGGATGTTGTTGACCACCAGGGTGGCCAGCGCTTCGCCTTCGACATCTTCGGCAACGATCAGCAGCGGGCGGCTGGACTTGGCGACTTGTTCAAGCACCGGCAGGAGATCGCGGATGTTCGAGATTTTTTTGTCGAACAGGAGAACGTAGGGATTTTCCAGGATGGTGATCTGTTTGTCCGGATTGTTGATGAAGTACGGCGACAGATAACCGCGGTCGAACTGCATGCCTTCGACCACTTCGAGTTCGTTGTTCAGCGACTTGCCGTCCTCGACGGTGATGACGCCTTCCTTGCCGACTTTTTCCATGGCCTGGGCGATGATGTCGCCGATCGAGGTGTCGGAGTTGGCCGAGATCGAACCGACCTGGGCAATTTCCTTGCTCGTCGAGCAGGGCTTGGAGAGGGTCTTGAGCGCTTCGACGGTGGCGGTGACGGCCTTATCGATGCCGCGCTTCAGATCCATCGGGTTCATGCCGGCGGCCACATACTTCATGCCTTCGCGCACGATCGACTGGGCCAGAACGGTCGCGGTGGTCGTTCCGTCGCCGGCGATGTCGGAGGTCTTGGAAGCGACTTCCTTGACCATCTGCGCGCCCATGTTCATGAACTTGTCTCTCAGTTCGATTTCCTTGGCGACGGATACGCCGTCCTTGGTCACGGTCGGAGCGCCGAAAGAGCGCTCAAGAACCACGTTACGGCCTTTCGGGCCAAGTGTAACCTTGACGGCGTCAGCCAAAATGTTTACGCCTTCGACCATGCGGTTACGCGCGGAATCGCCAAATTTAACGTCTTTTGCTGCCATTGAAGTACTCCTGAAAATTCGATGTTGCGATGTTTAAAAGAAATAACTTAAGACACTTGGGAGAGGCTGGCGGTGTACGCTCAGGCTTCGACAACGCCCATGATGTCTTCTTCGCGCATGACCAGCAGTTCCTCGCCGTCAACCTTGACGGTCTGGCCGGCGTACTTGCCGAACAGAATCCGGTCGCCGACCTTGAGGTCTACCGCGATATGCTTGCCGTTTTCATCGCGCTTGCCGGGGCCGACCGCGAGAACCTGCCCTTGATCGGGCTTTTCCGCGGCATTGTCGGGGATAACGATTCCAGAAGCCGTCTTGCGCTCTTCTTCGAGACGCTTGACGATTACGCGATCATGTAATGGACGGATTTTCATGCACTTTCTCCTTGGTTAAAGCATTTTTTAACAAACCGCCAATAATCCGTCTGACGACCCGCTTAGCGGCCCGCCGAATTATTAGCACTCACTGAAGTCGAGTGCTAATAATAAGGGTCTTGCCCCGGATTTTCAAGAGCAGGGACGATAAAAAAACAAGAAACTTTTCCTTTGATTAGCACTCTCACAGCGTGAGTGCTAAAATAACGCAAATTCTCTCACAAGGAGGTTAAGACCCACATGACGCAAGCTCTGGCTTTCCCGACAATCTCGGCGCTAGGCAATATCGATGCCTATATTGCCGCCGCGAAACGCTTTCCGATCCTTACCGAGGAGGAGGAATTTCGTCTGGCGACCCGCTTTCGGGACGAAGAAAATCTGGAAGCGGCGCGCCAACTTGTTCTCTCCCACCTGCGCCTGGTCATTTCCATCGCCCGCGGTTATCTCGGATATGGCCTGCCGCATGCCGACCTGATTCAGGAAGGCAACATCGGTCTGATGAAGGCAGTCAAGCGCTTCGATCCGCAACAGGGCGTGCGGCTCGTCTCCTTCGCCATCCACTGGATCAAGGCGGAAATTCACGAATACGTGCTGCGTAACTGGCGCCTGGTCAAGCTGGCGACGACCAAGGCGCAGCGCAAACTGTTCTTCAACCTGCGCAGCATGAAACCGGGTAGCGAAGCCCTGACGCCCACGCAGGTCGACGATGTGGCGCAGCAGTTGAACGTGAAACCGGAAGATGTCGTCGAAATGGAAACCCGCCTGTCCGGCCACGACATCGCGCTCGAAGCGGACAGCGAAGACGAGGAAGGTTTTGCGCCGATCGCCTATCTTGAAGACAATCGCAGCGAACCGACGCGCGTACTCGAGGCGCGGGACCGCGATTATCTGCACAACGAAGGATTGCGCGCCGCCCTGACGGGTCTGGATGAACGCAGCCGCCGCATTGTCGAAGCGCGCTGGCTGAGCGATGCTCCGGCGACCCTGCACGACCTGGCCGCCGAATTCGGCGTATCCGCCGAGCGCATCCGCCAGATTGAAGTAAAAGCAATGCAGAAAATGAAAACCCAGCTTCTGCCTTTGCTGAATGCAGCAAGTTGACTCGAAGCAAGCCCCAATTAGCAAGCCGCCTGAGTGATCAGGCGGCTTTTTTTAATTTCAACCACTTCATTCCGGCGCAAGCCCACTGCTGTCCGGAATAAAAACAGCGAGAATAAAGGAAAGTGTTGCAGGGCAAGGCAGAACAGATGTCGCTGGTTTTTTGGGACTTACGTTCGGCTGATAGGGCGCATATCTTGCCCTATGCGCTATTTTTAACCCCGTCATTCCCGCGAAGGCGGGAATCC
>BNUC01000136.1 GCA_025997075.1 Betaproteobacteria bacterium | reverse complement strand
TGTCTGGCAAGTCACGGAACCCTCAACGGGCGCCGTTAAGCGATTGAAAACATTAAAGATTAAGCCGCCCAAGCCCATCCTGAATCTGGATTGAGCACGTTCCCCGCCTAGATACACACCCCTTTCGACTACTTCGCCGGAGGCCTTGCGCTAGGCGGCTTCCAGAGGTGTGTGTGTCTTAGCGGTGTCAAAGTCGGGCACGACGATGCTGGGCGCCCCGTCGTATGCGTCCGATCGTCGGTGCTCGTCTGGGACGGAAGTATCTCTATGCCTTCAGCGCTGTCAGTCCGCACGACGGCGTGATGGACTCTCTGGTCTTGCCGTGGGCAAACGCCGAGATGATGTCAATCTTCCTGGCGGAAGTTGGACGACGACATAGAAACGAATTTGTCCTCATGGTCATGGATCAGGCAGGTTGGCATCTGGCCAACAAACTGAGGATACCCGATAACCTGCGCTTGATCTTCCTGCCGCCCTACAGCCCGGAACTCATACCAACTTGCTTTCAATAATATAAATATGGAGATATCTCCATGCTTTATCTTTAGATTCAGGTGGGTAGCCTCTATATCATCGAACGCAAATTGGTATCAATCCAGCCGAACATGTGTGGAAAACCTTGCGAGAAGACTATTTCGGCAACCACGTCTTCAGGAATCTTGATGCCGTTGAACACGTTCTGTGCGATGGCATCGTCGCCTTGGAAAACAATCCCTCTCGTGTTCAATCCTTCTCCGGTTTTAAATGGATTACTTCTATATCTTTGAATGCAAATTAGTATGATACCTGACTCCTGGACCGCAACTGCCCGCAGCCGCCCTCGACTTCCTGTCCGGCGGAATGGCGGATGCGGGTGAGGATGCCGGCGCGGTTCAGGCGGCGGGTCATGGCGACGATGGCGTGCAAGGCCGGGCGCTGGTAAGCCAGTCCCGGATTTTCGTTGTAGGGAATCAGGTTCAGCATCGCGTATTTGCCCTTCAACAGGCGTTCGATGCCCGCCAGTTCTTCCTCGCTGTCGTTGATGCCAGCCAGCAATGTCCATTGGTATTGAATCGGATAGCCGGTGGCGCGGGCGTAGGCTTCTCCGGCGTCGACCAGGGCTTCCGGGCTTATATCCGGCGCTTTCGGCAGCAGGCTGCGGCGTAGTGAGGCATGAGTGCTGTGCAAGGAAAGCGCCAATGCGGGTTTGACGCGGCCCGCGAGCAGGCGCGGGAAAATGCGCGGGTCGCCGACGCTGGAAAAAACCAGATTCTTGTGCCCGATGCCGCCCCAGATGCCGAGCGCGTCGATGGCTTCGCAGACGTTTTCCAGATTGTGCGCCGGTTCGCCCATGCCCATGAACACGACCCGTTTGACATTGGCAGCGCAGAGGACTTGCGCCAGGATTTCGCCGCTTTGCAGTTGGCGCAGAAGGCTGCTTTTTCCGGTCATGCAAAAGGCGCAGCCAACGGCGCAACCGACCTGGGTGGAGACGCAGACGCCCGCTTTCGGCAGTTGCACGCTTTCCACGTGTTGCCCGTCGGCCAGACGCACCAGCAGGCGGGCGGAACCGTCGGGGTCGGGATGGCGTTCGACAACAGTGGCGAGATTTTGCAGACTTTGCGCAAGTTCCGGCAGAGCGGCGCGTACTGTAAGTGGCAGTGTTTGCGCCGCCGCGTGTTTGCGAGGACCGGCGTCCAGGGGTCGCCCTTTCAGCCAGGCGCGCAGGATGCGGTCGATGTGGACGGGCTTTGCGCCCAGTTGAGTGAGGGTTTCCTGGAGTTGGGAAATGCGCATGAATAGAGCGTTTTACGTTTTTAAGTACAGACAGTGGCTATTTTTACGTCATTCCCGCCTTCGCGAAGGCGGGAATCCAGTGCGAATAGATTGGGGTGAGCTTGCGAACCCCAACGCAGCAGCCAATGAGCCATTCCAATGTTGGGGTTCGTTTCACTCACCCCAACCTATGCGACTCTAAACGCATGTGAAATATCCCGGACAGATTTGACTCGAAAACGCTCTAAAGTAAGGACGGCCCCTATGGTCGCCTGGATTGACCGGAGATGAAAACAAAGGACAGGCACAGGAGCCTGCCCCTACGGTGAATTTGTCTTCAGCCGTCTGCGTTAATCTGTTTAATCAGCTTTTGCAACGCGCTTTCGGCCTCATCGTTCGGCACCTGGCAGGTGCCCGCCGCATGGTGTCCGCCGCCGCCGTAGGTCAGCATCAGTTCGCCGATATTGGTTTTGCTGGAACGGTCGAGGATGGATTTGCCGGTAGCGAAAACGGTGTTCTGTTTTTTCAGACCCCACAGGACATGGATGGAAATATTGGTTTCCGGGTATAAGGCGTAAATCATGAAACGATTGGTGGCGTAAATCGTTTCTTCCTCGCGCAGGTCGAGCACGACCAGATTTTTATAAACCGTGGAACAACGCTTGAGCTGTTCTCTGGCTTTTTCGGCATGCTCGAAATACAGATCGCTGCGTTCCCTGACATCGGGCAACTCAAGGATTTCCTTAATGGTGTGGCTCTTGCAGTACTTGATCAAATCCATCATCAGCGTGTAGTTGCTGATGCGGAATTCGCGGAAACGGCCCAGGCCGGTACGGGCGTCCATCAGATAATTGAGCAATACCCAGTCCTTGGGATCAACGATGTCTTCGCGGGAATACTGAGCGCTGTCGGCCTTATCCACCGCCTCCATCATGTCGTCGGAAATTCCGGGGAAGGCTTTTTTGCCGCCGTAGTAGTCGTATACCACGCGCGCGGCGGAAGGGGCGTCGGGGATGATGAAGTGGTTTTTACGCTCTCCGGTGTTGCGCTTGATTTCCGAGAGGTGATGGTCGAAGGCCAGATGCGCTTCGGGCACATAGGGCAGGTTGGTGGTGATGTCGCGGCTGGTGATGTCAATCTTGCCATCCTGCATGTCTTTGGGATGCACGAACTTGATATCGTCAATCAAATCGAGGTCGTTGAGCAGGACAGCGCAAACGAGGCCATCGAAGTCGCTGCGGGTGACCAGACGGAATTTTTCTTGGCTCATGGAAAATTCTCCAGTAACAAACGTACAAACGGCGCGAAACGCTATTAAAACACAAGGCCGCGCGCCCGGCTAAAACCCCTGAAACAAAAAATCCAGCGCCGCCGTGATGCGCTCACGCTCGGCGGCCAGCGAAGCAAACGGCGCTTTCAGGACACGCGCCGGTACCGCCGCCATTTTGGGCGTCTCCAGCATGAACACCTCGTTCCCGATTTTCATCGCGGGCAGCAGACGTTCGGGCCGTTTGGCGAAGGCGGGAAAATCCCGCGCGCGGCGAAGCGGAATGACCATGCGGCTGTCCAGAGCGTCGAGCAGATCGCTTTGCACATCCAGCAGATACGGCGTGACGCGCTCGCTCGCGCCGGGATTGGGAAAAACATCGTAGCGGGCCATCAGAACGATTTCCACTCGTCGAGCGGCAAGCCTTCTTCCCGTAAGGTATCATTGTAGGCATCGATGAACCCGGCGTATTCCGCGCGCCAGCGCCGTTCCTGTTCGTCCTTGACCACCTTGCGCAAATAGGCGTCGCAGGTTTGGGACAGGTTAATGTTCAAGGCCTTGGCGGTTTCCAGCACATCGACGCTCAGGCTCAGGTTGGTCGCCCGGCGGGCGGCGGAGTACGGCAAGCCGGGGCGTTCGCGGAGTATCGTGTTCATGATGGTTTAATGCGCATTGATGAATGCGCATTACTTTACTGCGTCATGGGGAAAGATTCAAGGGATCAGGGATCAGATGTCAGGTATCAGGGATCAAAACCGAACGCGGTTCCTGGGAGCGCGGGCGTCCCGCCCGCTCCCAGGGCAGAGGAACCGCCCCCTACGCATCGCGCCGTTTCACTGTCATCTGTCATCTGTCCTCTGCCCCCCCGACAGCGCCAGCATCAGATCATTGATCCGTTTGACGAAGCCGGCCGGATCGTCGAGCGTGCCGCCTTCGGCCAGCGTCGCCTGTTCGAGCAGCAGGTTGGCCCAGTCGTCGAACCGGCCCTCCTCGTACTTCAGGCGCTGCACGGCCGGGTGCTTCGGATTGATTTCCAGAATCGGTTTCATCTCCGGCGCTTTTTGTCCGGCGGACTTGAGGATGCGCGCCAGATTGCCGCCCATGTCGTGCTCGTCGGCGACGATGCACGACGGCGAATCGGTCAGGCGGTGCGTGACGCGCACATCCTTGACCTTCTCGCCGAGCGTGGTCTTGATTTTGTCAATCAATTCCTTGTACTCGTCGGCGGCCTGCTCGGCTTCCTTTTTCTCCGCCTCGTCTTCCAGCTTGCCCAGATCGAGACCGCCCTTGGCCACGGATTGCAACTGTTTACCGTCGAATTCGGTCAAGTAACCGCTCACCCATTCGTCGACGCGATCGGAGAGCAGCAGTACCTCAAGACCCTTCTTGCGGAAGATTTCGAGATGCGGGCTGTTTTTCGCGGCGGTGAAGGTTTCGGCGGTGACGTAGTAGATTTTCTCCTGACCTTCCTTCATGCGCGCTACATAATCAGCCAGGGATACCGTCTCGTCCGGCGTGTCGGTGTGCGTCGAAGCGAAACGTAGCAGCTTGGCGATGCGCTCCTTGTTGGCGAAATCCTCACCGGCGCCTTCCTTGAACACCCGCCCGAACTCTGTCCAGAATTTGCCGTATTTCTCTTTCTCGGCCACCTCCTCGCTATCGGCCAGCCCTTCGAGCATTGACAACACCTTCTTGACGCAGCCGCCGCGAATCGTTTCGATGTCCTTCGATTCCTGCAATATCTCGCGCGAAATATTGAGCGGCAGATCGTTCGAATCGACCAGCCCGCGCACGAAGCGCAGATAGAGCGGCATCAACTGCTCCGCGTCGTCCATGATGAACACCCGGCGCACGTAGAGCTTGATGCCGTGACGGGCGTGGCGGTCCCACAGATCGAAGGGCGCGCGCTGCGGGATGTACAGAAGCTGCGTATATTCCTGCTTGCCCTCGACTCTGGCGTGCGCGTAAGCGAGCGGCTCCTCGAAATCGTGCGCGATATGCTTGTAGAACTCCTTGTACTGCTCGTCGGTGATTTCCGATTTCGGCCGCGCCCACAGGGCCGAAGCCTGGTTGACCGTCTCGTCCTCATCGGTGATGACCTGCTCTTTCTTCTCCTCGTCCCATTTCTCCTTCTTCATCAGGATCGGCAAGGTGATATGGTCGGAATACTTGCGCACGATCTGCCTGAGCTTCCAGCCCGAGAGGAAGTCGTCCTCGCTGTCGCGCAAATGCAGGATGACATCGGTGCCGCGCCCGGCCTTTTCGACCATCTCCACCGAAAACTCGCCCTCGCCGGACGATTCCCATCGGACCGCCTGACCCGCTTCGATATCGGCGCGGCGCGAAATCACCGTCACCTTGTCGGCGACGATGTACGAGGAATAAAAGCCGACGCCGAATTGCCCGATCAGGTGAGCATCCTTGGCCTGATCGCCCGTCAGCGACGAGAAGAACTCGCGCGTGCCGGACTTGGCGATGGTTCCGAGGTGCTCAACGGCTTCGTCGCGGGAGAGGCCGATGCCGTTATCCGAGACGGTCAGCGTGCGCGCGTCCTTATCGAAGGAAAGATGAATCTTCAACTCCGCATCGTCGCCATAAAGCGCCGAATTGTTCAGCGCCTCGAAACGCAGCTTGTCGCAGGCATCGGACGCATTGGAGATCAGCTCGCGCAGAAAAATTTCCTTGTTACTGTACAGCGAATGAATCATCAGGCTGAGCAACTGCTTGACTTCGGTCTGAAAGCCCAGGGTTTCCTTGTTAGCGCCCATCGAAAAACTCCGTAAAACGTTGATTATGTTGGATTGAAAACGAAACTCGCCGATGCCGGCAGCGCCGGCGAGGAACGACGAGGAACAACGTATCCCAACGTGGGGCCGCTGCGGCAATTTTCAAGACTACTTAGCCCTACGCTCAATTCATCGGCTTTGTATAATCACCTTGATAAAAACGTTGTGTCTTGCAAGAAACCGCTTCGTGTGAGCGTTCATGCTAATGCTGCCTGACTTTAACCCGGCAGTTACGCGAAACACGGAGCGGTTCAATTTTTTGAAAGGCCATACTATGAGCGGTGAAAAGCATGTCAGATTGCGCGAAAGCGAATATTGGCACTTGATGAATAGCGCGAATCAAGTGCGAGATTTGCAAAGAAACAATGCCAACGTTGAGAGAGAACTCAGGAAGGCACAGACCGCCATCGAACAGCAGCGGCGTTCCGCGCAGGATCGTGAAAGAGCATTTTCCCGCCAGGTGGATACGCTCAGCGACGAACTGAGAGCGTCCGCTCGGGAATTCCAGCAAAAGCTGCATACGCAGCAGCAAGCGTTTTCAAGATTGGAGGCACGGCAGGATCGGCGGAAGATGGCCGGGGCGAAGCATTGCGCAATGGCAGCTATCACACGAAGCTACAGGACGTCACGGGCAACGGTAACGAGATCATCACCATTGTGGAGCCCACGCAGGGGCTTGACGGCAAAACGCGCAATAGCGTGCGGTTTGCCTACTTTGCGAAGAACAACAACGATACCCGTTTCGCCGCAGAGCAGACCCGACAGTTGAATGCGCGCCTCAACGAGCTTGGCATTGCGGAAGGATCGCTGCAATGCGTTCCGGGCACGAAACAACCTATCGTGGCGACGAAGCACGACGGGATTTCAAGGCCGTGAGCAAGCAAAAACCGGCTCCCGCGAGCAATGCCCGTCCGGGAACCCAGGCGAAACGCAGTCTGAATTGACCCATGGCCCGGATACTCTCCTTCAACTCGGGTGAACGGTTTTTCGCCCTGTATGGCAACACCGAGGATCACATCGTTACGCCTGGACTGCGTATCCTCAAGTTGGAACACTGGCTGAACGACTATTGCAAACGTCAGGGGTTTGAGCGGGTTGTTTATTTCAGCCCCCGTAAAAAAATATATTTTTGCGATGAAGATTCCGCCCGTCTGGCGCAGGGACTCGCGCAAGCAAAAACACCAGGCACTCGGGCGGCGGGCGCTTCTTTTCCGCAGTTGCAGAAATTCGGCATCCCCAAGGGAACGCCGCGCGTTCGTGTAGGAAATCAACGGGCAACGCCGAATACGGCGCAAAGCGACTCCGCCGCGAGTCCGGAAATCAACTGGTCTTTGCGTGGGGACGACGCCAACAGCGGCGAGCGTCTGGATCACTACATGAGAGAGTCCAGTCCCCGAACGGTGGTGATTTTTTCCCGTCCGGAAGACGCCGGGGATATGGACGACCTGCGCAACTGGCAGGACAGACTCCATACCTGGAAGCGCCTGAGTGTCGAAAATCACAACATTTGCATTTTTATTTACGGAGCCGTTCTCAATACGCCCCAGAAGCAGTCAAGAATACCCAGGGTTCTGCGTGAAAGCTTTTTCAAGGGGGAAGGTTCTCCACCGAATCCGGCGAATTGCTTTTTCATGGGAGCGGCGCGCCAGGACGAAGTGAAATCCTTCCTTCATGCCCGGCGACTGGAGGGGCAGATCGCCTAGACTCCCGCGCAGATCGTGGCCGCCGCCCAGCCCTTGGCGCAAGAACTGGTTCCGGGTAGCCTGGATCAAACGCTGCTGACGATTACGCATCTTGATCGTATAGTCGCCGATCACCGGGACAAACCGCCTGAAGCCAGCAATCCGTGGGCGAAATTGAAAGCCCTGCCCGTGCTTTACGAGCAGGTCGGAGAAAAACTGAACGTTCTGGTAAAAGACGCGCTGCAAACGAAGGCTCGCCAGCCAGGCCCGGAGCCAAGGCTCGAGGATGCCTGGTTGATGGTGGATCGCCTGCGCTTTCCCGAGTCATTGCAAGGCGAAGCCAGCAACCTGAATATCGTGCTTCTGGGGCCACCGGGCACTGGCAAGACCACGCTGGCGCGTCTGATCGGACGCATCTTCAAGGCGTAAGGCATTCTCTCTTCCGGGCATTTCATCGAAGCCAAAGCCTCCGACATGATCGCCGACTACGTAGGGCAGACCGCCATCAAGACCGCCGAAATAGTACAACGCGCGCTGGGTGGGGTGCTGTTCATTGATGAAGCCTATGAATTGGGGAAAACCAGCGAAGGCTCCTTTGCCACCGAATGTGTCACGGAGTTGGTGGCGGCCATGACCCGTTACCGGGATTTGTGTGTCATTCTCGCCGGCTATACCGACGAGATGGATGCCCTGCTCAACAGCCCGGACATCAATCCGGGGCTTCCCCGCCGCTTCCCAAACCGTTGGGAATTGCGCAGCTATACGGGGCAGGAACTTTATGACATTTTTTCGCAAGCGGTTGCCAGGGATGGCTATGTTCTGGCCGACGATTTGCAGGAGTGCTTACCGCAGGCTTTTACGCATTGGGTACGAGGCAAAGACCCCAAACGCTTTGGCAACGCCGGCGAGGTAAAGGATCTCGTCTGGCAGAAAGTCCGAAGTCAGGCTCGCTCGCTGACGATTGAAAGAGAGGATTTTCGGGGCTGTCGACATGGGAATTGCTGCTGGGCCTGAAGAATCTGCCGAAATTGGAGGAAGTGCTGCGACCTCTTGATAAGCTGGTGGGGCTCGGTAGCGTGCGCAAGCAATTGGCAAAGCTCTACTTTCAGTTACGCGCGCGGTATGAAGAGGAAGGTAGCACGAGTGGCGTAGCGCCGGGACACTTCCTGCTGATGGGCAAGCCGGGCACCGGGAAAACCGAAGTCGCCAATCTCATCGGGCAAATGCTGGTGGCGATGGGGGCGCTTGAAAAAACCCATATTGAAGAAGCCAAGACAAAAGATACGGAGGAAAACACCCACGTTCTTCTGGGGCGGCCTGGCCGCCAGGGCGAGAGACAGATACCTTGTCGTTCGCTTGATGTGAACAAGCGATATATTTGAGCGGATTTTGCGCGATGTTTGCAGGATGAGGCGGGATGGGGTGGGACGAGGAGGGATAGGTTTTGCAATTAAATTGCGTGGGGTGCAATAAAAAGCGGGTCTGCAAAAATCAACGAATCGGCTCCCGCATGAAGTTTTGCAGGATGTCCAGAACCATCGTCTTATCCGTCGCCGAGAGTCCAAAAAAAGGACGGGCGGGGATGTGTCCGTCACGGGTACCGAAACACCTTCAAAATCGTCTCTGCCGAAGGTCCCGTGATTTCTCCGGTTTCATCGTCCCAGTCGAAGACGAGGGCGCTCCTCTTTTCGGGAAACATACGACTTGGGCAATTGAAGTGGTGAAGCATCAAGGTCTCCAGTGAAACAGGATGCCAACGATGGAAAAGTTGCCAGCCATGTTCAATCCTTTGCGAATTATTCTATACTGTCAGCAAGGGTTTGCGGCAAAATCTCCCTGCAAGTGCGGACGGCGCGCCTGACGCCTATGGTTGCCATGAGGAAATGCTTGGCGGGTCGGATTCTTCCGGCCCAGTGGAAGGACGGGAGTCTCCACACAAACCCCACGGGGGAGTTCAGGCGCTCCCCCAATCTCAATTTTCTTCTTTCTTCAAAAGCCGCGAGATTTCGCTTTCCCGCTTGGCTTCCCCTCGCGACAGTCGGCGCAAGCTGGTTATCCATAAACCCAGACCGGTTTGAGTGGCCTTCACAACCAAC
>BNUC01000135.1 GCA_025997075.1 Betaproteobacteria bacterium | reverse complement strand
CCGAACGGATCGACTGTTATTCGTCCGGCGCCACCTCGACTTTCATCGCCAGCGACTTTCAGGCGCGCCTGTTCCGGCTGGGCCTGCATTCCAACGCCTATTTCGATGCACATCAGCAGTTGATCTCGGCCTGCACCTTGGGGCCGCGCGGCGTCGCCGTCGCCGTCTCGCATGTCGGACGCATGCCGACCCTGCTCGAAGCCACGCGCTTCGCCCGCTCGCAGGGCGCGACAACCATCGCCCTGACGCAGCCCGACGCGCCGCTCGCCAGGGAGGCCGACATCGTGCTCGGCGCGTCGGCGCCAGAGGACGCCGTGATGCGCGTCGGCACCGAAGCCTATATCGCCCACCTGCTGGCCATCGAGATACTGACCGTGCTGGTCGGCCAGCGTCTCGGCCCCAGGGCCGTGGAGCGCCTGCGCCAGTTCCGCAGCGTCCTGGCCGAACACGGTATCGACAGCGAATCGCACGTGGCCATGACCATGTCGTGGTCGCGGGCGGAACGGGAACAAATCAGAGGACAGAAGACAGAAGACGGAAGACAGTAATTTAACCAACCCGGTCAGTGGAGCAATTCACGTGCTCAAGGGAACATAAACCAAGAAAATCATGTCTAAAACAACCCTGCTGCAAAACGGTCTGATTATCGACGGAACCGGCAAGGCCGCTTATTGCGCCGACCTGCTGATCGAAGACGAAACCATCGCCCGGATCGACGCCGTCGATCCGGCCACCGCCGAACGAATCGTTGACTGTAACGGACTTGTCGTCGCTCCGGGCTTCATTGATGTGCATACGCACGATGATGCCATCGTGCTGGACAGGCCGGCCATGCTTCCCAAGATATCGCAAGGGGTCACCACGGTCATCATCGGCAATTGCGGCATTTCCCTGGCCCCGGTGATTACCCGGACGCCGATCGAACCGCTCGGGTTGCTCGGCACGCAGCGCTTTTGCTACGCGCGGCTTGCGGAATATGCCGAAGCTGTCGACGCCACCCGGCCGGCCATCAACGTAGCCGCGCTGATCGGTCATACCAGCCTGCGCGCGGCGACCATGCCGGATTTTGCGCGGGCCGCCACGGCGAACGAGCGCGAACGCATGACGCAACAACTGCGCCTGGCCATGGACGACGGAGCTCTCGGACTATCGACCGGCATCTTCTACGAAAATGCCTACGCGGCCGATGAGCCCGAGTTGCTTGAACTCGCCTCGGTCGCCGCGCAAGCCGGCGGCGTTTACGCCACGCATATCCGCACGGAGCTCGAAGGCATCCTGGAAGCCATGCGGGAAGCCGCGCGCATCGCCCGGAACAGCGCGCTACCGCTGATCTTTTCGCACCACAAATGCTGCGGCCCGGACAACTGGGGGCGTACCCTTGAGACGCTGGCGCTGATCGACTGCCTGGCCACGCACCAGCCGATCAGCCAGGACGTATATCCATACACCGCCGGATCGACGGTATTACGCGAAGACCTGGTCGATGGCGTCATTGACATCATCATCACCGGCTCGGAACCGTACCCGGAAATGGCCGGGAAGCATCTGTCCGACATCGCTGCGCAATGGGGCGTCAGCCAGCAGGAAGCCTGTCGCCGCCTGCTGCCCGGCGGCGCCTGCTACTTTCAGATGAACGAGGAAGACGTGCAGCGCGTGTTGGCGCATCCGCGCACGATGATCGGTTCCGACGGACTGCCGCATGACGCCCGCCCGCACCCGCGCCTGTGGGGCACTTTCCCCCGCGTGCTCGGCCATTACAGCCGCGAACTCGGGCTGCTGCGCCTGGAAAGCGCGGTGTTCAAGATGACCGGCCTGCCCGCCGCCCAATTCCGTCTGGGAAAACGCGGAACGCTCGCCGCCGGACACCCCGCCGACATTACCGTTTTCGATCCGCAGCGCATCCGCGATCGCGCCACCTTCGCCGAACCGGAACAGCTCAGCGAGGGCGTGCGTCACGTATTCGTCAACGGCGCGTTAAGTTACGAGGAAGATGCCGCTACACCCACAGACTATCCGCGTAATGGGCGTTTTCTGCGGCGCGGTGAAGACTGATCTGGAACATCCAGGCTAAGCTTACCGCTTGCCGCTACCTGCCGCTGGCGAAAACAGCGCCGCGCGCTGTCTGGCAGGACGAGCGGTATCGGGTTTTGGGGCGTTGTTTGCACGTACTGGCCGCCGGAGCATGTTCGCCGCTGCGCGTGGCCGTAGCAGGGACAGGAGATGAGCGATATGCGTTCATAGCCCGAACCGTCAAACGCTTGGCCGCCAGAAAGTACTCTATAGATTTTATTGAGCAAGAAATTAGCGACAGGCCTTCAGGCCTGTCGGTCTAACGTGTTTTGGAAGGGGTTTGCATCCCCTCCCAAAACAGTCGCCGAAACCCCGGCCTTCAGGCCGGAGTATGGCTCCCACCGCCCTGAAGGGCGGGGTTTCAACCGGAGTTAGTTTTACGATGAATGTTGTTGAAATGATGGACAATATTTCCTGCGGAGCACTGCGGTCAATCCCTTCGCCCCGCTTGCGGGGAGAAGGTGGCCGAAGGCCGGATGAGGGGGCGGCAATTCAGCACGAAACAACACTGGAACATGTCCAACCCCCCCCTCACCCGCCCCTGCCGGGGCACCCTCTCCCGCAAGCGGGCGAGGGAAAGCAAACGCCGCTCATGTTTCTCCATGAGTTTGCATCCCCTCCCAAAACGGTCGCCGAAACCCCGGCCTTCAGGCCAGGGTATGGGCTCCCACCTTTCTTACGGGCGGGGTTCAACCGGAGTTAGTTTTACGATGAAATATCGTCGCCCTCGGATTGCGCTATCGACCACGGCTATGTTGCGTTCGCTTTCACAAGCTATGCGGACTGAATTTCTGACGCTCGGGCGAGGCGAAGATCGCCCCCGGTCAGCCGCCCGCGGGCTGGTGAATCAAGGCGCCGGCAACGACATGATTTACATGGAATTTATGTGCCGGCTTGTCAATTCAATAGCACGGATCGATAGCGACGATGGCTGTCAAGAAAAAAAGATAAGCTATTTTAATTTAAGCGAAGAGCAGATGCCGTCGCCTGAGTTTCATCATAGGGGTGGGTAGCTATTTGACGATGACCGTCAGGATCGTGAGTTTGAGCTATGATGGTGTTTCTCTTATCCATGAACCCCGCGAGTCCGACCATGGCTGGTTTGCGTCCCGATACTCCTGTTCCCGTCGAGATCAAGTTGCACCAGAAATCACGCTTGTTTGAAATCGTTTTCGACAACGGTGATCGTTTTGAACTGAGCTACGAGTTTCTGCGCGTGTTTTCTCCCTCCGCCGAGGTGCGCGGTCATGGTGTCGGGCAGGAGAAGTTGCAGATCGGCAAGCGCGACATCGACATCCTGCGCATCGAGCCGGTCGGCAATTACGCGATCCGCCCGATGTTTTCCGATGGTCATGAAAGCGGACTGTACTCGTGGGATGTCCTGCATGGCCTGGGCCTTCGCCGCGACGAATTATGGCGGACCTACCTTGACCGGCTCGCGACCGCCGGGGCGAGCCGCGAGCCGGCCGAATGTCCTGAACTTCCTCCCGCGCCCGCGCCGAAGTGCGGCCTGGCGCGTTGACTCACGTTAGCGCTCACTCTTGGCGGTATCCCCATGAACACGCAGAATCAAACTCATTTCGGTTTTGAGCAGGTTGGTGAAGACGACAAAGCCCGGCGCGTCGCCGATGTCTTCGATTCGGTTGTGCAGCGTTACGATCTGATGAATGACCTGATGTCAGGCGGCCTGCACCGGCTCTGGAAAGCCTTCACCATCGGTCGCAGCGGCGTACGCGAGGGTTCGCGCGTGCTTGATGTCGCGGGCGGTTCCGGCGACCTGTCGCTGGCTTTTGCCCGCCGCGTGGGAAAGAGCGGACAGGTCTGGCTTACCGACATCAACAACGCGATGCTGACCCGTGGGCGGGACCGTCTTGCGGATAAAGGCTTCCTTCTCCCCGTGGCGCAGTGCGACGCGGAAAAGCTGCCTTTCCCCGATGCTTATTTCGACTGCGTCTCGCTTGCCTTCGGCCTGCGCAACATGACGCACAAGGATCAGGCGCTGGCCGAGTTGTTCCGCGTGTTGCGTCCCGGTGGCCGACTGCTGGTACTGGAGTTTTCATGCATCTGGAAACCGCTCGCGCCGATTTACGACGCCTATTCCTTCAAGATCATTCCGCGCGTCGGCGAACTCGTCACCCAGGACGAAGCCAGTTATCGCTACCTGGCCGAGTCAATCCGCATGCATCCGGATCAGGAGACATTGCAGTCGATGATGGAAGACGCCGGTTTTGAAAACGTCGAATATTTCAATCTGACGATGGGCGTCGTCGCCTTGCATCGCGGGTTCAAATTCTGAGAAGACCTGACTTCGCGCCGAAGGCGATAGAGCCCCGCCACGGCCCGAAACAGGGGGAAGCCGGCCGATAAGCCGGGTTCTGTCGTGGGCAACCATTCCTCTAGGCGCAGCGTTGCCGATGCGCTCAAGCAGCCTACCCGGAAGCAACGCGAGCCACGCCATGCGCTTCCCTATTTGGCCTTGCTTCGGATGGGGTTTGCCGTGCCGTCCGTGTCGCCACGTCCGCGGTGGGCTCTTACCCCACCGTTTCACCCTTGCCGTTCCGGGTTACCCCGGACTTGGGCGGTCTGCTCTCTGTTGCACTTTCCGTCGCCTTTGCCTTGCGGCTTATAGCGCCCGGCCGTTAGCCGGCATCCTGCTCTATGAAGCCCGGACTTTCCTCCCCGTGTTTTAAAACACGCAGCGGTTGCCTGGCCGACTTCCCGGAGCGGATTATACGCGCTGTGCGCGAATCAAGCTCCCGACGCGCCGCCCGATGCGGGAGCGGGTGCGGCGGCAGGTTCGTTCTGCGGTTTGGGCGCCGCCACGAATACCAGATTTTCACCGCGCATCTGGAATGTCCCCATCAGCGGCCCCATGCCGTCTTCCGGCACGGCGTCGAGCCTGGCGAAGCCTTCACAGGTGCGTGTCTCGACCACGTACATGCGTCTGCCTTGTTGAAGAATCCAGGCATCGTTGCCCGGCGAGTAAACCTCGACCTTGGTATGGAGACCCGCGTTCGGCATGGCATGCCTGCGCGCGCAGCTGGGCATGCGTGAAACCACCACGGCATATTCCGCCGTTTTCGCCCAGGGCAGGGTGGTTATCCGTATCAGGCTCAAGGAATGCGCGCCGCCGTTGATCTCGAACGTGGCGCGCAGATCCGAGCAGGCGACAAAGAGCGGCGACAAAAGCAGCAGCAAGATTGACCGGGACAGATGCACGATGACTCTCCCTTTTACTGATCCGAAGTTTCCCGAAGTTTCCATGTAAGCAACTCGCCGGCCCGTAGAGGCGCCAGTTCGTCATCAAGCGCATAAGGCAGACTTTCCGGCAGCGTCCATGCCTCTTTTTCCAGGATCACCGATCCTTTGTTGCGCGGCAAACGATAGAAATCGGCCCCGTTGAAACTGGCAAAAGCCTCCAGTTTCTCCAGACTCCCCGCCAGATCGAACGCCTCGGCATACAATTCAAGCGCCGACAAGGCCGTAAAGCATCCGGCGCATCCGCAAGCGGCTTCTTTCGCGCGGCGCGCATGTGGCGCCGAATCGGTGCCGAGAAAGAACTTCGGGCTGCCCGAAGTGGCCGCTCGCACCAAGGCCGCGCGGTGCTTCTCGCGCTTTAATATCGGCAGGCAATAGTAATGCGGACGCACGCCGCCGGCAAAAATCGCATTGCGGTTGTAAAGCAGATGATGCGCGGTGATCGTCGCCGCAAGGGTATCGCCCGCCGAGGCCACGAATTCGGCGGCTTCCTTCGTCGTGATGTGCTCGAACACCACGCGCAATCCGGGACGCCTCTTGAGCAGCGCTTGCAGCACCGTCTCGATGAACACGCTTTCGCGGTCAAAAAGGTCGATCGCCGGGTCCGTGACCTCGCCATGAACCAGCAGCGGCATTCCTGCCCTTTCCATCTCGGCGAGCGCCGGATCACATTGGCTCAGATCGCTTACGCCGGCATCCGAATGGGTTGTCGCGCCAGCGGGATATAACTTGACCGCCTTGACGAAGCCGCTGTCAACGGCGCGCCGAATCTCGTCGGCGGGCGTGCTGTCGGTGAGATAGAGCGTCATCAGGGGTTCGAAACGCGCCCCGTCCGGCAAAGCATCCAGAATGCGCTGTCGATAATCGGCGGCGGCGGCCACCGTCACCACCGGGGGACGCAGATTGGGCATGATGATGGCGCGGGCAAACTGGCGGACGCTATGCGGGAGGACGGCCTGCAACGCCTCCCCATCGCGTAGATGGAGATGCCAGTCATCGGGACGGGTGAGGGTGATTTGCATGTTTGTTATTTCTGACCGAATGCCTGAATTTTAGTTGAAACGGACAAGCCAAAAACTACAAAACCGGTCAAGTCTAAAAATCCGTAACATTCTCCGGCAAAGGGCTGGACTGGCTCAAAGTATACGGGCACTATTTACAAAATCAACGACTGATCTGATTAAATCAGCGTTTCCAAAGAGTCATCTACCGAGTTTTAACCAAAACGTAATTCGACACCATGCCGAAAATGGAAATTCCACCTTTCAGATGCTTGACGGTATGTCTGCTGGTGTTGCTTGTGGCAGGGTGCGAAACCCCGCAGCAGAAATCCGCTGTCTCACAGCAGGAATCCGCATCTCCGCCGCAGCAACTCTCCGCCGCTGCGGCGGCCGCTAATCTGGCTGAAGCCGCACTACAAGGCATACAGGCCAATCGTCGCAAAGCGGCTGCTTCTTACGCCGAAGCCGCCAGACTCGCTGCATCGGTCGATTCCGCGCTTGCCAGACAATACCGTGAGAAACAGGCCAAGGCCTTGTCTGACTTGGGGTATCGCAATTTCGATCCCAAGGCATCAGGGGAAGCAATCGAACTTTATCGTCAGTTAGTATCGGAAATCGATAGAAAGAGTGATGTCGATGCTTGGGCAGAAAGCCAATACAATCTCGGAAAAGCTTTGAAAAGAGAGGGAGACCACCTGCCCTACACGGCACAGAGAGAAGCAGGAATGGTTGCCGCTTACCGGGAAGCGGTCACAGCTTTTCGTGAAGCGCTCAAGGAATTTACCCGCGAGCGCGTACCGCTGGATTGGGCGAAGACTCAGCGTGCCCTCGGGTCTGTCTTATGGGAACTGGGTCTGGGTACGCGCGATTCCGGCACGGCGTGGCTGCTCGAATCGGCTGAGGCTTACCGCGAGGTGCTCAAGGTATACACCCGCGAGAGCGCCCCGACAAAATGGGCGGAGGTGCAATCCGACCTCGGGCTTGTCTTGCGGGTATTGGGTGAACGCGAACCCGGCACGGCGCGGCTGCTCGAAGCGGTCGCGGCTTACCACGAAGCTCTCAAGGTACGCACCCGCGAGAGCGATCCTCACGCTTGGGCAAATATGCAGGACAGCCTCGGATTTGCCTTGCTGAGTCTGGGCGAACGCGAGCCCGGTACGGCGCGTTTGATCGAAGCGATCGCGGCTTACCGCGAAGCGCTCAAGGAAAGAACCCGCGAGCGCGAAGTGTCGAGGCGCAAATCCGCTGCGCAGGATTGGGCGATGACTCAATACAAGCTCGGGATAGCCTTGGAGAGTTTGGGCACACGCGAGCGCGGCACGGCGCGACTGATCGAAGCGGTCGCGGCTTATCACGCTGCGCAAGAGGTGGATGGCGGTTTTAAAATGAAGATAGAAGAAAAACTCGGGCGCATACAAGCCTTGATCGAAGAGCGTAGCCGTTCCAAAAAATGAAGCCGCATTACACGATTATGGCAGGAAGAAAACTCCTTCGCGCACAAACTTCGATCAAAGAACGCCAGCGTGCAGGGCGGAAAAGCGAAACGCCCTTTGCGGGGCTATTCCGGATTACGGTCAAACGGTGGCGATAACCGAACCACTACGCGCCGCCTCGACGACCGCTTCCGTCACACGCAGGTTCTGCAAGCCGTCGCGCGCCGAGACCAGCGGTTCAGCTTCGCCGCGAATGACAGCGGCAAAATGGGCAATCTGTTCGGCCAGGGGATCCTTGCGCTCGACGTAAAGCGTCTCGCAAAAGAACGGTTTGTACCAGGAGCGGTTTTCATCCTGCTTGTAACAAGTAATAGAGGACCAGTAGGGACCAGAGGACAGACCACTATTATTCATGACAGGCAATAGAGGACAGAGAAATTTCGATTGTTTTGTTGCGTTTTCATGTAGTTCTCTTTCCGTTCAATCCGCCAAACTTCGAGCCAAATCTCCCTCTCACGCCACACTCTCACAACTATCGTCCTTGCCCACTTTCCCTCCACACGGCATAAAGCGGACAATCCAAAAACTACAAAACCGGTCAAGTCTAAAAATCCGTAACACCTGGGAAAAGCAATTAAGCACGGATACTCCCCTCATCCGGCCTTCGGCCACCTTCTCCCCGCACGCGGGGAGAAGAAGGGTATTCCCCTCGCCCGCTTGTCAGAAACATAAACTGCGCTATTCGCGCAGTTGCAGCGCCCGATCATACATCGCCTTCTTTGCCGCCCCGGTAATGGCGTGCGCCAGCTTCGCCGCCTGTTTGACCGGCAAGCCCTCGTCAAGAAGAAGTTTCAATACACGCTCTCCTTCGCCATCGTCGGCGGAAGATAAGGAAGATAAGGAAGATAAAGCCCCGGAGACAATCAACACGAATTCGCCGCGCTGGTGCTTGGCATCCGCCTCCAACCAGCCCGGCGCTTCACCCAGCGGACAGACATGGACGGTTTCAAACAGTTTGGTCAGCTCACGGGCGAATACCAGGGTACGCTGCGGCCCGAACACGGAAAGCAGCGATCCGACAGTTTCCACGATACGGTGTGGCGCCTCGTAGAATACCAGCGCATATGACGCAAAAGGCGCCCCGGCCAATTCGCGCAAGGCCGTCTCGCGCTGCCTGGCCTTGGCGGGCAGGAAGCCATAGAACAAAAAATGCGGCTCGGTGAGGCCGGATGCGGACAGCGCCGTCACCGCCGCGCACGGCCCCGGCAGCGGAACAACCGGAAAGCCCGCCTCGCGCACGCGCGCCACCAGGCGGGCGCCGGGATCGGAAACAGCCGGAGTTCCGGCATCGCAAACCAGCGCCACCGATTCGCCTTCGTTCAAACGGGCGACGATCTGCCGCGCCGCGACTTCCTCGTTGTGCTCATGCGCCGCCAGCAAACGCGCCGAAACGCCGAAATGCCGGAGCAGCGGCGCGCTGTGCCGCGTATCCTCGCACGCCACCCAGGCGACGCGGCGCAGCACATCCACCGCGCGCGGCGTCATATCCGAAAGGTTACCGAGCGGCGTTGGCACCACATATAATGCAGGCGATTCTTCCGTCATGTCCTGTTTCCGAACCGATGAGCACTAACGATACCACGACACGTACCGGGCAACTTGCCGAAGACCTCGCGGCCCGCTTTCTCGAACAGCGCCAACTGACGATGATCGAACGCAATTACCGTTGCCGGGGTGGGGAAATCGATCTGATCTGCCGGGACGGCAAGGCGCTGGTTTTCGTCGAAGTCCGCTTTATGCCGTGTGGAGGGAAAGTGGGCAAGGACGATAGTTGTG
>BNUC01000134.1 GCA_025997075.1 Betaproteobacteria bacterium | reverse complement strand
CCTCCCTCCGACCAAACCACTCTTCACCGTCCGCTCAGAACCACACTTCTTACAAGTCGCCATCGCTCTCCTCCTTTCTTGCAACGAGGAAATGTTACAGCATATATATATTTATATCAACACTCTCTTACGATTTTCGCGAAGAAGCGGATGGGGAAGCGGCGTGGCAGGTGCTTGTGCTGGACCATTCCGTCGAACTCGTCATCTGCTCGCTTTCCTTGCCGGTACTCGACGGCGACAGCCTGCTGGTCAGGGTGCGCTCGTCCCGGCTGGCGCGTTTGGCGCAGATGCCGATGCTGATGATCTCCGGCGATAATGAAGAGGCGATCGAGTGCGCCAAGGCGCATGGAGCCTCCGATTTCATCAATCGCGGCACGGTAGACGCGGAACTGCTGGCCCGCATCGATTCCTTGCTCAAACTGTCGCAGGCGCGCAATCAGCTCAAGGAAAACCTGGAGCAGCAGGTCCAGAATCCGGAAACCGGTATTTTTACGCGCAAATATATCGAATTGCAGGCATTGCAGGCGATGTCTCACGCCATGCGCCACAACAGCGAGGTGAGCGTCATGGTGATGGGGCTCGACAACGCAGGCGCCCTACGCGATGAATATGGGGTGGATGTGCTCAAGCAGTTGCTGCAGCGCTTCATCGCCGTGCTGTTCGGAAAGATACGCAAGGAAGACAGCCTGGGACACTACCTCGGCAGCCAGTTGTCGGTGATTTCGCCGGGAACGTCCTTCGCTGTTTGCGAGGCGTTCGGCAACCGGCTGCGCGAGGCCATCCGTGTGGCCAGCATCGCCGTGCATGGTCGGCGGCTCTCTCTCTCCGTCAGTATCGGCATCAGCAACAGCCCGGCGGACGTGGTCAACTCGGCCGGCGAGCTGATCGATCTGGCCGGATCGCGCTTGAAGACAGCGCAGCAGGCAGGTGGCAACCGCGTGATCACGGGCAAGGCCGCCACGACTTCGTCTGCTCCGGCGCTTGTTCCGACGCTGGAACGCGCGCTGGGCCTGTTGCGTATAGGTCAGGAAAGCGCGGTTGTGCCGTTTCTGGCCGAACTGGGCGGTCAGGTGTTGCCGCTTCTCAAATTGATGGAACGGGAACTGGTGCTTCACTTGCCGCTGGCCGAGGTCGAGAAGCGTTTACTGGCGAAGAAGAAGTCGGAAAGGGCGGATATCCCATCCGGAGACTCGGAAAATACGCCAGGGCACACCTCAAAGCGCATTGATTGAGAAGTGCTTTTCGGATAGAATCGTCGCTTTTCTCATTTTCCACCTTGCTCCACCGTTCGCATGGCGGGGGGCTTTTTCCATAAGGAGAGTTCATGCGTCATTACGAAATTGTATTCATCGTCCATCCGGACCAAAGCGAACAGGTCCCGGCGATGATCGAACGTTACAAGTCGATCATTGCCGCGCAAGGCGGCCAGATTCACCGTCTTGAAGACTGGGGCCGCCGTCAACTGGCCTATCCGATCCAGAAGTTGCACAAGGCGCATTACGTGCTGATGAACATCGAGTGTAACGGCGAGGTGTTGGCCGCGCTCGAACATGGTTTCAAGTTTAACGATGCCGTGCTGCGCCATCTGATCATCAAGATGAAAAAGGCTGTTACAACGCCTTCTCCGATGATGAAGGAAGAGAAGTCGAAGTCGATGATGGAAGCGCAAGGCGACGAAGCGCTTGTCGATGAGGCCGCGCCAGTCGAGCTTGCGGAGGCTGCCGAGGCTGAGACTTCCGAGGCCGCTGTAAGCGAAGAGCAGGCGGTGGACTGATTTTGCCGAGGCGAACCTGAATCGTGTCGAGCTAAGCGGAACCCTGATCGAGCGCAAGGCCTTGCGTTTTACTCCAGCCGGCGTGCCGGTAATGGAATGCGTGATCGGGCATCGTTCGGAACAGGTCGAGGCGGGTAGTCCACGGTGGGTCGAGTGTGAAATCCCGGCCATTGCGTTGGGCGATTCGGCCCGCTGGATTCAGGAAGTCGCTGCCGGAATGCCGATTCGACTGACCGGATTTCTGGCCGCACGGAGCAAGAACAGCAAACAACCCAGACTGCATGTGACAAAGATCGAATTTGAGGAAGGAAATACAAATGGCAAGGTTCTTCAAGAAGAAAGATGACAAGAACGTCAAGAAGCGTGGCAGCGGCCTTTTCAAGCGCCGCAAGTTCTGCCGCTTCACCGCCGAGAAGATGGAAAGCATCGACTACAAGGATGTCGACCTCTTCAAGGAATATATCGCCGAGAACGCCAAGATCATGCCGGCGCGGCTGACCGGCACCAAGGCCGGCTATCAACGCATGCTGTCGGTGGCCATCAAGCGCGCGCGCTACCTGGCGCTGCTGCCCTACACCGATAATCATCAATAACGCGAGGAAGAGACGATGCAAATTATTCTGATGGAGAAGGTCGTCAATCTCGGCAACCTCGGTGATCTCGTCAAGGTCAAGGACGGTTATGCCCGTAATTTCCTGATTCCTTCCGGTAAGGCCAAGCGCGCCACGCCGGTGGTGTTGAAGGAGTTTGAATCCAAGCGCGCCGAACTGGAAAAAGCGGCGGCCGAAAAACTGACCACGGCTCAGGAGTTCGCCACCAAGCTGGAAAGTGTCACTGTGACCGTGGCCCGCAAGGCGGGTGTCGACGGTCGTCTTTTCGGCTCGGTGACCAACTACGATATCGCGGACGGCCTCAAGGAACTTGGCTACACCGTCGAGAAGTCCGACATTCGCATGCCGAACGGCCCGCTCAAGTTGATTGGCGAGTCAACATTGGAAATCGCGCTGCACACCGATGTCGTCGCGACCATCAAAGTGGTCGTGGTCGGCGAGCAGTAAGCGTGTTTGTCCTTGGGGTGGGTTAAGCCGCCGCAAAGCTTCCGCCTGAAAAAAGCCTTGCATTGTGCCCGCAAGGCTTTTTTGTTTGGCGTTGCACGCAAGACTGGCTGCGCCAAGGCGTGCAGCCTCATCTGGCGTGACCAGATACCCCGTCGTCCCTTTGATACCCTGGACCCGGTTCGTTCATCAAATTTTGGGATTTCGGGTATCAGAGGAATGAAGAGATAGAAACAGGCCGCAATGTTGGGCTTTGCTCCGCTCACCCCGAAACGTAAAAACGCTCTAAAAATCAGCTCCGCTTGGAAACCTCCTCCTTCCGGGAGATAATTTTGTACAGGGGGGTGTAAGCTCCCTTGCTTGGATTCGTCCGAGTGTAGATTGAAACATGTCCATGCCATCCAATTTCGCCAATACGCCAAAAACCTCGCCCGATCTGGCCATTGCCAATTTGCGCGTGCCGCCGCATTCGATCGAGGCCGAGCAGTCGGTGCTGGGCGGCCTGCTGCTCGACAACGCGGCGTTCGACAATATTGCCGGCATTGTCGGCGCCACCGATTTTTATCGCGACGAGCACCAGCGCATTTTCCGTCATATCAGCAAACTGCTCGAACGCGGCAAGCCGGCTGATGCGGTCACTGTCGCAGAAAGCCTCGACCTGGCGGGGGAGGGGAACGAGACTGGCGGGTTGGCCTATCTCGGCGAGCTGGCCGTTAATACGCCTTCCGCGTCGAACATCCGGCGCTACGCCGAGATCGTGCGCGAACGAGCCATCTTGCGGCAATTGGTGACCGCCGGCGACGAGATCGCCGGCAGTGCCTTCAACCCTTTGGGGCGCGAAGCAAAGCAGTTGCTGGACGAGGCCGAGGCCAAGGTGTTCGCCATCGCCGAATCCGGCTTCCGCCACCAGAGCGGCTTCCAGCACATCAATCCGCTGCTGACTGAAGTCGTCGAGCGCATCCAGGAACTGCATGATCGCGACAACCCATCCGACATCACCGGCGTGCCAACCGGCTACAACGATCTTGATCAGCGCACTTCGGGTTTGCAGCCAGGTGATCTGTTGATCGTCGCCGGTCGCCCGTCGATGGGAAAAACCTCGCTTGCGCTGAACATCGGCGAGCATGTGGCGATCGAGGTCGGATTGCCGGTCGCCATCTTCTCCATGGAAATGGGAGGCACACAACTGGCGATGCGCATGCTGTCCTCGGTCGGCCGGCTGGACGCGCAACGTGTCCGTACCGGGCGGCTGAATGACGACGAATGGTCGCGTTTATCCTTCGCGCTGGGCAAGATGCACGAAGCCCCGCTATATATCGACGAGACGGCGGCGCTCAATCCGATCGACCTGCGCGCGCGGGCTCGCCGTTTGCATCGCCAGTGCGGCAAGTTGGGGCTGATCATCATCGACTACCTGCAACTGATGTCGTCAGCCAACCCGCACGGAGGCGAAAACAGGGCGACCGAGATTTCAGAGATCTCGCGTTCGCTGAAAAGTCTGGCGAAGGAACTGAGTGTGCCGGTGATGGCCTTGTCGCAGTTGAACCGTTCGCTTGAAGGGCGACCGAACAAACGGCCGGTGATGTCCGATCTGCGCGAATCGGGCGCCATCGAACAGGATGCCGACGTGATCATGTTTATCTATCGTGACGAGGTTTACAACCCCGACACGCCGGACAAGGGATCAGCCGAAATCATCATCGGCAAACAGCGTAACGGCCCGATCGGCATGACGCGCCTGACCTTCCTGGGCGAATACACGCGCTTCGAGAATTACGCGACGGGCGGCACGTACTGACATAAACTGCCCGAATTCCGGCTTGCGCTGAAATGACCGGAGGAGGGAATCAGCTTCGCTGCGCATTGGTGCTGTAGCTGTACTGGTGGCCGGAAGCAGGATCATCAAAGCGGCCTTCACGCGTTTCAACGACCGGTCTGGTCAGGAACGGCAGCGCATTTCCGGACGTTCCGTGCAGGATGACGTCCTGGGCGGCATTGAAACTGACCCAGTTCATTTCCCAGAACCCGAACAGCAGTTTTTTCAGCATGGTCAATTTGGGATCGAATTGGCTCAGATTTTCGCCCAGAATGGCTTGGCGGACACCCGACGGATCGACCGGCACCCAACTGTAACCCGGCGAATAGAATTCGGCCCGGCAATGTCCGGATGTATTGAGTTCCCCGCTGGCGCCCAGACTGTCGAACAATCGCGAACGGTCCAGGCGCAGTCCGAATACCGGACGCGCCGGAATGCCGATGGAGCGGCACAGAGCAACGAACAGGAGCGAGATCTCGATGCTCCGGCCCGCCAGGCGCCCGCTTTCAAGGATCTGGTCGATGCGCGTGTGCTCGGAATCTGGCGCCTGCGGTTCGTAGATCGTATTTTCGACGACCCAATCGTAGATGGCCTTGCCTTGCGCCAAGGGATCCTTGATTCTCCCGATGGCGCGTTCGGCCGTGAGTCGCACAATGCCGTCGGTAGGCGCCTGTTGGGTCGCTTGCAGGCAGCGGCGCAGAATCTCGGTACGTTCGGCAAGCGCTTCGTGGCGGGTAATGTCGAAATGACGATCCTGCGTGCCGATCTGGCTGGTGATTTCCACCTTTGGTTCATCGACATCTTCCGGCCAGTGGGCATAGAAGACCTCCATGTCGGCGACCGGATCGCGATAGACGCCCGCCATTTCGAAATTGCCCTGCCAGTGGTAACCGAATGAGCGCTGCCAGGGTGTGTCGCGGTACTGCGCCAGGGGCAGCCACAAGCGCGCTCCACCCTCCGCGTTCTTTAGCGATATCGTCGTGCGCAGGTCGTAATTGCGCCATTGAGCCAAGGGTTCGTCAGGCAGGCGGATGGTGTTGCGCGGAGCGTCGGGTAAAGGCGTCTCCCCGGAATCCGCATCTGGCGTGGCGCGCGCGCGCTTGGCCGTCGCCGGTTTTTTTGTTGAAGATTTGGCGGACGTTTTCCGGGCGGTTTTTACCTTCTCTGCTTGTTTTTTCGCAGCCTGTACCGATGGACTGGCCAACAGGGCAAGGACGGCAGAAGCAATAACGAATTCGCGGCGTTTCAAGCAATTCTCCGGTAGGCGATGGGTCCTTCCTGTCCGATTGAGGCACAGTGGAACCGGGAAAAAAACGACCGAGCCGTGTTCCCGGACACGGCTCGGCACAGGTTGCGACTATAACATTTCGGCGGCGTAATCGGCCAGACGCGAACGCTCGCCACGCTGCAGCGTGACGTGGCCGGAATGCGGCCAGCCCTTGAAGCGATCGACGACGTAAGTGAGGCCGGAACTGCCCTCGGTCAGATAGGGCGTATCGATCTGGGCGATATTGCCCATGCAGACCACCTTGGCGCCCGGACCGGCGCGCGTGATCAGCGTCTTCATCTGCTTCGGCGTCAGATTCTGCGCCTCGTCGATGATCAGATACTTGTTCAGGAAGGTGCGTCCGCGCATGAAGTTCAGCGATTTGATCTTGATCCGGTTACGGATCAGATCCTGCGTCGCCGCGCGTCCCCATTCGCCCCCTCCGTGGCTGTCGGAATTGTTGAGGACTTCCAGATTGTCCTCCAGCGCGCCCATCCACGGCCCCATTTTTTCCTCTTCCGAGCCGGGCAGAAAACCGATGTCCTCGCCGACCGGTACCGTGACGCGGGTCATGATGATTTCCGAATAGCACTTGCTGTCGAGCACCTGGCTAAGTCCCGCAGCCAGCGTGAGCAAGGTCTTGCCGGTGCCGGCCTGGCCGAGCAGGCTGACAAAATCGATCTCCGGGTCCATCAGCAGATTGAGCGCGAAATTCTGCTCGCGGTTGCGCGCGGTGATTCCCCAGACATTGTTTTTGGGGTGGGTGTAGTCAATCAGCGTCTCGAACCGCGCTGTTTTTCCGCTGGCCTCGCTGATCTCGCGGACGATCGCCTGAAAAGGTGGAGCGCCGTCCTGATTCTGGTAGACGAATTCGTTGATCAGCAATTGCGGGCAAAGCGGCCCCTTGACGCGGTACAGCATGCGGTTTTCGTGTTTCCAGGACTCCATGCCCTGGCCGTGTTTCTCCCAGAAATCGTCCGGCAGCTCACGCATACCGCTGTACAACAGGTCGATGTCTTCGAGCACCTTGTCGTTGAAGTAATCCTGCGCATCCAGCCCGAGCGCGCGAGCCTTGATGCGCATGTTGATGTCCTTCGACACCAGAATGACCCGGCGCGCCGGATAAAGGCGCTGCAGGTGAATGACGACCGCCAGAATCAGGTTGTCCGATTTGGCTGTCGGCAGACCGACCGGCAGTTCATCGTCGATGGCTTCCGTTTGCAGAAAGAGCCGACCGCTGGCCAGCTTGCGTGACAGCTCGACGAGCGGGATACCCTCCTGGATGCTGTCCTCCCGGCTGCTGACGATTTCATCCAGCGTGCGCGTGACCTGGCGCGCGTTGCGCGCGACGTCGGACAGCCCTTTCTTGTTATTGTCCAGCTCCTCCAGGGTTCTCATCGGCAGGAACACATCGTGTTCCTCGAAACGGTAAACCGAGCTGGGGTCATGCAGCAGGACATTGGTGTCCAGAACGAACAGCTTGGTTTGCGGCGCGGTGCGTTTAAGTTTTGGCTTTGAAACCGATTTTGTGCCCATGAATAATCATTCTCCGGTTGGCGCAATGCCATTAAATTAGCAAGCTGTTTTTGTAGGGCGGAAAAGCGCAGCGTCTTCCGCCGGATGTAAATACCTGTATTGTCCCGGCAAGCAGATAGACCATGAAAGAGTATGGGTTGGTGGTGAGCGCAGCGAACCCCAACACAAAACAATTTCGGTTTCCTTGAGAATCTCCATCGGCTGCCATTCGGCGGAAGGCGCTGCGCTTTTCCGCCCTACCCCGCGTCAGGCGAGTGCTGGCTGAAGCCGCCTGACAGGCGGTTGCGGGTGCTGCATTGCGCACCACAAATCATAGTTGGCCTGTAGCGAAATCCAGGCGTGGGCGGTTCCGACTCCAGCGGATTCCAGACGGATGGCAAGGTCGGGACTGATCCCCGCGCGTCCATTGAGCACGCGCGAAAGCGCGGCCCGGGACATGCCCAAACGGTCGGCGGCATCGCCAATCGACAGAGGCAAAGACGCGAAAACAGTTTCGCGCAGGATTTCACCCGGATGGATTTGAGTATGCTGCATATATGTCTCCTCAGTCAGTGGTAATCCTGATAATCGACAAGTTCGACATCCGTTCCGACGAAGTGGAACGTCACCCGCCAATTGGCATTGACCGAAACCGCCCAATGCTCGTCAAGATCCCCCTTGAGCGGATGCAGATCCAAGCCGGGTAAGCCCATGTCCACAGGTTCCTGCGCTACATCAAGCAACTGCAAAATCATGTTAAGTTTTCGGGCGTGAACCGTCTGTACGCCACGAGCAAACCCGTGTTATAGAGCAGTTCCAAGCCTTTGTGTCTGAATCCGATTATCATGCCGCATTGTAACCTGAGACGTTACAGAGCACAAACAGATAGACCATGAAAGAGTATAGGTTGGTGGTGAACGCAGCGAACCCCAACACAAAACAGTTTCAGTTTCCTTGAGAATCTCCATCGGCCGCCATCGGCGGAAGGCGCTGCGCTTTTCCGCCCTACAAAGGGTCATTACATCGTCTTTATAAAATCCAACACCTCCTGGGCATGCCCCTGCGCCTTCACGCCGCGCCATTCACGCGCAATGGCCCCGTTCCGGTCGATCACGAAGGTGCTACGCTCAATGCCGCGCACGGGTTTGCCGTAGAGTTTTTTGTCCTTGATGACCTTGAATTGGGTACACAGTTTTTCCTCCGTATCGGAGAGCAGGTCGAACGGCAGTTCATGTTTGGTCTTGAAATTTTCGTGCGAACGCAGGCTGTCGCGCGAAACGCCGGCGATGACGCAACCGGCCTTGGCGAAATCCGCGTGAAGATCGCGGAACTGCATCGCCTCGGTGGTGCAGCCGGGCGTGCTGTCCTTGGGGTAGAAATAGAGGACGACGGTCTTGCCCGCGTAATCCTTCAACTGGAAGGTTTTCCCGCCGGTGGCGGGGGATTCGAAGTTGTCTACATTGCTCATTGATTTATCGCTTTCGTACAAAAAAACTTGCCGGTCCGATTGTTCTTAGAAACCGCGTCAGGGTCAAGTTACGCCATACTGGCCTTCACACTTTTACCCTGCCGTTGAGCTTGAAAAACGGTGATAATAGCAACTTCCACAACGGCGGCGACCGTCGGGTCGTTGCGATTTCCTTAACTTTGGCTTAAATGGATGAAAAAATGAAAAAACGCTTTTCTTTCCTGGTGACGGTTCTGTTAGCTTCCGTATTCCCGATCCTTGCTCCGGCACCCGCTGCCGCAGCGCCCGCCGCGGTGCAGTCCATCGTAATCGGCCTCGACGACCACTTCCCGCCGATGGGTTTTCGCGATGACAAGAATGAGATTGTCGGTTTCGACATTGATTTGGCCAGAGAGGCCGGCAAGCGGCTGGGCGTCGAGGTGAGCTTCAAACCGATCGACTGGAGCGCCAAGGAAGCCGAGCTGAGCGGCAAGCGTATCGACGTGCTGTGGAACGGCCTGACCATCACCGAGGAGCGCAAGGCGAACATTCTGTTCACCAAGCCGTATCTTGAGAACCGCCAGATCATCGTGGTCACCGGAAAGTCGGCTATCCAGACCAAGGCCGGGCTTGCGGGCAAGGTTGTCGGCGTGCAGGACGGCAGCAGCGCGGTCGACGCGGTCGAAAAGGACGCCGCAACGGCCAAGTCCCTCAAGGAACTGAAGAAATTCTCCGACAACGTGACGGC
>BNUC01000133.1 GCA_025997075.1 Betaproteobacteria bacterium | reverse complement strand
CAGAACATACAAGGTTGGGTAAGCGAAGCGGCTCATCCCGACGGTACTTATCTTCCGGCGCTACGCGCCGCAAATTTACATTTGTCGGGTTGCGCTTCGCTTACCCAACCTACGCAAACCAACAGGAGATGGCTTGGGGTGAGTGGAACTAACCCCGACATCGGGAGGCGCCATTGGCTGCTGCGTTGGGCATCACTTCGTTCAGCCCAACTACGCGGCCTGGACGCTGGATTTATACCAACTTGCTTTCAATAATATAAATATGGAGATATTTCCATGCTTTATCTTTAGATTCAGGTGGGTAGCCTCTATATCATCGAACGCAAATTGGTATTAGGCGTGCAGGGTTATGCGGGCAAACGCGAAGGCGTGTTGGGGAGTATGAAGGCGAGGTATAGCTTCTGAGCGCCTTCCTACGTCATTCCCGCGAAGGCGGGAATCCATAATCACTCTCCCCATTTTTGGTCAGGCTCTGATCGTAACCCTTTTTGGTTCCGGCTTATGAGAAACGGTGATTACGTCTCCGCTGTCATCGTTCGGCCGGGTTGTGATGCCGATTTCCGATATGGCTCGATATGCGTTGGGCGGTGTCGAGAATATGAGGAATCAACTGGTTAAAACGTTCCTCTGTCATCCGTGTGGTGGGGCCGGAAATACTGATGGCGCCGACTACCGTGTCCGGCCCGAACAGAGGCGCGGCGAGACAACGCAGACCTTCTTCGATTTCCTGATTGTCGGTGGAATAACCATGTTCCCGGATGGTTTGCAGATGTTTTCGCAGGACTTCCGGAGAGGTGATGGTATGGGGGGTTAAAGCAATCATCTCGCCGCTCAGTACTTCATCCCGATCCTTGTCGTCCATATAAGCGAGGATGGCCTTGCCGACACCGCTACAGTGCATTCTCGCCCGGGCTCCGATCTGTGAGACGATACTCATGTAATAGGGACCGTCGATTTTGTCGATATAAACCGCGTGACTGCCTTCCCTGATGACAAGGTGCACTGTTTCCTGGGCGATTTTCCGCAACTCCATGAGATAGGGCAGGGCGATCTGGCGTAAATTCGTATTGCGCTGATAAGCGTCGTAGAGGTCGCACACCTTGGCGCTGAGCGAATAGCGGCCTTCACTATCGCGAATGACATAACCCAGGGTTTCCAGCGTATACAGAATCCCGAAACTCGTGCTCTTGTGCAGGCCGACACTTTTGGAAATCTGGGAAATACCCGTCTGGTGACCTTCTCTGGCGATATGTTCCAACAAGGTCGTGGCGCGGATGATGGATTGAATTATGTTGTATTTTTCTGCCATTGATCGAGTTTTGTCTGTCCGGATTAGCCTGCCGCCATGAATCCGTCATTCCGGTTTGTCCGGAATCCGGTGTCTCTGTTTTGCTCTACCCTGCAAGAGGTTGGATTCCAGCACGTTTGGGAATGATGGCTTCGTTATCAAGCATTCATGATCGATATTTTATGTAAGCGACCTTATGCTCGGTGAAAAACTCAATGCCGGTACGTCCGGCTTCGGGGATTCCCGAGCCGGACTGCTTGATGCCTCCAAAGGAAAGCTGCGGCTCTTTGTAGGCCGACATCATGTTTACGTGAGTAAGGCCCGCTTCGGTTTTTTCCAGGAATTTCATTGCCCGTTCCAGATCCTTCGTGTAGATCGACGAGGCCAGGCCAAAGCGTACCCCGTTGGCGATGTTTACCGCTTCGTCGAAACTGTCCGCCGTAAACACGGAAAGCACCGGGCCAAAAATTTCCTCCTGGGTAATCGTCATTCCGGGATTCACTTCGCTGAATACCGTCGGCTCGATGAAGCAACCGTCGTCCAATCCTTCACCTGCGGCGCGGCGCCCGCCGGTGAGGAGTCTGGCGCCTTCCTGCTTTCCCTGCTCGATGAAGTCCAGGATGTTTTTCATCTGCTGCGTTCCGCAGACGGGTCCCATCGTTGTTGCCGGGTCGAAGCCGTTGCCCAGCCTGAGCGCCTGTGCCTTGGCGAGTACCGCCTCGACAAACGGTCCGGCGATTTTTTTCGCCACGATCACCCGGCTGGTCGACGTACACCACTGCCCGGCGCAGGCAAACGCGGCTGTCGCACAGGCGCTGGCGGCTTCGTCGAGATCGGCGTCCTCCAGGACAACCATCGGATTCTTTCCGCCAAGCTCCAGTTGCGTGCGTACCAAACGACCTGCGGCCAACTGGTTGATGTGGATGCCGACTTTGGTGGATCCGGTGAAAGATATTGCCTTGATGCGCGAATCGTTGAGCAGCGATTCGCCCGCTCCCGAACCGCTACCGGTGATGCAGTTCAGCACGCCTTTGGGCAATCCTGTATCCGCGAAAAGCCGCGTGAATTCCAGGCCGACATTGGGCGTCAGACTCGCCGGTTTGAGAACCACCGTGTTTCCCGCGATGAGCGCCGGCGTGCACTTTCTCCCCGGCACGTTGAACGGAAAATTCCACGGCGAAATCACCGCGCAGACGCCCAGCGGCCTCCGGTACTGATAGGCCAGAACACCCGACTGCGCCGAGGGGGCGATCTCGCCCAGATCGCGCAATCCCTGATGAATCTGGTGCTCCATCTCTTTGATCGCCGAGACGATCTCGCCTCGCGATTCGGCGAGCGTTTTACCGTTCTCGGTGGTGATGACCTGGCTGACCCGGTCTATCCGTTCGCTCATGAGCGCCAAGGCTCGTTTCAGATATTCCGCCCGGGCGAATACCGACAAATCGCGCCACGCCGGATACGCGGCTTCCGCCGCATCTACCGCGGCACGGACATCGTCGTCCGTCGAGCGTGGAAAATGTCCTGTCACCTCGGAGATTCGGGCCGGATTGTGATGGGCGTCGAGTGCTCCGTCACTCGCGGCTCGCCACTCTCCGCCGATGTAATTCTGATGTGTTGGGGCTGTCGTTGAATTTGTACTCATGATTTTGTTCCCGTGATTGTTTGCCATTCAGTTCAGTAGGCATTTTCGTAGATTTTCTGCACGTCCTTCACGGTGATCGTGCGTGGATTGTTTCCCATCAGGCGTGTGACCTCGATCGCGCCCTCGGCCATCGTCGGAATGGCGTCCTGCGGGATGCCGAGGTAGCGCATCCCCTGCGGGATGCCGATATCCACCGAGAGATCCTTCACGGCCTGGATGGCTAGCAGGGCGGCTTCACGGGTGGAAAGGCCACAGGTTTCCTCGCCCAGCGCCTCGGCAATCGCGGCGAATTTGTCGAGGTTCGAAGGCATGTTGAATTCCATCACCGCAGGCAGCAGCACCGTGTTCGCCAGCCCGTGCGGGACGTTGTATGTTCCGCCGAGCGGGTAGGCCATCGCATGGACGGCGGCGGTGTTCACGCTCCCCAGGCACATGCCGCCCAGTGTGGCGGCGCGCGCCATGCCAGCCCGCGCTTCGATGTCGATACCGCAAGTGACCGCGCGGCGCAGGTGCCGGCCCGTCAGGCGGATCGTTTCCAGCGCGAAGGCGTCGATGAACGGCGCCGCAAAGCGGTTCGTGTAAGCCTCGATGGCGTGCGTCAGCGTATCCATTCCCGTGTAGGCCGTCACCGAAGGCGGCACGGAAACCATCAGTTCGGGATCAATAATCGCGGCGCGGGGATAGAGGTATTCGCTGACGATGCCCTTTTTCAGGTGCGCGGTCGTGTCGCTGAGAACGGCGATCGGCGTGACCTCGCTTCCGGTGCCCGCCGTCGTCGGAAGCGCGAAATGGGGAAATCCCGGCCCCGGAACCTTGCCGATCCCGATGTAATCGCCTGCCAATCCACTTTGGGCGGCCACGATGGAGGCAACTTTCGCAATATCGATGGAACTTCCGCCGCCAAGGCCGATGATCGCTTCGGCTCCAGCAGCCTGAAACGCAGAGACACACGCGGAAACAATCTCAATGCGGGGATCCGGTTCGACACCGTCAAAAACCGCGACACCGATGCCCGCGGCTTCGATGGGCTCGCAAATTAGCGGCACCAGGCTCGCTTTGACGATGCCCTGATCAGTAACGATCAATACCTTCTTCACTCCGGTTTTTTTCAGGATATCCGGCAAGCGCTTGGAGGCGCCAACGCCCATGACCAGGGACTGTGGTATTTGGAAATCAATGATGCGATTACTCATGGTGAACTCCAGGATGAATGTAAGGGATGGTATGAATTGCACGAACCAAGGATGCCTGAATCATACGATTATTCCCAAGCGGATTCCACTCGGAATCAGGGAAACTCCTGTAGCGCCTCCTCTCGTTTTATGTCACCTCTTTTTGAGAATGACAAAGGATGGATTGCGTACTACAAAAACAGACGATTTAAAGCTCGTGTCACTTGCAACAAAAGGGCGATAAAAGGGCTTGACAAAAAGATGAATAAAAGTGAAATTTCAATATAGAACGATGTTCTATATTATAGAATAAAAAGACAAGCCAATTTCCTGTTGAATTTATCAATCTCTGTTGGGAGGAAAAGATGAACGTATCTCAGGTTAAAAAGTGTACAAGCTATGTTGTCGGAATCACAGCGGCTTTTTTACTGATGAATCCGGTGCAGGCGCAGCAACTGATTTTGAAGACTGCCCATTCGGCGGCGGCGACCAATACCGGCCAAAAGGCTTTTGAGTTCCTTGACAAGGAATTGCGCGAAAAAACCAAGGGCAAAATCGGGCTGGAAATCTACCCGAATTCCCAGTTGGGTGGTGAACGTGAACTGATCGAAGCCATTCAGTTGGGCAATGTGGACCTTATTTTTACCTCATCGGCACCTTTGGGAAGCTTCAACAAACAGTTCTTCGCCTTGGATTTGCCGTTTGCCTTCAAGGATCGGCCGACGGTTTACAAGGTGCTGGACGGTGAAATCGGCGAAGGCTTGCTGAAAAGTCTCGACCAGGTCGGTATCAAGGGACTCGGTTACTGGGAAAACAGTTTCCGGCAGTTGAGCAACAGCAAGCGTGAAGTCAAAACGGCGGCGGATCTTGCGAGCATGAAGATGCGCACCATGGAAAACGAAGTCCATATCGCCGCGTTCAAGGCCGTCGGCGCTAACCCGGCGCCGCTTGCCTTCAGTGAACTGTTCACCGCATTGCAACAGGGCACTTTCGATGCGTCCGAAATGCCGATCAACCTGTTCTACGATATGAAGTATTTCGAAGTACAGAAGTTCATCTCCAAGACGAATCACCTCTATTCGCCGTATGTATTGCAGATGAACCCGGATGTTTACAATCGCTTCTCCGATGAAGAAAAGAAAATCTTCATGGAGGCTTTCGCCAAGGCCAAAGTTTACCAGCGTGATCTGGCCGCCAAGGCGGACGATGCTGCGGAAGCCGCGATGCCGATGGTCAAATTCACGACCCTGACCCCGGATGAACTCAAGACCTTCTCCAGCAAGATGGGGCCGGTGATCGAAATGGTCAAAAAGCAGGTCAGCCATGCTGAAAGAAAAATACGATCCGGGTTTTTCCACCGGGCTTCTGGCCTGTTCGGGAAGTCTGGGCGTGATCATCCCTCCCAGCATTCCCATGGTCATTTAAGCGACCTCGTCCAACATGTCGGTGACGAAAATGTTCGTCGCTGGAGCCATTCCCGGTATCTTCATCGGCACTGCCCTGATTTTATACGCCTACTTCAAATCCAAACGCGACGGTCATAAACCCACCGGCCGGCCTTATTCCGTGAAGGAAGTTCGCGACATCGTTTGGGACGCCAAGTGGGCGCTGGCCGTGCCGGTGATTATCCTCGGCGGTATTTACGGTGGTATTTTCACGCCGACGGAAGCCGCTGCCGTGGGCGTTATCTACGGTTTCTTTGTGGGCGTCTTCGTATACAAAGAAATCAAGCTTAATGACCTTTTCAAAATTATCGTCGGTTCAGCTTTGACCTCGGCGACCATCATGCTGATCGTCGGCGCGGCGACCACCTTTGGACGGATACTGGCTATTGAGCGCATTCCAGTGATGCTGGCGCAAACCATCGTCAGTTACGTCAGTAGTACCTTCTTAGTGTTGCTGCTCATCAACATTCTGTTGCTCATCGTCGGCACTTTCATGGAGACCCTGGCAGCCATCGTCATCCTGACGCCCATCCTGTTGCCCATTACCACGGCTGTGGGTGTGGATCCGACCCATTTCGGCATCATCATGATCGTCAACCTGGCTATCGGCATGGTTACGCTACCCGTGGGGGTAAACATCTTCGTCGCCAGCCGTATCGGCAATGTTGCGCTGGAAAGGGTGATCAAGGGCGCAATATGGCCGATGATTGTGATGATCGTCACCTTAATGTTCATTACTTACATTCCGTCGATTTCCCTCGCACTTCCCAAGTTGTTTGGGTACTGAGGGCGTGGAAATGCAGACGATAAGCCCTGTTGAATAATTAGCTTCTTCCTGTCGGCGATTTGCTGCCGACAGGAAAGGCTGACTTTGAGAAAAAAATTTAGAACGACAGTCTGTATCATAGAACAATTATTTTGAAGGATAGTTAAAGGAGGAAATATCGATGGAAAAATTACTGTTCTTGACGGACACCTTTACGTCGAAGGTGCGTATGACGAGGTAGCAGCCCTGTGCCAGGTCGCAGGCATTGAATTTGCGGTCCTGGACTGCAAATCGGCGGATGACATCGTGGCCAAAGCCTCGGATGTCGATGTGGGCCTGTGTGTCTATATGAAGATCGACGCGTCGGCGCTTTCTCGCCTGCCCAAGCTGAAAATGGTAGTGAAAGGCGGCATCGGGGTCGATAACTTCAACCTGGCCGATTGCACCAGCTATGGTGTTTATGCCTGCAACGTGCCTGATTACGGCGTCGAAGAGGTGTCCATCCATGCGCTTTCACTGACGCTGGCTCTGGAGCGCAAGGTGGTGTTCTATAACAACCGTATGCATAAGGGCGAGTGGGACGAAGAACCGGGCTATCCCATGCGTCGTGTATCGCTACGCACGATGGGCATGCTCGGCTTTGGCCGCATAGCCCGCAATCTTACAGGCTATGCGCAGGCCCTGGGCTATTCGGTGATCGCTTATGACCCCTTCCTTCCCGATGAGTTTTTCGAGAAAGCCAGGGCCAAACGCGTTTCCCTGGACGAAGTTTTCGCACTGCCGGATGTGCTGGTGGTGATGGCGCCCTCGACCAAGGAAACCATCAACGTGGTCAACGACGCCAATCTGGCGAAAGCCAGGGACTGTCTGCTCCTGATCAACACGGCGCGGGGCACGCTGGTCGATACGGAGGCGGTGATCCGGGCGCTGGACGTGTTCCCGATGGAACCGCCAAAAGATACGGCGAAGGGCTTGTACGGACGTGAGAACGTTATTCTCACTCCGCACATCGCTTATCGCTCGGTGGAATCGTTCGCCGCTTTGAAAAGAATGCAGGCGGAAACAGGTATTTCGTTCTTGAAGGGGGGAGAGCCGTACAACGTGGTCAACAAAGAAGTCATTGGAAAAGCGAAAGCTTAATCAGAAAGGATGAGAGAGACTATGGCAAAAATGAAATGCGCCATCATCGGATCGGGAAATATCGGCACCGATCTGATGATCAAAGTGATGCGCACGGCAAAGAATCTTGAAATGGGGGCGATGGTGGGCATCGATCCGCAATCCGACGGCTTGGCGCGGGCCCAGAAACTGGGCGTCGCGATTACCGCCGAAGGGATCGACGGCTTGATCAAAATGCCGGGATACCAGGATATCGGGGTGGTGTTTGACGCCACTTCCGCCAAGGCCCATATCCGGAACAGTGAAATTCTGCTCAAGGACGGCAAGAAGGTGATCGACCTGACGCCGGCGGCGATCGGCCCCTTCACCATTCCGGCGATCAATGGCGACGCCAACATGGGGGAGCCGGATGTCAACATGGTGACTTGTGGCGGGCAGGCGACTATTCCGATGGTTTATGCCGTGAAACGGGTGAGTGAACGTGTGCTGTACGGCGAGATCGTGGCTTCCATCTCCTCGAAGTCCGCCGGACCTGGCACGCGCGCCAATATCGACGAGTTCACGGAAACTACGTCTAGGGCCATCGAGGTTTTGGGTGGGGCCGAACGCGGCAAGGCGATCATCATCCTCAACCCGGCGGAACCGCCGCTCATCATGCGGGATACGGTGTTCGTGCTTTCCAGGGGAGGCAGTCAGGAAGCCATCGAAGCCTCCATTCATGACATGGTGAAAACCGTACAGGCTTATGTTCCCGGATACCGCCTGAAACAGAAGGTTCAGTTCGATGTGATTCCGGAAGACAAGCCGGTGCGCGTACCGGTGGTCGGCGAGGTGTCCGGGCTGAAAACGACGATCCTGCTCGAAGTGGAAGGCGCGGCGCATTATCTTCCTTCCTATGCCGGAAACCTCGACATCATGACATCTGCCGCATTGATCAGCGCCGACAACTGGGCGGGTCATGCGCTTCACAAAGGAGAACGATAATGGCCCGTCCGCGCAAAGATAAACTTTATATTCAGGATGTTACCCTGCGCGATGGCATGCACTCCATCCGGCACCAATACTCGATGGAGAGTGTGCGGACGATCGCCAAAGCCCTGGAAGAAGCGAAGGTTGACGCCATCGAAATCACCCACGGCGACGGTCTGGCCGGTTCCGCCTTCAACTACGGATTTGCCCGTCACGACGATCTGGACTGGATCGCCGCCGTCAAGGAAGTGTGCCAGAACGCGGTGGTGACCGTGCTGCTGTTACCCGGTGTCGGCACCGTCCATGAACTCAAAGAGGCTTACGCGGCCGGCGCGCGTTCGGTGCGTATCGCCACCCATTGCACGGAAGCCGATGTCGCCAGACAGCATATCGAAACCGCCCGTTCCATCGGCATGGATACGGTGGGCTTCCTGATGATGGCGCACATGCAGGAACCGGAAAAACTGGCGGAACAGGCCAGGCTGATGGAAAGCTATGGCGCGGAATGCGTTTATGTGACCGATTCCGCCGGCGCGTTGCTTCAGGACGGTGTTACCGCCCGCGTGACCGCGTTGCGCGATGCCCTCAAGCCAGAAACCGAGGTTGGCATTCATACCCACCACAACCTGACCCTGGGGGTCGCCAACGCCGTCGCCGGTATTTTGGCGGGCGCTGTGCGCGTGGACGCTTCCCTGGCGGGCATGGGCGCGGGCGCGGGAAACGCGCCACTGGAAGCGCTCATTGCCGTGCTCAATCGCATGGGCATCGAAACCGGTTGCGACCTGTTCAAACTCATGGACGCCGCTGATGATCTGGTGCGCCCCTTGCAGGATCGCCCGGTGCGCGTCGACCGCGAAAGTATTGCGCTCGGTTACGCCGGCGTGTATTCCAGCTTCCTCCGCCACGTGGAAATCGCCTCCAAACGCTATGGTATCGATACCCGTGAAATCTTGGTGGAAGTCGGCAAGCGCCGCATGGTCGGCGGTCAGGAGGACATGATCATCGACGTGGCACTTGATCTGGTGAAGTAAACCCATCCGCCGCCGTGGGGGAAACCGTTTTCGGGCTTCGCCCTCTAACGTTTTCCCCCCCCCAGCAAAAGCGGACAATTCCAACGCACCAGAAAAATCCGTGACATGCGCGAATGACGATAAATAGGTATGAAACTCTTTCATCGGGTCAGGGCTATTGCATACGCAGATGTCGTAAACAGTTGAAATAAAACGTTTACATTCAAGCAGTTATGACGTAGTATTGTAAACCCTAAGCCAATCTGGCCTACTCTCGATTTTTATCGGGAGGCGTCATGACACT
>BNUC01000132.1 GCA_025997075.1 Betaproteobacteria bacterium | reverse complement strand
TTTTCAAGCACCTCGACCGCGTGGGATGGAACGAGGAGATGGCCGGTCGTGGCGTGCGTTACCTGCAACTCGCCCAGGCCAAGGACGCGCGCAACCCGAAGCTCATCGCGGCGCGCGAGCTGTATCACCAGGTGGCGCGCAGATACGGCATCGAGGTTGTCTCGCTGGCAACACCACGCGGTTCGATCAGGATCTGATTCCCGGCTTTTACCCGCGATACCGTTTTTTATTCGAGCAGAGCCTTGAGTACCGAAGCCACGCAGGCGGGGCTGGTCAGCACGGGAACGTGGAGGTCCGTCAGGAGAGCAGCGGCTGGAGCCATCGATATCTGCGCGAGAACGATGGCCCCGAAGTCTTGCGCCAGATTCCTCGCGGTGTCCGCGATGATCTGGTCGTGCTTTTGTCTGTCTCCCGACTTGAATGCCGTGGCGGCCTCTTCCAGCAGGAAAGTGCTGACATCGCAAGGAAAACCGGATATCCCGGCTTCCGAGCGGAACAGGCGTTCCGAGGTTTCGACCGTGGCCGGAAAGGTGCAGAGAATCGCCGTTCTTTTTTGTAAGCTGACGGCCTGCTTGAGCATGGCGCAATCCGCGCCAATGACCGGCGTCGAAAACAGGATCTGGAGGGTATCGATGTACGGGGAGAACACCGTGCAGCTCAGGAGAATCACGTCCGACCCATCCTCGACAGCGTCGCCAATCATACGCATCAGGCGGGCGATACTGGCAGGGGTGACGCGCCCCTCGCGTTGCACGAGATCCTGAAGACCTTCGTCCAGATAATTCCGGAGTTTCCAGTTCTCGCTCACGGCCAGGGGACCGAGGTTGGCCAAGAGTGGCGCCGCCGCATTGATCGTGACGCTGATAATCCCTACTGAACGCATGATATCTCCCAAATCCGGTACGATACAGGCAGCCATTCGGTCATATTCCGATGGGCGGCAGGTAACGGAACCGGAAACAATCAGCCTGGTTAAAGACGACAGCAGGCTCTCTGAGTGCTGTTGACATCGGGAAGCCCGCATCCGGAAAACTCATTGTAATGGAACCGGAAACAGGCAGTCTGTGTGAAGATGGTGACAGCCCATATAGTTGGGCGAGCTTGCGAACCCCGGCAAAAATTAGCAAAATCATTGCATGAAATATCCTTGGGTCAGGCTTTCAGCAGGCGCTTATTTGTTCACGACCAATCTGGCTGTTGGGTAGTGATTGTACATATGGCATCTTGAAAGAAGTAACGATGTTGGGGATCACAGGCCCTCCTCAACCTATACGGGCTTTATCACATCACGTAAAGTTTTAATCAGAGAAATGATGCCAAATACCGTGCCAAGCAGTACGCCACCCAGCAGCATGATCATTTGTGGCCAACTGAAACAGACCGTGGCGCAATCAAGCGGCTTTTGCCACGGCCACCATGCTCCCAGCAAATGAACGATGATGCCGAGTATTGTAATTAGTGAAATAACCAGGATGTTTTTCGATCTGTATCTAACTGCATATATAAAGGAAGATAAACCCATTATTGATGATAGATACAGAAATGGAGCGGTATCCATTTGCGGGTGCAGCATTGTCACAAGGTAGGCCAGTACAGCACTTGTTATCAAAATCCCTATGTAACTGCGCTTGCGACTCTTTGTCATTTTTCTTCCATTTTTTTCAAGTAATAAAATAATATTATTTATGCTGATGGCAGCATCGGCGAATTACTCACGCTCATCCGCGCGCTTCAGTTCCAGATAAAAACTCACGCCGCTCTCTTCATTTTCCACGCGTATCGTACCGCCCATTTTCGCCATGTAGGTTTTCGCCACAAAAAGCCCTTGCCCCCGGCTGCCTTCCGTGGTGTTTTCGCCTGAGCCGGAAAATCCGTATTCAAAAATCTTTTCCAGCCACTCCGGCTTGATGGCGGGGCCGGTGTTGTGGACTTTTACCGTGACCTTGCCTTGCTCTCCGTCGCCAAGACTCAAGCTTAGCGTAATCGGCGTGCCTGGTTCGCGGTAGCGGTCGGCGTTTTTGAGGAGGTGGCCAGCGACGTCTTCAAGTGAGTATTCGTCGGCGTGGATGGGTACGGGCTCTCCCAGCGGGGCATAGCGCACATTGTCGATGCCGATGTGCGGGGCGTTGGCGGCGATATTGGTCAGGAAAGCGTCGAGGTCGAGCGTCGCCACCGCCAGGGTGGAGGATTGAAATGCTTCGCTGGGGCTGGCGCTGCCGTAGAGCACCCGTAATGCCTGCTGCATCCGGGCGAGGTAGCGGTGACTCGGGTCGTCCGGATTGCCGTGCAGGGCCAGCAGGGATTGCAGGGGCGACATGATTTCGTGCCCCACGGCGTGCCATTGTTCTTTTTCCTGCGCGGCGCGGATGCGTTCCCGTCCGGCGTCTTCCTTGACGCGGCGTAGCAGGTGGTTGAGGCCGTTGGCGAGAATGCCCAGTTCGTCGTTGCCCTTGAGGTCGGAAAAATCAAAAGACATGAAGCCGTCCGGTTCGCTGACGGAACGGGAAAGCTGTCTTGAGCGTCGGGTAAGCAGCGTAATGCGCCGCGTAATGCCCATTTCGATGATGAGCCAGGCCAGCACAATCGCCGCCATGATCGCGCCGACAAACCACGATAACCGGGTCGCGGTGGCGCTCAGGGTCTGGTTGACCACGCTGTCGGCTTCGCCATGCAGAAAAATCCGGTAATTGCCCGTTGGCGTCGCCACGCTGTCTTCGAGATCGACGGCGGCGGGCGCATCGTCATCTTCACCTCGCACCGCAACCGGCAGGCGGCGAATCAGGCGCATCAGCAGAGGCGAAATCTGTTCTTCCGCGCCCTCCTTGCCGCCGCGAATCAGCGCCAGATCGCGTTCATCATTTTCGCGGCGGACGCGCAAAGTTTCGCCCGTTTGCAGCAGTGCGCCCAAATCGCCCAGGGAAAATGGAGTCACCGCACCGGGGGTTTCGCTATCGAACAGGGCGGGCATAGCTGTAATTTTTTGCGTGATTATTGGTTCGGCATCCTGCGCCACTTCCGATTTCACTTCTTCCACCCGTACCGGCGGCAAAACTTCGATCCGCACATGAATATCGTCAAGGTCAGGCGGCGGCCAGAAGGAACGGTGGGTTTGCAGCAAGTCGGCGATCAGTTCCTCGACGGGCAGGCGCACGGAAAAGAATGAGCGTTTCTCGCAATCTTCCGGGTTCTGCCGCGCATCAAGGCACTTCGCTTCCTGCCAGACCCAACCGCGAAAATCCTTGACCGGCTTCTTCCCGGTGTAGTCGCGCTCATCGAGTTCCTCGTAGCCGGTAAAGCGTCCACGCACGCCCTCGAAGGCCGCGCCCCGTCGGGGGGGTAAAACCTCGAACGGCGCCAGCCAGCGATGATGCCGACCGCGCAGATATACGGCGACGCGCATCCGGTGCGCCCCATCGATGTATTTGTTACCAATTTCATGCGCCGTCAGCGGGCCGCTGGAAAACGTGCCGGCGGCATAAATGAAGCCGCCAATCCACGGATTATTGCCAATCGCCACGCACAGGCTGCCGTGCCGCTCATAGCGAATCAGGCAATCCGCCATCTCCACGGCATGCCGCACCTTGTTCTGGTCATCGAAATCAATCGCCGAGAAAGGCAACAGCACCGGGTGCAGCTTGCCCGTCCCGCTTGAGTTTCGCGTCGGGTTCAACAAGGCAAGCTGCCCGGAAGGATGACGCAGGCGGGCAACAATCTGCTCCTTGGTTTTCGCCAGCCCGCTCTGGTAATTCTTGTAACTCCGCTGCTTTTCCCCCTGTAACACCGTCACCGCCAGCGCCACGACTGCGAGGATGAGAAACAGGAAAGCAGTGCGGAACAGCATCCGCAGACGGAAGGAGGCGAACCAGAGGAAGAATTTTTTCATCGGAGAATTATGACGGGATGATGAGCCACGGGAGGTTTGGAGATTATTCGGGAGAATTGTCGTCGTCAGGTTCGGGACGCCTCGATTTTGCGGGGGAAAGCCATCTGTAGATAAAAAACTCGGTTGCCATCCGCATGCCTTGCCAGAAGCCCGGACGTGGAGAGGCTGCGCTTGTAGAAACGTCTGCCGCATCCGTTGTTGCGTCCGGCAATGCGTCAATCATTTCTTTTAGAATCTCATGGGCATCACTTGCAGCCTCCTGTGGAACCATGAGGGTGCAAACATTGAGAGACTCAATCGGCAAGCCGGGATAAAGACCGCCAAAATGGCGGTTATAGGCGAAACAAGGGATATTGCCTGCGGTAAGCAAAGATTCAGCCAGGGCAAGGTCAGCCGGATTTACGGAATGGTAGATTGGAATCATTGCCATGGCCGCAGGCTCATAATCACAGTTCAGGTTTTTTCAGCGGGATTTACCCAGCGAAAGCCACGCATGGGCACGTTTTCAATGCGGTCGAAATGCTCGTCGAGTTCGCGGAACGCCTCGCGCAGGGTGCTGATGTGCTTGCGGATGTTTTCCCGGTTGCGCCCGCTTTTGACGGCGGCAAAGAGGTCATCGTAAGAAACGACTTCGCCCTGCCGTTCGTGCAGCACGGCCAGGATGCGTTGCGCGGTAAGCGGGACATTCACCCGTTTTCCCCGCCAGAAGGGCGCGCCCTGGTGCAGCGGATCGATGGAAAGCTCATCCCCGGCGGGCGCGGGCGGCGTCGCTGCTTTTTCCGCGCGGCGGTTTTTGGCGGCGCGCAGCATTTCCAGAAAAGTGTCGATGAATTCGGGTTCTTCGAAGGTGGTTTTTTGCAGGTAATCCCAGGCGTCCAGCGCCTTCATGATGCCGCGATAAATGGCGGCGGGCATGGCGGAAACCACCAGCACCGGCGTGCCGCGCCCGCTCTTGTTGATGGCGTTGATGATGGCCACGCCCGCGTGACGGTCGCGCCCCAGCTCGATGTCCAGCACCACCAGGTCATAGGCCTCGCGGTTTACCGCCGCCTCGGCGTCGTCGCGGGTAAACCACTGCGCCACCTCGATATCCGGCGACGCCGAAAGCACCCACTCCCGAATCTGCCCGCTGGTCGGCTCATCGTCCTCAATAATCGCAACCCTGTACATGCGCGTTCCGTATCGCCAAATGGCGAAAGTATCGCACATCTGATTTGTGAAGATTTGTTCACGGGCAGGTAGAAACGGTTTTTTCCGCGAAGAAAGCGGGTTGCCGACGGCATGGAAACTTCCGGGCGGGCAGACGCATGATGCGTCTCATGGATGACGCGCCTTTTCAACGTCAGCCGAAAATCCAGAGCCAAACCGTTTATCAAGGAGAAACATCATGGAAGAGTTTGACACCCCGAACGCCGACGAAACCGGTTCCCGCAAAGAGAAAATCGCCAAGGCGATCAATCAGGCCGTCAATCCCGAAAAACTGGCGAATACCTGCAAAAGCGCCCTGCACTCTACCTCCGCTGCCCTGCGTCCCTTAAAGCGCGGCCTTATTGCTTGCAGCATTCTGGGACTTGTTGCTTACACTGTTGCGACGCATATCACTTTTCAGCCAGTCAGCCGGGGCGAGACGGGCTTGCGCATCAATCAATGGACGGGCGGCGTGAGCCGCTTTCAGGAAGGTTCGGTACTGGTTGTGCCTGGCCTGCATGAAATGCGGACTTTTTCATTGCGCGATCAGGAGTATCAGACGGATAAAGAGGCGAAAGAGCTTGTATTCCAGTCGCTTGAAGGATTGTCGCTAAACGTTGATTTCAGCGTCCGTTACGCGCTCGATCCGGAGAAAATCCCGACGATGGCGCGTATTTTGCCGGAAGATATCAGCAGCGAGGTCGTTCTGCCCGTTATTCATAATGCCTTCCATAGAACGCTGGCCCGCTACACCGCGCGTGAGATTTTCTCCGATCGCCGCCAGGAAATTCAGGAACATATCACCGAGGAACTGCAATCCCGGTTAGCCGGAGATGGCATCAAATTAAAGCTCCTGACCATTGGCAAGATTGAGCTGCCTTTTTCATTGCGTGACCAGGTGTATCAGCCGGGAAAAGGGGCGAATAAGCCTGTATTCCAGTCGCTTGAGGGATTGTCGCTGGGTCTTGATTTCAGCGTCCGTTACGCGCTTGACCTGGAGAAAATCCCGGCGATGGCGCGTATTTTGCCGGAGGACATCGATGGCGAGGTCGTGCTGCCAATTATTCATGATGCCTTCCATAGAACGCTGGCCCGCTACACCGTGCGCGAGATTTTTTCCGAGCGCCGTCAGGAGATTCAGGAACATATCACCAATGATCTGCAAACCCGATTGGCTGGCGAGGGCATCAAATTGAAGCTCCTGACCATCGGCAAGGTCGAGTTGCCCGGCGATTACAAGAAGGGCATGGAAAAACTACTGGCGGCGGAACAGGCGACCGAGCAGATGAAATACACCCTCGAACTCAAGGATAAAGAGGTGAAAGCCAGCGAACTTGTCGCAATGGCGGACAAGGTGCGCCGCGAGAAGGCCGCCGAGGCCGCTGGCGAGGAGCAGATTATCGCCGCCAAGGCGCAGGCCGAAGCGATGAAACATATTCTGCCGTTCAAGGAAAAACAAATTCAGCAACGAGCGCTGGAGGCGGATGCGGACAAAGTGACGCGGCTCAAAAACGCCCAGGCCAATGCCGATGCGCGGCGCATTGAAGCGGAAGCCGAAGCCGATTCGCGCAAAAAACTGGCGGAAGCCGAAGTGTACCGTCTGGAACAAATCGGCAAGGTCAACAGCGAGCAGATGGCGCGTGAAGGCGCGATTCTGGTGCAAAGCCCGTTGCTGATTCAAAAGAGCCTGGCCGACAAACTCTCCGACAAAATCTCGGTCATCATCGCGCCGCCTTCCGCCAGCGGCGGCTTTATCGCCGAAAACATCATTGGCCGCCTGCCCGCGGCTAAAGCTCCCGCCCATGCTTCCGGCAACACGGACAATGCCAACAATGCCAACAGTGCTGACAGCGAAGAAGCGGAAGGGGAATAATCATGATTGAACTGCTGCTTTCCCTGGCGATTGTCACGCAAGACCAAATCCCCCTGCGCGCCGCGCCGACCGAAACCGCCGCCCGGCACGCCACCCTCTCGCAAGGCGACAATCTGGAAGTGCGCGGCGTCAAGGGCGATTACCTTCAGGTCTACGACCATCGCCGCGAACGCGCCGGCTATATTCGTACTACCCAGGCGGGACAGTACGCGCTCACCCCGGAGGAGGCTCCGCGCCTCAAGGCAGTGGTCGATTATCTCAAAAACCAGCCCGGTTCCGAAGCCGTGGGCATCGCCCACGCGGCGGCCTTCCTCAAGGCCGCGCCCGCCGAAAGCATAGACGCGGGCATGTTCGAGGCGCTCGGCAAAATGGTCGACCGCCTGGCCTGGCGAGCCTCGCGCCTGGACGGCACGACCAACGAAAAAGCGGCGAAAACCGTCGCGGAACATCTCGAAGTCGCCGCCACCTATGGCGTCACTGTCTATAGCGTCGAACGCAATGACAAAATGACGCTCTGCTACGAAGGCGACGCCTGGCGGCGTGTGCTGGCGCTCCCCTCCAGCCCGGAACAAAAAGCCCGCGCCGTGCTCTCCCTCACCCGGCACGATTGCGTCAAATCAACTTTGATGCCCGGCGAACGCCTGGAAAGCGACCTCTGGCGGGCGGAAATTCTCGAACGCGCTTTGAACGCCGGAGCGAAAGAAGGCAGTTTGCCGGAACACCTCAAAAACCGCCTGAAAATCCGCGTCGCTGGCGTCTGGGCAGGTATTGCTCACCAATTTGCACGGCGACCGAAGAGCGACCCGGCCGCCGTGCTGAAAGCAGGGCAGCGAGCCGAAGCCGAACTGGCGGGCGTCGACAAAAAGACGCTGGTCGACGGCGACCTCATTGCCTGGAACGAAGCCGCCATCCGCGTCGGCGCATCGCGCTGGGCAGCGGAACCGCAAACCGTCGCAAGCTCCGCCCAAGGCCGCCCCGGTATCCAACTTGCCGCCGGAGAAGTCGGGCAAACCTGCGTGCAGATTGTTGAGGGGGCAAAAAATCCATCCGCAAAACCTGCTCCATCCACCTTCTCCCATTGCACCTACGGGCAAGTCTGGCCTTCTTCGCTCTCCGTCAGCCCCGATGGCAAAGCCATGACGCTTGCTGTGCAGGCACTCGAAAGCTGGCGCGAAATGTGGGTCTTCCGTCTGGAAGAAAGCGGCTGGCGAGTCGAAGTCGTTCCCCCGTCCGTCGAAAACCCGGAACTCGGCTACGTCGAATTCGCCGGTTGGGTTCCCGGCAACAAACAACTCCTCGCCGCCCGCGAAATCGTGATGGACGGCCGCAGCAAAACCAGCTTCGAGCTATGGGACAGAAACACCCTGAAAGTCGAAAAACACGCCGACAAGCCCGGCAATTTAACCGCTTTCTACCGCTGGCAAGACCCGCTTTGGAAAGGCGGCAGCCTCGCCGTGCGCTGAACAAATTCCATCAATTTTCTGAAAAAAAGAGGACTATCATGATCAACATTCACGAGGTAATAAACGTGGTCACGTTAATCAAACACGGGGTACTGTTTATATCCATGTTTTTGCTGTCAGCAATGGCGCAAGCCAATGATGTTATAAAATTCTCAAAACGCTATTACGCTGATATAACATCACATGAGAAATCAGCACTCTGAAATGCAATGAGTAAAACGAATTGCCCGACCAAAAAGGACGCATCATGAACAAAACCATAACGCTGCCAGGGTTTGTCTTGACCTTATCGTTATTTGCCACCGCCGCCACTGCCGAAACCATGTGGGTGCATGGCTCGTGGGTCAATGTGCGCGAAACGGCGGAAGCGCAGAGCGCTGTAATTGAGCATGTGACGACCAACACCAAAGTCGAAGTCGCGGCACGGGACGGCAAGACTTGCGAAATTGTCTGGGGCGAAGCGAAACGCGGGTTTGTGCCGTGTCGGTTGTTGGGGGAGAAGGCGCTGACGTTGAAGAGCATGGCGGTAGAAGGTGAGGCGCAATACTCGCCATACGACCCAGCCCCACAATATTCGCCACCACGCGCCTTCTGGATTGCACCATCTGCGCTTTCCCTGCTGGAAACCGGATTGTATTTCCAGCGCACCCTGCTTTCCGAAAAACAATGGGAATTGGAGCATGGTCGGCAAGAAAATGGTGATTTTATAGATATGAATAAGCCGCCCAAGCTCATACGCTATCCCGTGCCTGAATTTGAGGTGATGAAGACATTGCTGGCTGAAGGTGTAATTGCCGCGTCGTATTGGGACTTACCTCTGGTAAGTTGCCAGCAAAGACAGGCAGCGCAAACCAAACAATTCGGCGTATCAAATAATTTTAATTTTTACGCTGATAACATGATTCCTTGGGGACAATGGTTTGAAATAACTTATCCTGATCTTGACCTTGTGCGCTTTTCATACACTTGGCGTTTTTGGAATAAGCAAGGGATGCTGTTTGAGAACTGCCAAGATGCGAACAAGTTGTTGCATTTACCAAAAGTTCGTCCTTCGTTTTTCAAAAACACCGAAGACATTCTTCCAGGCAATGCCTACATTGAACAGATTAGTGCACGTTTTAACATTGTGGAACGAGGCAAGATTGTGGGTAGCCCTCGTTGGGAATACTCACATCACCATGACCAAACTGCTTTCACTGGCGCATGGGATATTGGTCGTTATGAATTAAAGCTCGACAAACCAATAATTGAGCATGTGATTGGACGTAATGGTCAGGTAAGGAACTGTTACCAAACAAACTAGGCAATTACATTAAGACAGGAGAGATTCTGTAGTTCCATTCGCCATGGAATTCTGCGGGTTTGATATTCAAACTTTCATAATCTTCATCTGAAACCTTGCCG
>BNUC01000131.1 GCA_025997075.1 Betaproteobacteria bacterium | reverse complement strand
AGCGAAAAGGCGAAGTGCTTGATGTCCGCGAGCAGTTCGGAAATGGCATTCAGCGTTGACGCGCTGCGCACGGCCGCCGCAAACACCCTGACTTGCGCGGCGGCTTCTGACTCGTCTTCGAGCAGCGTGATGACGACGGTTTCCAGCGTGAAAGCGAAGGTCTCACGCAGTTCGGGCAACAGCTCGCTGGCGCGCGATACCGAAGCGTCGGTGACGGCGACCGATTCCTGTACGGTTCCCGCCGGTTCGATGTCGTCAACATCGGCCTCGTTCCTCGACCAGGAACGGACCAGGTTTTGCAAGCGTTCGAAGAGGAGTTCGCTGTTCCTGGCGTTTGCCGACAGCACCCGATCAAGCGATTCGCGCTTCTTTGCCTGCGTGAGACCACTCTGTTTGATTTCCCACTGTTGCAGAAACTCGGCGATCAATTCTCCCCAGGCCAGATTCGACTCGCTGCTGTGTTCGCGGATGAAGTGAGCCAGCGGGGTGCTATAGCTTTCCCAATCCTGATTCTTGAGCGCCTGGTCGAGCAGGCGCGCGAGTCCCTGCTGAGCCGGAGTTTTCTTGGGCAACAAGGAAAGCAGCGATTTGAGTTCGCGTTCAGGGAAGGTTTCCGCCGGCTTTTCCTCGATACCGGCGATCTCGTTATAGATCGCGTGGTAATTGTCCGGCGACGGCGCCATGCGCCGGAGCATCATCTGCTTTAACGTCTCCCGCGCAATGTCCGTCGGGTTGGTGAGTGTCGCCATGCTTATGCGTGATTCAGTAAATGTTGTATGTATGACTCTAAAAACCGGCAAAAACACCCGGACTGCGATACCTATCCTGTTCAGATATAATACATGCTTCGATCCAGGATGTAGCCCCCGTAGCATGAAGGTCGTGCAGTTGATTTGTAATCATCAGGTGTTGGTTCGATTCCGACCGGGGGCACCACCCGCATTTTTGCAGCTTCTCCAGAAACGCAAAAATAAATAAAAATCAAAGGCTTGGTTTTCATTGTCTTTGCGTTTTTTGCAGCCAAAACCAAACTCCAATTACACACAATTCCCCCACGGAATTATATACGTGGCGTCAATCTATAAGCAGGGTGCTGAATATCGGGTTCAAGTATATGTCCAGGGTGCTCGCCAATCGAGGAAATTTCGCACGAAATTTGAAACATATGGGGTTGTCGGGACGGGCGATTTGCCTGTATCCGCCGTTCTTTTTCACGCGCTTGAGTCTACAATAGACGCTTCGTGCCTGCGGGGGCTTCCATGAAGCGTTTTGTGTTGTTCGCCATGACCTTGTTGCTTGTCTTTGCGCTGCCGGTCTGGGCCGCGCCCGCGCCGTGGTACAGGTGGCAGGGCGCCACCGGGGATATTGTCTGTGCGCAGACTTCGCCGGGAGAGGGATGGACCCGTCTGCCGGTGATTTACGTCGACCCGCGCTGTCAGCGTCGGAATATCCGGGCGACTGAAAAAGAAAGAACAAGAAATACGAAATAATTCCATTTCCAAATCGTCGGTGACTGTATCGGCTTCGCCGTGCCGCCCGTAGCGATTGCGTGTTGTTAAAACCCTGAAATGAAATCTTCTTGAAACGGATACCGGATAACCCGTCTATGGCTGACTCGAACGACAAGAGGAAGACGCTTCTTGCCGAATGTATGCTCCTGCTGGTCGCCTTGTTGTGGGGCATGAATCCGCCGATCATCAAGCTGGGGTTGCAATCTATTTCCCCGCAGCCCTACAACGTGGCACGCATGATCGTCGGCAGCGTCGTCGCATTGCTTGTGCTGTGGCTGTCGGGCAGCTATCGCCGGATGACGCGCAAGGATGTCTGGGTGTTGCTGCGCGCCAGTATTTTCGGCTTTTTCGCTTTTCAGCTTCTTTTTACCGAGGGTATCCACCGGACAACCTCGGGTAACGCGGCGTTCATGGGCTGCCTGCTCCCGGTTTACGTGTTGCTGCTCAACCGGTTTTACGGGTTCGATAAAATCAACCGCGCCGTGGTGGTGAGTATCGTCTGTTCGATTGTGGGAATCGTCCTGATCGTGCTCGGCGCCGGACGGGAGCTGAGTCTGGCGGGCAACCATCTGGTCGGCACCTTGCTGCTTCTTGGAGCACAGGCTGGCTATGCCTATTACACGGTGTTTTCCAGGGAACTGCTCGACCGCTATTCCACCTATCAGGTTACGGCCTTCCTGATGGTCGTCACGACCGTTCTGCTGCTGGCGGTGTCCTTGCCGACGATGCGCGACGTGGTGTGGTCAGAGCTGCCGCTCCCGGCCTGGGGCAGCATCATTTTTTCAGGCGTGTTCGGATTGTGCCTGGCGAATTTTCTGTGGATATGGGGCGCGGGCGTGATCGGGACCGCGCGCGCGTCGGTGTTCAATAATCTGACTCCTGTGTTTGCTGTTGTCGTGGCTTATTTTCTGCTTGGGGAGACCTTCGGCGCATTGCAGGCCGTCGGTGCGGCCTTTGTATTCGGCGGAGTTTATTTCACGCGCCACCGCGATCGGTTTTGAAAGACATGCTGACAAAGTCACACAGGCCGTTTTTTGTAGGGGCGGCCCCCCGTGGCCGCCCGGAATTGTCAGGGATACAAACCAGGGCAAGCACGGGGGCTTGCCCCTACAATGGCTTGATTCCCGAGCCGTGCACGGCCCGGCGCGGGCGATCGGCGACGGCTGCCCAATCCGGGCCGGACGGGATGGCTTCGACGAGGATGATGTCGTTGCCAGCCTGGTCGAGTTCGCGCAGGGCGGCGTAGAGGCCACGCGCGTAAGCCGCCGGATTGTCCGGCAGGCGGCGGAGCGAATGGAGCAAATGAGTTTGCGGCGGTGTGAGAAGGCTGTGCAGCAAAAGACCGCAGCGCTTGCCCTGGGCCTGCGTCTCCTCGATGGCCCGGAACAAGTCGCCGGATGCCGTCAGACGCATCGCGGTACGCGGCGCATAGTGGCCGTCGAGCGAACCGGATACGCGCGGGACCTTGGCCGGCTTCATGCTGTCCGGCACTTCCGGGAACTCGCCGATGACTTCCCCGATCTGTTCGGGAGTGATGTGTCCGGGGCGCAGCAGGCGCGGCGGCAGACCGTGGCGCGTGAGGTCGATGATCGTCGATTCGATGCCGACATCGCAGGCGCCTCCGTCGAGCACCAGGGCGACGGCAGCGCCCAGTTCTTCGCGCACGTGCGCGGCGTCGGTGGGACTGATGCGGCCGAAGCGATTGGCCGACGGGGCGGCGACGCCGCACATGGCGCCACGTCCGCCGCCCTCCTGCGCATAGGCGCGCAACAGGGCGAGCGCCAGGGGATGGGACGGCACGCGGACGCCGACGGTCTCCTGTCCTCCGGTGACGGCGTACGGGACGGTCGGGGCGCGCGCGAGAATCAGGGTCAAAGGCCCCGGCCAGAAGGCTTCCGCGAGTTTCCGGGCTGACGAGGGAATATCGCGGGCCCACTGCTCCAGATAGTCGGCGCCCGACAGGTGGACGATCAGCGGATGCTCAGCCGGCCGGCCCTTGGCGGCGAAAATTTTGGCTACCGCCGTCGGGTTGGCAGCGTCGGCGCCCAAACCGTAAACCGTCTCGGTCGGGAAAGCGACCAGTTCCCCTGATTGCAGCAGCCGGACGGCGGCGGCTAAATCCGGGGATATTGGCGTCGAATTGGGAGATAAGTTATGTGGCGCGTTAGGGCACATTAGCGTGTTTCCGACAGGGCCATCGCATGAATATATTTGTCATGGTAAAGCATGAACAGGCGTTTGCTTTCCCTCTCCCCTTGTGGGAGAGGGTGCCCCGGCAGGGGCAGGAGAGGGGGAGGATTGGGCCTATTCCAGCCCTGTTTCGCGCTGAACCGCCGCCCCCTCTCCTGCGCTTTTACCAAAATTCGGAGCATCCTCCCCCGCGAGGGGGGAGGAAGATGGATCGCCATACTCCGCGGGAAGTGTCGTCCTTCAAGGCAGGTCGGGCAAGGTCTTCGCAAGAACCTTCGCGGCCTGCTGGGCGCGGAAATCGCTCAGCTTGCGCGCGAGTTCGGCATCGTTGAGCGCGAGCAGTGCTATCGAGAACAGAGCGGCATTGGTGGCGCCGGCTTCACCGATGGCGAAGGTGGCGACGGGAATGCCGCCGGGCATTTGCACCATGGCCAGCAGGGAATCCAGCCCCTGCAAATATTTGGACGGCATCGGCACGGCCAGCACCGGAAGTTCCGTCTTCGCCGCGAGCACGCCCGCCAGGTGGGCCGCGCCGCCTGCCGCGCCGATCAGCACTTTCATGCCGCGTTGTTGGGCTGTCGCGGCATAGTCCAGCGCGGCATCCGGCGTGCGGTGCGCGGAGAGAACCCTGGCCTCGTAGGGTACGCCAAATTTGCTTAGCGTTTCGGCGCAGGCGCGCATCACGGGCCAGTCGCTGTCCGATCCCATCACGATGCCGACAAGGGCTTGTTGATTCGACATGATTTTCTCCTGAGAGTTAAGTATTGACACATCGCCCTGGAGCACAACCAGTGTGCGCCCCATATTTCGTCATTCCCGCGAAGGCGGGAATCCAGTTCGTTCTTCCTACCCGAAAGGTAAATCTGGATTCCCGCCTTCGCGGGAATGACGGGTGTAAAAATAAGCACTGTCCGCACTGACATAAAACGCTAGGCGCTAGCCGCGCGCTCGGCGCTTTGCAGCGTGTTGGCCAGCAACATGGTGATGGTCATCGGGCCGACGCCGCCAGGTACCGGCGTGATGAACGCGGCAATTTCCCTGGCCGATGCAAAATCGACATCACCGCAAAGTTTTCCGTCCGGAAGGCGGTTGATGCCCACATCAATGACCACCGCGCCCGGTTTGATCATCTCGCCGGTAATCATCTTCGCCTTGCCGACGGCGGCGACAAGAATATCGGCGCGCCGGCAATGCGCTTTCAGGTCGCGGGTCTGCGAGTGGCATACGGTGACCGTGGCGCCCGCGTGCATCAGCAACATGGCCATCGGCTTGCCGACGATGTTCGAGCGGCCTACGATGACGGCTTCCTGGCCCTTGAGGGGAATGCCCGCTTCCTCGAAAAACTTCATCACGCCATACGGCGTACACGGAATGAAGCACGGCTGCCCCTGCATCAGCGCGCCGACATTTTCGGCGCGGAAGCTGTCGACATCCTTTTCCGGGGCAATCGCGTCAAGCACCGCGTCGGCGTCGAAATGCCGGGGGAGCGGCAACTGGACCAGAATGCCGTGAATTTGGGGAGTGGCATTGAGTTCGGCAATTTTGTCGAACACTGTCTGCGGGGCGACATCGATGGGGTAAATGTGCTTTTCCGAATGGAAACCCGCCTGCGCGCAGGCGTTGACCTTGTTGCGCACATAAACCTGGGAAGCCGGGTCGTCACCCACCAGAATAACCGCCAGCCCCGGCTGTACGCCCTGAGCGGCAAGTTCCTCCGCGCGTTGCCTGAAACCGGCGCGAAGCTTTTGTCCAAGAGCGTTGCCGTCGAGAATTTTAGCGGTCATGTGGAATTTCCAAAGGGTTGCGCAGGCGGATGCTGGAACGGAAAAAACAAAACCCGATAGCGGGCTACCGAGTCTTTTATAGGGCTCTATGTTATCAGGAATTGACGCAAGCCAGATTTGCTGTGTGCGGGCGCTCGCATTAAACTGGTTATGTAACCAGTCATCTGGAGTTTGTTATGCCTCTTTCCCGGTCTTCATGGCCCGTACAAAATGCCAAAGCGCGTTTCAGTGAAATGTTGGATGTCTGCCTCGCCGAAGGGCCGCAGACGATTACGCGGCGCGGCGTCGAGGCCGCCGTGTTGGTGCCGGTTGCCGAATGGAAACGCTTGAACGAGACGTTGCGGCCCTCGCTGAAAGCCTTGCTATTGGCCGACGAAGGGCGCTTCGAGCTTGAATTGCCGTTGCGCGGACAAGACAAACATCGCTTGCCGGAAAGCTGGTGAGTATGTACTTACTCGACACCAACGTCATTTCCGAACTCAGAGAGCCCCGCCCACACGGCGGGGAGTCTGATGGCGCGGTGCGTAGGTTGGGAAAGCCGCGAAGCGGCGCATCCCGACGGTACTTATTTTCCGGCGCTACGCGCCGCCTATTTACGATTGTCGGGTTGCGCTTCGCTTACCCAACCTACGGATCAGGGATCAGATGTCAGGAATCAGGGATCAACACCGATCGGTTTTGATTCCTGACCTCTGATCCCTGATCTCTGATACGCAGGGCCATCGCATGGATGCCATTGAAATGAAGGATGACACTTCCCGCAGAGTCGGGCGATCCATCTTCCTCCTCGCGGGGGACAGGGCGATCGCATAGGCGCGAAACCAGAAACCGGCGGGTCGTATGTTTCCAAACTTCCCGCCGGGTTTTCTATCCAGCCTTCAAGGTCACCAGACCGTTCAACACCTGATCCAGCCCGCCGAAAACGGAAATACGGTCGATGCGTTCGGCGACCCGTTCCAGCGTTTCCAGCTCTTTCAGGCGCAGCGCCACCGGGTTGTCTTCCATCACTTTGGCGGTGTTCAACAGCGAGCGCGTCGCGGCGGTTTCTTCGCGGCGGCGGATGACATTGGCTTCCGCCGACTTTTCCGCTTCCACCACGCGGGCGAGGATGTCTTTCATTTCGCCCGGCAGCACGATGTCGCGCACGCCGAGGCTGCCGACTTCAATGCCGAAACCGCTCATCTTCGCCCGAATGTGCGCGGCAACCAGCTCGTCGATATCCTGTTTGTTTTCCAGAATCGCGTCGATGCTGCGCGTGCCGACGGCGGCGCGCAGACCGAACTGCAATTCGCGGTACAGGTAATCGGCCGGTTTGCCGACCTGCGCGAAGGCATGTTGCACGTCCGTATAACGCCAGCTTGCGACGAGGTTGAGGCGCAGCCCCACGCGGTCCCTGGTCAGGATTTCCTGCCCGCTGACTTCCATCACCTGCAAGCGCGTATCCACGAGTTCCAACTGGATATCGCGGTTGAAGCGCCAGAAGGCTTTCAGCCCCGGCTGCAGCAAGCCGCTGACGCGACCGTCAATACGCAGCACACCCACATGATAGGCGGGAACCTGCGCCAGCAGAATGCCTTCCAGACCTGCCACGGCGCGGTTTTTCAGGTTGGCGGCGTTGAGCCGGGTCGCCAGCGTTTCAGGCAATTCCGCGTTTCCTTCCAGAGCGTCGAGGTCGAAGCGTTCCAGACGGTGCGTTTTCATGCCCTTCCAGACAAAACGGCGCGCGCCGGGCGGCAATACTTCCACCAGCAGCCCGTTTTCAAAACGCAGTCCGGCTTCGTTGTCCTGCAAGGTCATTACGACAAAGTGCTTTTCCGCTTCCGCCGGCTGGTTTTTCAGCAGGTATTCGACAATCGTGCTGGCGTTCATCACCGCGTCCTGCGGCCAGTTGCTCACGGCGAGCTTTCCGCCCAGTTTGAAGAAGCGGTAGCGCCCCGGTTCCAGAATGCGCTGGAAATCGCCATCACGCGTCAGCACGCCTTTTTCATCCATCTTGACTACGAATTTTTGCCACATTTTTTGCCTCCTTTATCAATGTGCCGGCGGGTCGCTGACCCGGCGGGCTTCCCGTTCGGCGCGGGCGGGGCGGTGGGAGGAGGAAATCAGCGCTGCGGTTTTTCATTTCCGGCGATGTGGCTGCCGCGAATGTCCAAGCCCGTTGCCAATTTTCGTGCCTCAAACCGTGCCGCCCGCGCGGGCAAGGCGTCGAGCCGGGCCAGCGGCGGTGGCTTGCGCCATCCGCAGCCAGCGGGTGTTACGTTCAAACGTCATTTACAGTGACGTAGTTGGAGTGGGAGTCGAACCCACGACCTATCGGTTATTAGCCGACTGCTCTACCCGACTGAGCTATCCAGTTCTGGAGCGGGAGTCGAACCCGCCTGCATCGGTGATTAGCCGATTGCCTGACCGCCAGGCGTTCCAAGTGGTGAACAAGCGCTTTCAACGGGCGGCATACGCGAAGGTGACAGCAAAAACCGACTTTCGCGCACCAGCGGGACTTGAGAACCCCTGCCTGTAAGCCATGTTGAAAACATCTTGCCCGGGTTGTTTATTGCGAAAAGCGTGCCAGCTTGCGATGGTATTTGTCAGGCTATTGAAATTTAAATGTTTTTGTAGTTTTTTGCATTAAAGCTCACCAAGCGCTCTGCCTGTTTTTGTAGAATTAATGATAGGAATTTATCTTTTTGTATATGCGTTGCGTCAGGGAAAACAAAGGCTGAATAATGAAGCACGTTCCGCCTACGCCCTTGCGCCGCCGGGATATTGCTGTCTGGAATGCGCCACCATGTCGACCTGTACCCGGTCAGACAATACGCGATAAAAAACAAGGTAGTTCGGGTGAACCACAATTTCCCGCCAACCGGGTTTGCGTTCGCTGGCTTTGTACATATAGGGATGCTCAGCCAGCGGTTCCGCGCTCTCGTAAATTAACCGTCCCATGCGTTCCGCTGCTCGATAATCATGTTCGGCGATAAAAGCGACGATTTCGAGTAAGTCGCGCTCAGCATCAGGGTGCCAGACAACCGGTAACATCAGGCCGCTTTCTGTTTTTTCAACTGCTCAAGCAGTGCTGCCAGATTAGCTCCAACGCAGTCATGCGGGATACCACTCGGTTGCGGGTCGGCGGCGCGTTTGTCGAGTTTTGCGGACAACCAGTTGTTGTAGGCCGCTTCCTCTTCTGCACTGCCGAACAAGGATACGCGAGGATCTAAAAGTTTCGTGGCCATGGATGGCTCCTGTTGATAGGGGGAATTATACTCATGCAATGGTATCGGTTTAATAAAACTCACTTCATCCGAAATACCTTTCCCTTCGCCACGAAGGGCAGGTGCGCGCCTTCGGGGATCAGGTAGGCGTGTTCGCGGCCATAGAGCGTCAGGCGGTCGTCGCAATAAGCGTCGGTGATGATCAGCAGCGGCGCTTCGCGCGGGAAATCTTCCGCCCGGTCGAGCAGGTCGATGCCGGGTTGCAGTACCGTGCCGCCGCGACCTTTGATTTTGACCGTACCGGCGATGTCTTCCGGCTTCATGAAGCCCTGGTCGTAGGCTTCGGCGTCGCAGAAGACCACGCGCGCGGCGGGCACGTCGCGGGCGGCGCTGTAGCTGGCGATGGCGCCGAGCGCGGCGGCGAGCAGGGCGCGTTCCATTGAGCCGGAGGTGTCGAGCAGCACGCCGAAGGTTCGCCCGTCCAGCAGTGCGGGATTCATCGTCCAGCGCGGGCGCGGGATGTCCGGCGTCGAAGATTGCCGGCGGCTGACGCGCGCGTAGGAGCGGATTTTTTCGAGCGGCTCGAAATGCTCGTCGAACCAGCGGGCGAGTTCGACATCCCAGGGAATCGGCGGGTGGCTCAGGGCGCGGATTTCTTCGATCAGGCCTTCCGGCAGATAGCCCCGGCCCTGTTCCTGATGGTAGGAGAGGCCCTGGCTCAGGGCGCGCCGGTAGAAGGCGTCCAGATCGCTGCCCACCGTCCCGCCCAAATCGCCGGGCAGGATGTCGCCCAGGCCCACGCCGCGCAGGGTGGCGAGTTTGCGGTAGGTTCGCAGGTCGGTGACGATGCGGTCATAAACCGCCTCGGCGCTCATGCCCTTGAATTGCGGGTCGTAAAGTCCGCAGCCGGGCCGCTCGCCCAGACCCATTTCGGTCAGCCACAGGTTGATGACGAAATCGCAGGCCACGTTCCAGAGCCAGGCGTCCCGCCACTGACAGCGGACATCGTGACGCAGCGCGGCGTGCAGAAATTCGTGCGCCATGACGAAACGGGTTTCTTCCTCGCTCAGGGCGCAATCGCGGCAACATTCAAATTGATTGAAGATACGCAAATCTGCCAGCGCTGGGAAATCAGCGTCGCGGCGGTTTCCTGCGGTTTGCGGGAGATTTACATCAACCCGGCGGCGGCCCTGAGC
>BNUC01000130.1 GCA_025997075.1 Betaproteobacteria bacterium | reverse complement strand
GCGCCATGAATTTTTTGATGTCCATCGACCCCAGGCGACGTGAAGCGCCTTCCATGTGCTGACGTGCGGCGAGACGAGCAGTTTCAGGCTCCTGGAGCGAGATGGCCTCGATGATGCTCTGGTGTTCTTCCTTGACCTGTTGCGATAGCGTCGCCTTGGTTGCTTCGTTGCTGCGCGTGACTCGCGTCGCTTTGATGAGCTGCGTCAAGGTTCCGAAAACGCGGTCGGTCAGCGTTCCCGACGCGGGGATCACAAAAGGCTTGGCTCCTTTGGATTTAATAAAGTCCGCAATCGCCCTGGTGATGATCGCTACATTGGCCACTCCGCGGCTGCCGCAGGTAATAGCAATGCGTTTTCCCGGTTTTATCGGGTCTCCCAATTCGGAACGGGAAAGCTGGGCAAAAATCGCCTGGGGTATATCCTCGGGCTCGATCCGATCCCGGTCAAAAAGTTGTTTGACCCGAATCATCCGGGGAAGATCGACCTCGGCGCATAATTGACTGATAACACTGCTCATATATTTTCCTTCTATGACCTGTGCAAGGCGGATATCCTCAAGTGAAATCAGTCGGAAACGACAAGCGTTCCTGACGAAATAATGAATTCGGACGCGGTTTCGATATCACTCTTCAAGGCGGCTTTTGCCGCTTCCGCATCTCGTTCTTTTAGCGCTTTTACGAGTTTGCCGTGATGCCCCAGCGTATTTACAAGCCTTTGGGAGTGATCAACTATCGCGCGTGGCTCAAGTCGTTTCGAGCCAGAACGCAGGTCGTAGTTTAGGATCGGACCGACACGCAACCACAGCGCTTCAATCAATTGCAACAACATTGGCATTTCTGAAGCTCTATAGATGGCGAAATGCAAATCCGTGTTGATGCTTATCAATTTTGTACCGTCGGGATTGCTCTGATTCAGTTCTCTGTTGAAATCGGCGTCAAGCGCGGCGATTTCATCAAGGTATGGCTTGCTCATGTTCGCGCAAGCCTGTTCCGTGGCAAAACCTTCCAGATTAATCCGGATACTTGTGAATTCGCGAAACTGACTTACCGTCATCATCGGGACGCGAATGGTGCGGCCGGGTCCCAGTTCCAGCGCTTTCTCGGCAACGAGTCTCTGTGTTGCTTCGCGCACGGGCATGACGCTTACCTGTAGCGCCTCGGCGGTCGATCGGAGCGACATTTGCTGTCCAGGCATCATTTTCCCGGACATAAGAAGCCCCTTGAGTTGCTCATAAACGTCAGTACTCAAGGTTTGCCTTTTCAGTGGCGTGATAAGTTCGTTGATCATCTGAATTTTAAAAACTCTTGTTTTCCAGTGGAAATTGTGGTCAGATATTGAAAAATATGTTATCACACATCACAGATATCTGACTACGGAACTGTCGTTTGTATCTGTCGTCGGGTCTGAACATACCAATCGGCTTGGAAATTGAGGGGGTTCCGTATCTGGTTTGGTCTGCGCCGCCATTTTGGCCGGCTTTCAACAGTAGCTTCGACCGTAGATATTATTCCTTTCAGGCAATAAAAATCTACGGGCTTTTCCAAGGAGGATGATAGATGAAAGCAGCAGTGGTCACGGCAACAGGCCGTGTCGAGATTCAGGATGTTGAAACGCCGGCCATCAAGGACGATGAAGTGCTGATCAAAGTGAAGACAGCAGGCGTTTGTGGTTCCGACCTGCATGTCTTTCAGGGCACGCATGCTTTCCGTAAGCCTCCCGTGGTGTTGGGCCACGAAGTGGCTGGCGACATCGTCAAGCTGGGGAAAAATGTCAAAAAATTCAAACTGGGCGATCGTGTCACGGTCGAGCCGCATCTTGGTTGCGGGGTCTGCGAGTTCTGCAAACAGGGGCTGGTCAACATTTGCAACAACAAATCGGCCCCAGGCACCGCTGGCTGGATAGGCACCTTTGTTGAGTACTTCAATGCCCCGGAAAAGACCTTGTACAAACTTGACGACAAGGTAAGTTATGAAGAAGGCACTCTTATCGAACCGCTCGCCGTTGCCGTACACGCCCTTACACGCGCCAGCGTCAAGGGACGGGATTGCCTCGTCATTCTCGGAGCGGGCACAATCGGCCTTTTGGTTCTGGTCGTCGCGCGTCAAATGGGATTCAAGACCATCATTTGTACTGATACGGCTCCTTTCAACCGGGAAATGTCATTAAAACTGGGCGCGGCGGCGGCCCTGAATCCCTTGAGCGAGGATGTAATCGCCAAGACCAGGGAACTGACCAATGGACGTGGGGCGGATCTGGCCATTGTCGCGGCCGGAGCGGACGGGATTTTGGATCAAGCCTCCGCCTGTGTGCGCAAGCGCGGTGAAATCGGGCTTGTTGCCATGATCACCAAAAAAATTCCGTTTTATTGTTATAGCGTGGTGTTTAATGAGCAGAATCTATACGGCGCCATGACCTATGAAACCAGCGATTTTGTCAAGGCCACGGAATTAATTAACGGCGGCCTGGATCTTAGCGCTTTTGTTACCCAGAAGCGCAGTCTGGAGCAATCTCAGGAAGCTTTGGAAATACTGAGCCAGAAGAAGGAAAACGTCATTAAAGTGATTGTAACTGTCGGATGAAGTTGTTTTTTGGGCTGATTTTTGTAGTGGTAGGGAACGTTAATCTTTTATAAGGACGAGTGCGATGAAGAAATTCCCAATGTTGACGATAAAGACGATGCTGGTTTGCGCTGCTGTCGGATTGCTTGGCAGCGGTTTCGCTACCAATAGCCAGGCTGCGGATAAAATCACCCTGAAACTGGGACATATCCAGACAGAAAATGATTTCTGGCATCTGGGTTCTCTCAAGTTCAAGGAAGAGCTGGAAAAACGCTCCAATGGGGCCATTGTCCTGAATATTTATGCCAATTCAACCCTGGGGGGAGACCGGGATCTGGTGGAAGGGATGCAAATTGGCACCGTGGATTTCGGCCTTGTCGCCGGCGTGCTGAGTAACTTTGAAGGCACCATTGGTCTTTTGGAACTTCCCTATCTCTTCGACAACCAGGACGAATTCAACAAGATCATTCACGGCCCTATCGGGGAAGAAATCTCGGGCAACGTGCTGAAAAAAACCAGCGTGCGCATCCTGAACTGGTGGGATCGCGGCCCACGTCAGATCACTTCCAACAAACCCATCAATAAACTGGCCGACCTCAAGGGCCTCAAAATTCGCATGCCGCAAATCCCCGCCATGGTAGCCAGCTTTAAGGCAATGGGCGCCAACCCCACCCCGATGGCCTGGAGCGAAGTGTATACGGGTCTCGAACAGAACGTCATCGAAGCGCAGGAAAATCCTATCCCCTTCATTTACGGCGGGCGGATTCAAGAGGTGCAGAAATACATCGCTCTCACTGATCACAAGTATGAATATGTAACTATCGCCATGAGCGACAAGAGGTGGCAGTCGCTGAACGAAGAACAGCGCAAGATTATCACCGAAGCCGCTGATGTCGCTACCGCTTATGAAAACAAGCTGGTGATTGACAAGACCAATGAGCTTCTCGAAGAAATGAAAAAAGGAGGCTTGCAAGTGACCACTCCTGACAAAAAGGAACTCGCTGTTGCAGCCAGAACCGCTCATGAAGATTATGCCAAAACAGTGGATTTGGACTTGTACAAGCGTATCGTAAAAGAATTGGGAAGATAGAAAAAGGCTTACCGCGCTTATATGGCGCAGTATGGCGCATCGGGCAAGGAGCTGAATTTTGAAAAAACTTGACGAATTCCTTTTCAAATTACTGTGCTGGACTTGCGGTATTTTGATTTTCGCCATGATGGTGGTCACTTTCTCCCAGGTCCTTGCCCGTTACGCTTTCCAACACTCCCTGAGCTGGTCCGAGGAAGTCGGGCGCTTTATCTTTGTCTGGATATCCTTTCTGGGAATGGCGGCCTGCTTTAAAAGCGGTGCTCATGTGGCGCTTGACCTGTTAGTAAAATATCTCACTGGTTTTTCCCGTAAAGCACTGGAGATAGTTAACGGCATCCTGATTGTGCTTCTGTCTTCAGCCATTTTTGTCAGTGGAATATCACTGTTTCAGCTTGGAACGCGTCAGCAAAGTCCTGCCCTGAATATTCCCATGCAATGGATATATATTGTGGTTCCAGTCAGCGGTCTTCTTCTGCTGTATTTTTCCATCCGTATCCTGTATGGGTTTTTCGCCCAGCAAAAGAAGGGGTGAGTCATGCTGGGCTTTCTTTTATTCGGCTGTTTCTTTTTGTTTCTTTTTATGGGACTGCCGATCGGGTTTGGACTCGCCCTGGCCTCTCTTGTGGCGATTTATTTTTTCGATTATCCGCTGACCGTTTTTACCCAGCGGATGTTTACCGCCGTAGACTCTTTTCCTCTCATGGCCATTCCCCTGTTCATGCTGGCGGGCGTCTTGATGAGTCATGGCGGCATCACCCGCCGGATCATTGATTTCACCCTTGCCTTTGTGGGCGGCATCAGGGGAAGCCTCGGGCATGTGGTGGCCATCAGCGGCGTCATCATGGGAGGCATTTCCGGTTCCGGCGTAGCGGATGCGGCGGCTTTGGGCTCTGTCATGATCCCGGAAATGAAAAAACGGAAATATCAACCTGAATTTTCCGCCGCGCTGGTCGCCTGTTCGGGGAGTATCGGCCTGATCATTCCGCCGAGTATCGCCATCATTATTTATGGCGTGACGGCCCAGGCGTCCATCGGCGATCTGTTCATGGCCGCGGCTGGGCCCGGCGTACTGATTGGTTTGGGTTTTCTGCTTTATTCGTACTATTTTGCCGTAAAAAATAAATATCCCAGCGAGGGTGCCGTGCCTGGTCCTGAAAAATGGCGGCGCTTCAAGGACGCCGTCTGGGCGTTGATGATGCCGATCATCATCATTGGCGGTATTCGCGGGGGTATTTTTACAGCCACTGAAGGAGGCGCGGTTATCGCTGTGTACGCCCTGTTGGTCGGCGTCTTTGTTTACAAAGAAATTACCCTGAAGAAACTCCCCGGAATCTGTATAGAGGCAGCCGCCAGCACAGCCATCATTGCCACCATCATAGCCGCGACATCCCTTTTTGGCTGGCTTCTGGCAAGCGAGCAGATCCCACTCAAAATCACGAAGGCGCTTTTAGGGGTTACCGATAATCCCTATCTGCTGCTATTGCTGATCAATCTGCTGTTGCTCGTTGTCGGCATGTTCATTGACAGTGGCCCCGCCATCATGCTGCTCGCGCCCATACTGGTGCCTGTGGCCATCAAAATGGGCGTACATCCGGTGCAGTTCGGTCTCGTCATGGTTATCAACCTGACCATTGGTCTTTTAACCCCTCCGGTGGGGACGGCGATGTACGTAGCCAGCAATATCTCCGGCGTGCCTATCCCCAGACTAAGCCGGGCCCTTGTGCCGTTCTGGGGCGTCATGCTCTTTGTGCTGATGCTGGTAACCTACATCCCTGCGATGACCTCATGGGCATTCTTGAAATAGGCGGCATGTCATTTTTTATCCTGGCTGTTCAGTGCCATGAATTTCTTGATGTCCATCGACCCCAGGCGACGCGAAGCGCCTTCCATGTGCTGACGGGCGGCAAGACGAGCAATTTCGGGCTCCTGGAGCGAGATGGCCTCGACGATGCTCTGGTGTTCTTCCTTGACCTGTTGCGATAGCGTCGCCTTGGTTGCTTCGTTGCTGCGCGTGACTCGCGTCGCCTTGAACAGGAAATTGAACAGGAACTCGATCAGGGCCAGAAAATGCGGATTTCCGGTGGCTTCGGCGATGCTGCGATGAAATTCGATGTCGGCCTCGACGCCGTCTTTTCCGGCACGTTCTTCAACTTCGATCTGCTTTAACGCACGCTTGATCGCGGCCATCTGTTCACGGGTTCGGCGTTTCGCGGCCAAAGCTGCTATTTCGCCTTCGAGCGACAAGCGCAATTCAACCACTTGCAACACTGACTGGAGCGAATCCATGACGTTCGGGTCTAAACGGAAAGGCGCTTGCATGTTGCGGTCGCGCACGAACACGCCGCTCCCCTGCCGCGATTCGACCAGTCCTTCTGATTTCAGGCGCGACACCGCTTCGCGGATGACGGTGCGGCTGACGCCGAAACGGCCAGCCATTTTCATTTCGGAGGGTAAGCGCGATCCGGACTTGAAGTCCTCGCCATTGATGAGCTGCGTCAAGACGCCGAAAACGCGGTCGGTCAGCGTTCCCGATGTGGTGATTCGCTCGACCTTGAATTCCGGGATGGATGGCATGGTTTCAGCACTTCATTTTTTCGTAAAGGGTGTTGTAAATATCTTGGCCCTGTGTTTTACTTACCCATGTTATCACATGTATTGTTGTATTATAACTTTTACGGGAAGGCGCGCTAAAATGGCGCGCTCAAAGCAAAACTGAATCAAGGAAAAACCGGAAATTCATCAGGCTGTTTGTTCATCGCTGGTTCCGGGGTTCAGGCGATATTGTCTGGATGCTTGGGATTGGCTCTTTTAGTGAGGGAAAACAAATGAAAGCAACACGGTTAATGGCAGCAGGTGTTTTGATGGGCCTGGGAGTAATGGCAATGCCGGCGCAGGCGGAGACAGTGTTGAAGATCGGCTGGACAAACGCTATCGATTCCCACTATGGGGTCATGGCGACGACCTTCAACGATGAAATCGTCAAGCGTACCGATGGGCGCTATAAACTGCAGTACTTCACCATGGGCGCCTTGGGCGGCGAGCGCGAAATGCTTGAAGCCGTGCAGCTCGGCACTCAGGACATGGTCATCACCTCGACCGGACCGGTTGGCAATTTCGTGCCTGATACCCGGATCGTCGATATTCCTTACCTGTTCCGTGATTACGACCACGCGCGCAAGGTGCTCGACGGCCCGATCGGCCAGGAAATCCTCACCAAGTTCCCGGCCAAGGGGCTGGTCGCCATCACCTGGATGGAAAACGGCTTCCGGCACATCACCAACAGCAAACGGTCAATCAAGGGGCCGGAGGATGTCAAGGGGCTGAAGATTCGTACCATGGAAAACAAGGTGCACATGAAGGCTTTCGAGGCGATGGGCGCGCTGCCGACGCCGATGAACATGAACGACGTGTTCACCGCCTGCCAGACCGGTACGATCGACGGCCAGGAAAATCCCATTCCGGTGATCCTGTCCAACAAGCTCTACACCGTGCAGAAATATCTCACCCTGGATGGACACGTCTATTCGCCGGCGCTGCTGATCACCGGCAAGAGCTTTTGGGACGGTCTCTCCGCCGCCGACAAGACAGCCTTCCAGGAAGCCGCCAAGATTGCGCTGGTGGCCAATCGCAAGAAGGTCAACTCGGATGAGGTCGATGGCATGGACATCATGCGCAAAGAGGGTGTCGAGATCGTTACCTCGGTAGACAACGCCGCCTTCCAGAAAGCCGTGGCTTCCGCTTATGTCGACTACAACAAGGAATTCGGCGAAGCCAACATCAAGAAGATCATGGACGTCAAGTAAGATCGCGTCAGGCACGCCGCTGCTCCTGCGTGGGTGGCGGCGCCTTTTTTCCCAAAGGCGGCGAATCGGCAAAACCCGTTCTGTCGGGTTTGCCGGCTGGAGATCATCCATGAAACAAAAATTCCTTGCTTTCGAAAGAGTTCTTTCGGCGATCATCTTCCGCATTTCCTGCGTCCTTCTGGGCGTCGTCTCGGTGCTCGGTTTCATGCAGGTGCTGAGCCGTTTCGTCATCAACCGGCCGATCACCTGGAGTGAAGTGCTCATCCGGATGCTGCTGATCTGGATGATCATGCTCGGCGCCGTTATCGCTTTCCGCGAAGGCGCGCAGATTTCTCTCGATTTCATGTTCCGCAAAAGCGGGCGTTTCCAGCGTCCGCTGCATTTTTTGATCAGCGTGGTCTGCATCGTCTATTTAAGCGTGCTCATCTGGTATGGCGCTGACCTTGCGTGGCGCACGCGTTTCCAGGAAATTGGCAGTCTGGAATTCCTGCCCATGAGTGTCGGCTACGCGGCGCTGCCAGTCGGCGCGTTCTTCTGCGTCATCACCGTGATTGCCAATTTCCTTGATCCTAGGCGTAACGAACTCGAAACGCAGCAATAGGCCGGGACCGTCCCGCGCCCGCAATGATTCAATTCAATACAAAGGAGTAAGCCCCATGAGCACAGCCATGTTCGTCTCAATGCTCATCTTTTTTGTGTTCAGCATCCCGATCGCCGTGTCGATCGGTTTCGCCAGCGTGACGGGGATTCAGATTTTCGGCGGCGTGCCGATGCTCGTCGTTCCGAAAGAAATATACTCGGCGGTCGACAAATTCGCCCTGGGCGCCATCCCTTTCTTCATCCTCGCCGGGAACGTCATGGAAACCGGGGGCATTTCCACCCGCCTGGTCAACTTCGCCAAGTCGATCGTCGGCGGCTTGCAGGGCGGCCTCGGCATGACCTGCGTGGTCACCTGCATGATCTTCGCGGCTGTCTCCGGCTCGGGCCCCGCCACCACCTTCGCCATCGGCGCGATCCTGATTCCAGCGCTGGTCAAACACGGTTATCCGGTCAATTTCGCCGCCGCGCTTCAGGCCAGTTCAGCCGAACTCGGCGTGATCATTCCCCCGTCGATCCCGATGATCATCTATGGCATTTCCGCCGAAGTTTCGATCGCTGAAATGTTCATCGCCGGCTTCGGCCCCGGCTTCCTGATTGGCGGCGCCCTGATGTTCACCGTCTGGTGTTATTGCAAAATCAAGGGGTTCGGCAAGAACGACCACCTCGGGAAGATGCGTTTCACACAGGCCACAAAGGAGGCCGCGTGGGCGCTGATGATGCCGGTGATCATCCTCGGCGGTATTTACGGCGGCGTGTTTACCCCGACGGAGGCAGCCGTGGTTGCCGTCTTCTACGCGCTGTTCGTCGGCATAGTCATCTACAAGGAGATCAAGCTCAAGAATATCTTTCCGATTCTGCGCAAATCGGTGCTTTCCTCGGCGGTAATCATGTTCATCATCGCCAACGCCGGCATGTTCAGTTACCTGATCGCGCGCGCCGGGGTGCCGGAATTGATCGGCGATTATCTCAAGGCGAACCTGGACTCAAGCGCCATGTTCCTGCTTGGGGTCAACGTCGCGCTGTTCCTGATCGGCATGTTCATCGAAACCTCCTCGTCGATCATCGTGCTCGCTCCGATTCTGGCGCCGGTGGCCATCAAGTTCGGGGTCGACCCGGTGCATTTCGGAATCATCATGGTGGTAAACCTTGCCTGCGGGATGATCACCCCGCCTTTCGGAGTCAACCTCTTTGCCGCCTGCACGGTCGCCAGGATTTCGGTCGATAAGATCGTCCGCGAACTCCTCTGGTTCGTGTTGGTCGTGATCGCCTGTCTGCTGGTCATCACTTATGTCCCGCAAATTTCCCTGTCCCTCAGGGATCTGCTTTATCGCTAACGACAATTTGATTTAACGGAGAACGAAATATGAATACAAGCGTCAAGAAGCCTGTCGGCGTCATCGGACTGGGCGCAATGGGCATGGGTGTGGCGATGTCGCTGGTGCGCGAGGGCTTTGAAGTCCACGCCTGCGACGTGCGCCCGGAAGCGGCGCAGCAAGTCGTTGACGCGGGCGGAATCCGCGCCGAATCGCCGGCTGCTCTGGCGCCGCTGGTTGACGTGCTGATTACCGTGGTGGTCAACGCCGAGCAGACGGAATCCGTCCTGTTTGGCGAGAATGGCGCCGTACCGCGCATGAAGCCGGGCTCGGTGGTCATCACCAGCGCCACGGTGTCGCCGGAATTCGCCAAAGCGCTGGGCAAGCGCCTGACCGACGCGGGCCTCTTGATGATCGACGGGCCGATTTCCGGCGGCGCGGCCAAGGCCATGAGCGGTGAAATGACGGTGATGTCGTCCGGCTCGCCGGCGGCGTATGCCAAATGCGAGGACGTGCTCGACGCCATCGCCAGCAAGGTTTACCGGCTCAGCGACGAAATCGGCGTGGGCTCGGTGACCAAGATGATCAACCAGGTG
>BNUC01000129.1 GCA_025997075.1 Betaproteobacteria bacterium | reverse complement strand
CTCCGCAGGAAATATTGTCCATCATTTCAACAACATTCATCGTAAAACTAACTCCGGTTTGAAACCTCGCCCGTAAGAAAGGTGGGAGCCATACCCCGGCCTGAAGGCCTGTCGCTAATTTCTTGCTCGGCGGCGCCTATACCGGAAAGCCGAAATCCCTGAGCAGCAGGGCTGTTTCATAAAGCGGCAGGCCCATCACGCCGCTATAACTTCCGGAGAGATGTTTGACGAACAGGCCGGCCCGGCCCTGGATGCCATAGGCGCCAGCCTTGTCCATCGGCTCGCCGCTGGACACATAGCGCCGGATGTCGGCGTCGCCGAGCGTGCCAAAGCTCACTTCGCTGACCGAGACGAGTGATTCGATCCTGTTTTCAAAAGCAAGGGCGACAGCGGTCAGGACACGATGCGTTCTGTCGGAGAGGCGGCGCAAGGTATCCTGCGCGGCGACCGCATCGGCCGGCTTGCCGATGATTTCGCCGTCGAGTTCAACGGTGGTATCGGCAGCCAGCACCAACCTCGGCGCCAGCCGGCGCAAGTCGACGATACTCCAGCCGTGCTCCGCCTTGACACGAGCCAGCCGCTCGACATAACCGGCCGGGGTTTCGCCCTCCCGCGCCGTTTCATCCACATCGTCGTCGCGGCGCGACGTTCCACGAAAAAACAGGGAGTCGCACTTAATGCCCATCTGCGCGAGCAGTTCGTGGCGACGCGGGCTGCGTGAAGCCAGATAGAGCCTCGGATTACGTGTATCGAACGGCATGTCGGAACTAGCCTTCGCGATGATAGGGATGATTGCGGACCACGCTCATGGCGCGGTAAAGCTGCTCACATAATACCAGCCGGGCCACGGCATGCGGCAGGGTCAGGCTGGACAGGCGAAGCATGGTGTTGGCGCGCGCCTTGATTTCGTCGGCGATACCGTCGGCCCCGCCGATGACGAAGGCCGTATCGCCGCCTTCCCGCATCCAGGCCTGGAGTCGTTGCGCCAGTTGCAGCGTCGTCAGATCCGCTCCGTGCTCGTCAAGCACGACGCTACGGGGGAAGCCTTGTAAGGCGGCCTCCAGGCGGGCCTTTTCGGCGGCCAGCAGTTGATCGCGATTTTTCGAACCACGCGGTTCGGGCTTGATCTCGACGACGGACAGCGGCAACTCGCGCGGCATGCGTTTGATGTATTCAGCGCAACCGGCAGCGACCCAGGCGGGCAATTTGTGACCGACGGCGAGGATGCACAGTCTCATCAGGTGGCAGGTATCAGGGGACAGGTGTCAGCCGTACGAGTTACGCAAAACCATTCACGCTCAAAGCTTGGCACGGTTTCAACTACACGGAGCGCAGCGACGTACACCTTACTGTCACCTGGCGCCTGTCATCTGATTACGCACGCGCTCCGGCCCTTTACCGCCCCACAGTTCTTCGAGTGCGTAATGAGATCGGATGGCCGGTTGCATGACGTGCACCACCACGTCACCCAGGTCGACCAGCACCCACTCGCCGCCTTCTTCCCCCTCCGTTGACAGAACCTCGACGCCCGCTTCGCGCGCTTTGTCTCCGACATTACGCGCCAGCGAGCGGACATGACGGTTCGAATCGCCGCTGACGACGACGATACTTTCGAACAGCGGGGTCAGTTTGCGGGTGTTGATGACTTCGATATCTTTTCCCTTGATATCTTCGAGGGCGGCGACGACGATTTTTTCGATCTGGGCGATTTTCATCGGCGGTTCAATCCTCCGTATGGAAGCGGTGTTTCATGGATAGGGTCAAGTACATTTTTCGGCAGCAGGTAGCGAGGACTTAAGCCTTTCGCCGAAAAGGATCGTATCCGGGGCGCCGGGATATCGAGCGGCGTCAGGGCGCATTTTTCATGTCGGCGAAGATTTCGCGGTAGCTGATGTAGAAGCTGGCGTACAAGGTCGGCAAGAGGATCAGGCTAAGCATCACGGAGATCACCGACGGCAACAACTGACTGCCGCCGTCGCTGGCTCCCATAAATCCGTTGATCAGGCGCGGGGCGACCGCGCCGATGACACCGACCGTCACCGCATATAGCAGGAATGGACGCCAGTTGCGCAGGCAGGCCACCAGACTGAAAAACAGCGACTTGCCGGCGGACATGTCGTGCCAGGCAACGAGGACAGGGGCAAACCAGAAAGCCATGACGACCGGGATGAGCAGGACGCAGGTCAGTTGCGCGGCAATGACCAGCGACGTTTGGTTCAGCGCCTCGCGGGTCAGTGTTTCCCCCATAACGAAGACGCGAAACAGCAGACCGCCATCGGACAGCGCCGACAAACCGAGAATCGCCAGCAAGGCCAGGACGTAAATGACGCCGAGGGTCAACAGCGTTGGCAGATTCCGATGAAAACCGGAAAAGAGAACCTGCGGCGGCAATTGTTCTTTCCTGTCGATCAGCCGACAGGCGTTCATCAAACTGACCGAAAAGACCGGAATCAGGAGCAAACCAATCACTTGACCAAACAGGGGAATAGCCGAGATGACAGCCATCGTCAGCCAGTAGCCGAGCACCAGAAAGCTCAACAGCGTGGCTCTGTGCTGGAAGATGGCGAAACCTTCAACGAGCCAGCGCAATCCTCGACCGGCCGGTAATATCGATACTTGCATAGGGAAAAGATCAGTGAGCCACGAACACGTCCTGGTAGGAGGCATAGGCCGTCCCAGCCAGTACGGGGATGAGAACGAGAAATCCAAGGCCGGCCGGCAACGCGGCGAAAAAGCCCAGGACGAACAGGATCAGGTCGAGCAACAGGAAAGGCAGGATATTTTTCAGATTGGCCACGAAGCTGGCCTTGCACGCCTCAAACGGCGGCATGTCGTTAAACAAAACCAGCGCTGGCGCGAACCACATGGCCATCCATAGCGGAATAAAGAGCAGCGATGAAAGCAGCAGGGCAAGGAGCGAGCCGCCGAGCAGGATGCCGATTCCGGCGGGGCTTGGCATCGTCAGCCCTCCAGCCACAACGGAACCGCTGAACAGAAGAAGCACGATCACCTCGATGATGAACGCGGCCACCATGAAGATCACGCCGAGCATCATCAGCGGCGAGGTTCGCGTCGAGAAGCCGGCGGTCAGATCGGATAGTCCAGGCTCTCCTCCGCTGGCGGCCTTCCGGCACATGGCGAACAAGCCGGCGATCAGAACCGGCGTCAGCAGGCAGGTCAGCAAGGTCCCGATCAACGGCACGATCATCAGTACGAAAAAACCGACGATCAGGATTACCGTGCTGATGACCCATACGCCGGGGTTGGCCATGAACAGATTCCAGCCGAGCCGCAGCCAGGCGAAGACGGCAGCGACGCCGACCGCGCGGCTGCGGCCATCGAAAGCCGGCGCGGGGATGGGGAAGTGGGTCATGAATGCGGAATGTCTCGACGGAAACCGTAAAATCAGAACGTACCGATGACCCACTGGGGAACGCTCAGCCCAGGCGCTCCGGGTCCTTCCGCAGGGACAAAAGAGCCGTCGCCGCGATGGTCAACGAGGATGTAAGGTTCGCCGCGCAACGGAGTGACTTTAATCTTGTACAGCCGGCCGTTGAGGCGGTATTCCTCGATGGTTTCCCCTTCGCGCTGGCGAATGATGACTTGCGGCTCCATGGAGTCGTCCAGCGGCATCAGGGCTGGCGGCCTCTCGGGGGACGCCTCGGGCGCTCCGTCGGTTTGAGCCCAGGCTGGAGCGGCTGCGACGATCAGCAAGACGAGGAAAAAACGAAGGCAACGCATGAAAGAATACCCGGTGAACGATCTGCGCCGATTGTATTACAGATTGAGCAGCTTCTCCCGTTCCGCCGGCAAAGTAGCGAAGCCTTTCTGCTCATAGTGTCTGAAAATGGCATCGACCACCTCCTCCGGTTTGTCGATGAGCTGAATCAATCCGACATCTTCCGGGGCAATCACTTTCTCGGCGACCAGCGTGCTCTTGAACCAGTCAACCAGGCCGCGCCAGAACGGCTCGTGCACCAGAATGATCGGGATTTTCTGGCTTTTCCCGGTCTGCACCAGGGTCAAGGCCTCAAGCAGTTCGTCGAGCGTGCCGAAGCCGCCGGGCATCACCACGTAGGCGCTGGCGAAGCGCACGAACATATATTTGCGCGCGAAGAAATGGCGGAAGGTCTGCGAGATGTCCTGAAAGCTGTTGGTACGCTGCTCGTGCGGCAACTGGATGTTCAATCCGACGCTCGGAGACCGGCCCTGGTAGGCCCCTTTGTTGGCTGCCTCCATGATGCCGGGGCCGCCGCCCGAGATGACCGAGAATCCCGCGTCCGAGAGCTGCCGGGCGATCGTTTCGGCAAGCAGGTAATACGGTGAGTCGGGCGGCGTGCGCGCGCTGCCGAAAATCGATACCGCCGGGCGGATTTCCGCCAATCGCTGCGCGGCCTCGACGAACTCTGACATAATGCCGAACACCCGCCATGCTTCCTGCGATGCCGTGAATTTCGAGGCGCCCGGATCGACCAGGCGGGGAATCTTTTCTTTTTCGCTCATTCTTCGCTTTCAAATCATGCCTACCTTACTGCTGGTCGACGGTTCGTCCTATCTCTACCGCGCTTTCCACGCCGTGCCCGACCTGCGTAATACACAGGGCGAGCCGACGGGCGCTATTTTCGGCGTGCTCAACATGCTGCGCCGGCTCGATGCCGATACAAAAGCCAAGGATATAGCTTACAAGGCTTGTGTCTTCGATGCCAAGGGTAAAACTTTCCGCGATGACTGGTATCCCGAATATAAGGCGAACCGTCCGCCGATGCCCGACGATCTGGTCGCCCAGATCGCGCCGATCCATGCCTGCATCGAGGCTTCCGGCTGGCCGATTCTGATGATCGAAGGCGTGGAGGCTGACGATGTGATCGGCACGCTGGCCAGACGGGCGGCCGCGCAAGGCATCGACGTGCTGGTGTCGACCGGCGACAAGGATCTGGCGCAGCTTGTCGACGCGCGGGTCACGCTGGTCAATACGATGAATAACGAAACGCTCGACGCCGCCGCCGTGCTGGCCAAATTCGGCGTGCCGCCGGAACGGATCATCGACTACCTGGCGCTGGTCGGCGATGCGGTCGACAACGTGCCGGGCGTCGCCAAGGTGGGGCCGAAGACCGCCGTCAAATGGCTGACGCAATACGGCTCGCTCGATGGCGTGATGGCCGCGGTCGATAGCATCGGCGGCGTGGTCGGCGAAAATCTGCGCGCCGCGCTCGATTTTCTCCCGCTCGGCAAAAAGCTCGTGACCATCCGCTGCGATCTCGATTTGCCGGTGCAACCCGAAGACCTTGCACCGCGTCCGCCCGAGCACGAAAAGCTGATCGAATTATTTACGCGCTACGAGATGAAATCGTGGGCCGGGGACGCGCGCGCCGAAGCAACGCCGCCGGAAGTCACGCAAGCCGTTCCCGGAAAAGCCGAAGCTCCCGATGCGTCTCTTCCGCCGCTCTCTCTTTTCCCCGATATCCAAAAGAATTACGCCACGATCCTCGACTGGCCGACTTTCGAGGCATGGCTGAAAAAAATCGAGGCCGCGCCGCTGACCGCCGTCGACACCGAGACGACCAGCCTCGATCCGTTCGCCGCGCGAATTGTCGGCATTTCCTTCGCCGTTGCCCCCGGCGAGGCGGCCTACGCGCCATTGGCCCACGATTACGCCGGCGCGCCCGCGCAACTGCCGCGCGACGAAGTGCTCGCGCGCTTAAAACCCTGGCTCGAATCGGCGCAACACGCCAAGATCGGGCAGAACCTCAAGTACGACCAACACGTTTTAGCCAACCACGGCATCGCGCTCGCCGGCGTCGCGCACGACACGCTGCTGCAATCCTATGTGATCGAGGCGGGCAAATCCGGCGTGCGCGGCCACGACCTCGGCCAGCTCGCGCTACGCCATCTCGGACTCGAAACGATCGCCTTTGAATATCTGTGCGGCAAGGGAGTGAACCAGATCGGTTTCAACCAGGTAGATGTCGCCAGGGCCGCCGAATACGGCGCCGAGGATTCCGACCTCTGCCTGCGCCTGCAAGAACAGTTGTTTCCGCAAATCGCCGCCAACGCAGGCTTTGCGCGTATTTATGGCGAGATTGAGATCCCGGTGCGCGACATCCTTTATCGCATGGAACGCGCTGGCGCGCTGATCGACGCGGAGCTGCTCGCCAAACAAAGTGATGAACTCGGCAAGCGCCTGATGGAACTCGAACAGCAGGCCTACGAACTTGCCGGACAGCCATTCAACATCAATTCCCCGAAGCAGCTTGCCGAGATCCTGTTCGGCAAGCTGGGCCTGCCGGCCAAAAAGAAAACGCCATCCGGCACGCCCTCGACCAACGAGGAAGTGCTCTCCGAACTGGCGCTCGACTACCCGCTGCCGAAACTGCTGCTCGAACAGCGTCAGCTCGCCAAGCTCAAGGGCACCTATACCGACAAGCTGCCGAAGATGATCAATCCGCAAACCGGGCGCGTGCACACCAGCTACGCCCAGGCGGTCGCCGTCACCGGCCGGCTCGCGTCGAGCGATCCCAATTTGCAGAATATCCCCGTGCGCACCGCCGAGGGACGGCGCATCCGCTCGGCTTTCATCGCGCCGGCGGGCGCGAAAGTCGTTTCGGCGGATTACTCGCAGATCGAGCTGCGCATCATGGCGCATCTTTCGGAAGACCAGGGCCTGACCGCTGCCTTCGCCCACGGCGAGGACGTGCACCGCGCCACGGCGGCGGAAATCTTCGGCGTCACGCCGCTGGAAGTCAGAGCAGACCAGCGGCGCGTGGCCAAGGTCATCAATTTCGGGCTGATCTACGGCATGAGCGCCTTCGGTCTGGCGCGTCAGCTCGACCTCGAACGCAGCGCGGCGCAGAACTATATCGACCGCTATTTCGCGCGCTATCCCGGCGTCGCCAGATACATGGAGCGCACGCGCAACGAAGCGAAGATCCACGGCTACGTCGAAACCCTTTTCGGTCGCCGCCTGTGGCTGCCGGAAATCATGGCGGCGCAGGTCGGCCGCCGTCAGGGCGCGGAGCGCGCAGCGATCAACGCGCCGATGCAGGGAACGGCGGCGGATCTGATCAAACTGGCGATGATCGCCGTGCAAGGCTGGATCGACCGCGAAAAGCTGCGCACAAAACTGATCCTGCAAGTGCACGACGAACTGGTGCTGGAAGTGCCGGACGATGAACTCCCGCGCGCGCGCGTCGAACTGCCGCCGCTGATGACCGAGGTCGCCCAACTGCGCGTGCCGCTGGCGGTCGAAGTCGGCGTCGGCGGCAACTGGGATGAGGCGCATTGAGGCGCACTGAAGATGTTGCGGCTGTCACTGAAAAAAATCGGCTTCGTTTTGCTGATCGCATTGGCTGGCGTTTTGTCGATCGCCGCCTGTTCTTCATGGCCGCAGCGGCAGTTTCTTTATTTTCCTCAACCCAAAACAGTGCCGACGCCAACGCTGACGCTGGCGACGGAGGCCGGAGATGTTCTCGTATCCGTGCGTGAGCGGTCCGGGGAAAACGCTCTGATTTATTTTGGCGGTAATGCCGATGATGTTTCCAGAAGTCTCGCCAGCCTCGCGGCGGATTTTCCGGATTATGCCTTGTACCTGCCACACTATCGCGGTTACGGCGGCAGCGCGGGGACGCCCTCCGAAGACGCGCTGACTCGGGACGCTCTGGCGTTGTATGAACGGGTTCGCGTCCAACACAGCCACATCGTCGTTATCGGCTACAGCCTGGGTTCGGGCATTGCCGTGCGACTGACCCATCAAAAACCGGTAGCCAGACTGGTGCTCGTTTCGCCCTACGACAGTATTTTGAATGTCGCCCGCCATCATTTCCCCGCGCTACTCGCCGCCCTGTTGCTGCGCGACAAGTACGAATCCTGGCGCTATACGCCGCAGATCACAACATCCACCCTGATCTTGATGGCGGAACGCGATAACGTGATTCCGAATGAACGTTCGGTCGCGTTATACAAGACGTTCAGGAAAGGCGTGGCCTTACTCGAAACCATCCCGGAACAGGGACATGGCAGTATTTCCTGGCATCCGAAATACGGGGAGTTGCTCAGGAGTTTTATAAACGGAATGCCTGGGAGCGCGGGCGAAACGCCCGCGCTCCCAGGGTTTTGATTCCTGATCCCTCTCAAGAAACACCCTCCAGGACGACGCTTCCCGCGGAGTATGGCGATCCATCGTCCTCCCCCCTCGTGGGGGAGGATGCCCCGAATTTTGGTAAAAGCGCAGGAGAGGGGGTGGCAGAGGACAGAAGACAGTCAGTTACCGGCGGCTACGCCGCCGCAAGCATTACTGTCCTCTGTCATCAGTCCTCTGTCCTCTGCCTCCCCCTCACCCGCCCCTGCCGGGGCACCCTCTCCCACAAGGGGAGAGGGAAAGCAAACGCCTGTTCATGTTTCTCCATGACAAACATATCACTGCGGTCAATCCCTTCGCCCCGCTTGCGGGGAGAAGGTGGCCGAAGGCCAGATGAGGGGGGCGGCAATTCAGCACGAAACGACACTGGAACATGTCCAACCCCCCTCACCCGCCCCTGCCGGGGCACCCTCTCCCGCAAGCGGGCGAGGGAAAGCAAACGCCGCTCATGTTTCTCCATGAAATAGATGGGGAAACCGTGTGGGTGTTGTCCTTGGTGCATACTGCCCGTCTGTGGCCACCAGTGGAACCTGTGGAATAAACTCAGAGGTCAGGGATCAAAACCGATCGGTGTTGATCCCTGATTCCTGACATCTGATCCCTGACCCCGTAGCTTGGGTAAGCGAAGCGCAACCCGACGGTTGTACATTTGCGGCGCGTAGCGCCGGAAGATAAGTATCGTCGGGATGCGCCGCTTCGCGGCTTTCCCAACCTACACCCCGCTGAGGGGTTGGGGCGATTTTCGGGAACGGGCGTGCACGACCCACCGCTCCCCTCCCCCCTCGTGGGGGAGGGGTTGGGGGAGAGGGGGAAAGGCGCTAGAAGCTATACCGCGCCTTCAAACTCCCCAACACGCCCTCGCGTTTGTCCGCATAGCCCTGCACGCCTATATCCAGCGTCCAGCCTTGTTTTCCGGTCGAGGGGGTCAAGGTCACGCCGAGTTCCAGCATCCCGCTGTCGCCCTTGAGTTTGGGGGCGTCGAGTGGGTAGCCGTGGATGCTGGCTTTTACCTTGCCGTCGTATTCGTGTTCCCAGGCGGCTCCGGCGTAGGCGCGAGTCTGTTGGCTCAGGGTGGTGCTCCATCTTGCGCCCAGTCTCGTTCTTTGGGAGTCCACAGCTTTGAACTTGACCGTTTCTCCGGTACTGAGTTTTACGGTGTCGCTGTTTTGGTGGCTCCAGAGGTATTTGGCGTAGAGGTCCAGTTTGTTTTGTTCGTTGAGCTTGATGAGGTAGCCTGCGCCCAGATGGCTGCCGAGGTAGCCGGATTTAGCGTTGTAGGCGGCGGCGCGGCCGAAGCCGTCGTGGAGGTTGCTGTGATAGTCGGTAGTGACTTTGCCGGCTCTGGCGGTGGCTTCGAGGTAGAGTTGGCCGGTGGGGGTTTCGGTGAAGGCGAATTTCGCCAGGACGCCGCCGCCGGTGTAGTGGGTGTCGCCTTTGCCGTGAACACTGGCGGCGTTGGCGAAGCTGTTGTGGCTGTCGTAGTTGCCTTTGCCGTGTTCGATGAAGACGCCGGCTGTTAATTGGCCGGGGTCGGTTTCTTTGTTTGCGGCGAGGCCGGCGATCAGGTTGTAGCCTTCGACGTCGATATGCGAGCCGGTGTTGTGCCGCAGCTTGCCGCCACCGAGGGCGAGGAAGCCGAGGCGGCAGTTATCCGCCGGCGCGCATTGCGTCTGTTGCAGGGCGGCGGAGAGTCCTTTGTCGATGAGGAAATCCGCGCCTCGAGTGAGGAAGGCGCTTGCGGCTGCGTAGCCTTCGGCCAGGGCTTTGGTTTGGGGATTGAGGTGGATGCCGGGCTTGTCGGAGGGATTGGGGTCGACGGGGGGTTCAACGGGCGGTTGAACTGGCGGTTCAACCGGTGGCTCGACCGGTGGTTCGACCGGCGGCTCAACCGGGGGTTCGCTTCCCGCGAGGCTGGCTACCAGCCGCCGGCCTTCCTGGGTGCTTAGATTGAAGTCATACAGCAGGCTGACACCTTGCATCCCTGTGCCGTGGGCTACGGTGTTGAGCGGGTTGCCGATGA
>BNUC01000128.1 GCA_025997075.1 Betaproteobacteria bacterium | reverse complement strand
CCAATCTGCTCCGAAAAGTGGCAAATTATAGGCTGTTTATTTAGGGGTTCGTTTTTTTGCCCGTGAATTGTTGAATGGGGGGGGAATTGTGGGATTTAATGTCCAGATGGATGAAATGCAACCAATCGATATGCGTCGCCGGATTCGCGAGCTTCTTTCCATTCCGGAGCGCGATCGGACCGACGCGGAATGGGACGAGTTGAATGAACTCGAAATCCGGACGGCTCCGGGAAATCGCGATTATGACCGCTCGCAGGATCGCCAGGGCGACAACAGGCGTCAGAGCGCTCCTCTCGGGCAGGGAAGGCGGCCACCCGATAGGAATAACAACAAGCCGCAGCAGGGCAACAAGAACGGCAACGTTTTTCGGCAGCAGCAGCCCGATGGCCGGCCGGAAGGAGGGGGACGCAGCATGCTCAAGAGGCAGCATCGACGTCCCAAGCGGCCGGGGGATGCGCAGGTGGGTGTCGAAGGACAGAATGCGGCGTTCAGCCCGATCATCGTGGAAATACCTTCTTCCGGCGGAGATAAGTCGGAAGAATGATTCGGGCGTCTTGTACGCCTGCGCAATGGGGAAGTGTGGGGTAGGGCGGTTTCTCCGAAACCGCCGCGTTTTTCCTGGATGCGGCGCGTTCAGAGAACATGCCTTACCATTCGGGATGACGAAGCTGTAGTCTCGATCTACTCAATGTCGTTTCGCGCCTGCCGCCAGTATTCGATACAGGCGTCGGCCAGTGCCTGGGTTGGATCGACGCAGATCGGCAGCAGATCGGAATGCACGTGAGCAAGGCCGACCGGAACTTCCGTGCAGGCGAGTATCAGCGTTTGTGCCCCGCGTCGAACCAGTTGGCGTGCGGCAGATTCGAGGAGCGTTCCGCCGTGATCAAGCCGGTTCTGTTTGACGGCATAGCATCCAGGGGTGAACAACGCGTCAAGTTCATCGTCCGTGTTGATCAGGTAAGGGATGTCCCTGGCTGTCAGGCGATCCTGATACAGATTCCCAGCCAAAGTACCGCGAGTAGCGACGATGCCCACGGGCGCACCTTTCGCGCCGTAACGTTCGATGGCGGCGATGGCGGCATCGACAATATGAATCAGCGGCGCCGGGCTGGCCGCCGCCAATTCGCTGCCCCAGAGATGGGCTGTATTGCAGGCAATAGCGATACGTGTCGCGCCGCCCTCATTCAGGCGTTGGATTCCTTGCAGCATAGCCGGCAAGGGCGATTCGCCCGTTCCGGCGAGCGCTTTTTGCCGATCCGGGATTTGCGGCACGTTCCAGACCAGCAAGGGGACGTGGTCCTGATCGCAGGTCGCCGGGGTCGATGTCACGATCTTGTGCAGAAAATCGACCGTGGCGAGCGGACCCATGCCGCCTAGAACGCCGATCAGGGGAGGTGTGGGAGAAGCGGCAGCCATGCTCAGAAAGCCGCTTGCGGCGCCAGAATCGATCGGTAAGCAAACAGGCCCACTGCGCCGCCGGTGTGCAGGAAGACGATATTTTCCCCTTTGCGGAAATATCCCTTGCGGATCAGGTCGACGAGTCCGGCAAAAGCCTTGCCCGTATACACGGGGTCGAGCAGTATGCCTTCATGACGGGCCAGCAGTTTAACCGCCTCCACCATGCCTTCGGTGGGAACGCCGTAGCCGCCGCCCACGTAGTCCGAATTAACCTCGACCGCCGCGTCCGGAAACTCGCCACGAATTCCGAGCAGTTCCCATGTCTGACGGGCGAGCTTACGCACATTCTCTTCCTGTTTTTCCTTGGGCATGCGCACACTGATGCCCAGTACCGGAATGCGGCTGTTCGTCCCCTCGATGCCGACGACAAAACCGGCCTGGGTGCCGGTACTGCCGGTCGCGTGAACCACGCGGTCGATGATCAACTGCTGCTCGTTGGCCTGGGCGACCAGTTCCTGCGCCGAAACGACATAGCCGAGGGCGCCAATCGGATTCGACCCGCCGCCGGGAATCAGATAAGGAGTTTCACCCGCAGCGCGCAGACGCTCGCCGACGGATTCGAGTTCCTTGTTCATGTCCAGACCCGATGGCCGGGTTTCGATGCTTGTTCCGAAAATCTGGTCGAGAAGGACGTTGCCGTTGCCATAGTAATCGGCATGTGCTCCGCTGACGCGTTCCTCCAACAAGACGGTCGATTTGAGGCCGAATTTGTTGGCTGCCGCGATCGTCTGCCGCACGTGGTTTGATTGCGTCGCTCCCTGAGTGAGGATGTGCGTGGCCTTTTTGGCCAGGGCGTCACCGATCAGGAACTCCAGCTTGCGCGTCTTGTTCCCACCCAGGGCAAGCCCCGTATGGTCGTCGCGCTTGATGTAGAGGTTGGGACCGCCGAGGTGCTTGGTTAAATTGGGCAGGAATTCAAGCGGTGTGGCTGACAAGGTCAGATTTACACGTGGGAAACGGGTCAGATTCATTGGATTACTCCTCCGTAGCGAAATTCAGGTTTGTTCGGATCAGCAACCAGATCCATGAACAGCAAAAAAACATTAGCGTTGAGAAGCTGATAATTATGCGCAAACAGACAAACTCTCGTTATATGTTATTTATATTTGCTAATTCGTTTTTAGTGATAAGAAGAAGGTAACACACCCGAAAAACCAGAAATTTTCTAGCTATTGGGCAGCAGCAAATTGGTGAAAGGTTTTGTGTTTTTCCAGCGATAACCAGCGAAATCGCGCAGGTCAGTAGAAAGAATTCGATCTTCTTCCAGTTGCTCGGCCAGAATTACCAGCGAAGCATCGGCCAGATCCATCGGCAAATCGCGATACCGGCGCATTAAATAACTGGCGCGCGCCAGTGCATCGTCAGGTGGTGTCGGCACGTTCGCAGCGCCTTGCGCGATGGAGTCGATAAATTCCAGGGCTTGATTTACACCGACGCGCGCCGTCAGCAAGTGCGTCACCTCGGTAAGTACCGGCCAGGTGGTAACAAACCCTTCGCCCGACCAACGCTTGGCCGCCACGAGCGCGGTGGCGTGATGGCGGTCGCGGCGATTGCCGAGAGCGATCCAGAAACCGCTGTCAGCGAGGATCATGCGGTTCATGCACCGAAAGCGGAATTTTCTCTTCCAGCGCTTCGGTGAGGTAATTCTTGTAGCGCGCCGACAAATCCTCCGGCCCTTCACCCGCGCCGATGTAGCCCGCCAGCAAAGTCATGGGATCGCGCTGCGCCCACACATGCACAGCGTGATATTCGCGCAACGCATCGCGCAGCAGATCGGAAGCAGGCAGACCGCTACTGCTCAACAACTCCTGAAACCGCGTCGCATCCGCGCCGGAGAGGCGGGCATTGATGCGGATGTCGGAGGACGGAACGGTGGAAGACATGATGAAAACCCAAGAGATGAAAGATTTGTCTTAAATGTATGACGGAAATGGGACGAAGTCAAGCAACGCGATAACCGAAAGCTCGTTGGAAAGTTCAGGCAGAGGTAATGCTACCTACCGGCTGTGGGAGCGCATCGAAGATTTTCTCCGAATTATTGTCCTCAAGTTCTACATGGTAGCATCCTCCTTTGACCATTCTAGGGCTACACCATTAATGGCAAAACCGTGATTGAGTGGATCATTAAGTGCTACGTCCCCGCGAGGACAGAAAAAATGAATAACGTATTTGACTTTCGAGATAAACTTATTGGCGAATATCGCTCGTTTTCCCGGAGTTTTTCCCGCATCGCTGCTCAGGACATCAAGGATGAGGTGGAGCGGCAGTATGCCGATGGGCGTTATTGGCCAGAGCCTCTCGTGCAGATCAACCCGAACTATCAATGTTCCGGTTCTGTGCAACAGTTGGTGGCAGAAGATGAGTTGCATGCGGCTTGCGCCGAACTTTTCAAGGTTGGCAAAGCAGAAGGACATCCTCAGCCGTTGCAGCTCTATACGCATCAGATGCAGGCGCTGGCCAAAGCCAGGGAAGGACGGAGCTATGTTGTCACGACAGGGACAGGCTCCGGCAAGTCGCTGGCCTTTTTCATCCCTGTCATTGATCAGATTTTGAAGGCTAAAGATCAGGACAAAACTCCGCGCACCCGAACGATCGTTATCTATCCGATGAATGCTCTGGCGAATAGCCAGCTTGAAGAACTCGATAAATTTCTTTATGGCTATCGGGATGGACAAAAACCCTTTACGGTTGCTCGTTACACCGGACAAGAATCGAAAACAAAGCGTGAGGAGATTGCGGAGAATCCGCCAGACATACTGCTTACTAATTTCATGATGTTGGAGTTGATTCTTACGCGCTTCGAAGATGTGGATCGGCGTGTGGTGGATCATTGTCAGGGACTGGAATTCCTGATTCTTGATGAACTTCACACCTACCGGGGGCGTCAAGGGGCAGATGTGGCGCTGCTTGTGCGCCGTTTGCGCGAGCGCTTGCAGGCAGACAAACTGGTTTGCATAGGGACATCCGCCACCATGTCCAGTGCCGGAAGTCAGACGGAGCGAAACAAAACCGTGGCCGAGGTTGCCAGCAAGCTTTTTGGTGTGCCTTTGAGCGAACAAGACGTCATTGGCGAAACGCTGGAGCGCGTAACCGATAAATCCAAAGATGTCGCGGCGGTGCGACCTGAGTTGGCTACAGCGGTAGCTCGCCCTGACTTTTCTTGGGGTGGCTTTGAAGCGTTTCAGAGTGATCCCCTCTCAATTTGGGTTGAATTGAATCTCGGTATTGACCTGGAAGTTGCACCGCCGCGTCGAGCGAAGCCAATGACCATCCAGGAAGCCAGCAACAATTTGGCGAGGGATGCAAATTGTACGGTCGAGGTGGCGCGCGATGGTTTGCAACGCTTTCTGGTTGCCGCACATGAAGTTAGAACCCCTCAAGGGCAAGCGCCGTTTGCGTTCAAACTTCACCAATTCATCAGCGGCCCTGGCAAGGTGCTGGCCACGCTTGAAGCGCAAAATGTTCGCCATGTCACTCTGGATGCTCAGCGTTTCGCGCCAGGCCGTCAGGAGGAAGGCGCTCAGCTCTATCCAGTGCACTTTTGCCGTGAATGTGGCCAAGAGTACCTGCCGGTTTGGCAATCAAAACGGACTCCCACAAGTTATGACCCGCGCGAAATCGATGACATAACGGCGGATGATAACGAAGATGTCTTTTACGGATTTCTGTGCCCGGCAATACCCGAACTGTCCTATGCCGGCAATCTTGAAGACTTGCCTGAAACCTGGCTGGATTTGAGTCGCGACACGCCCAAGGTTAAACCAGGCTACAAAAAGGCAGTACCTTACCTTGTTTCCGTTGATGTGCAGGGCAAAGAGGGAAGTGGTGAGAGGTTCTGGTTCATCCCGGGCAAATTTCGCTTTTGTCTAAAGTGTGGTCAGCTCCATGAAGCGCATGGCAAAGACATCAACCGCCTGGCCAGCCTGTCCGGCGAAGGGCGATCCTCAGCCACAACGATTCTGACGCTGACGGCACTGCGCCAACTCTTTGACGATCCGGAACAACCATCAAGCGGTCAGCCTGATCCACGCAAGCTGCTTGGCTTTACCGACAACCGTCAGGATGCGGCGCTACAGGCAGGTCATTTCAACGATTTCATTTTTTTGCTGACCTTGCGTGCCGGTCTTATTGGCGCTCTACAGAATAACAACAGCGAGCTTAATGAAGAACAGTTGTCTGATGCCGTGTTCAAGGCGCTTGGTTTTGATCGATTGGACGAAGCTACGCTGGTCGAATACCTGCGTACTCCAAAGCTCATGGGACTGGCCCGGCAAGAAGCCCAGCGTACCCTGCGTTACATCATCGGCTATCGTTTACTACGCGATCTGCGGCGTGGCTGGCGATTCAATAACCCCAATCTGGATCAACTGGGTTTGTTGGCAATTAATTACCGCCGCCTGGATGAGTTTTGTGCTGATACAAATGCCTTTGGGAAAAATAGCACTTTGGTGAAATTGAGTGCTGCACATCGGAAAATTTTGTGCCAGCTTGTTTTTAATACGATGCGCCGTGGGTTGTGTCTGGAGACGCGCTACCTTGATCCGGTTGAACAAGACAAGGCCCGAACCAGCGCCTTTACTTACCTCAACGAGCGTTGGGCCTTTGCGCCTGACGAGCAACTGGAGACAGCCAAATACCTGATTCTCGGCAAGCGACCAGAATATCGAGGGAAGGCAAGAACAGATCTGGTAACTGGCGGGCCTCGCTCACGTCTGCTGCGCGACATCAAGAACGATCCCTTCTGGAAAGAAACGGCCTTTGCCGGTCAAGTCACAAACTGGAAAGTCTCTGAGTGGGTCGAACTGGTGGAGGCGCTTTTGCAAGCGGCTATATTCTACGGCTATGTCCAGAAGCATCCAATTGACCAACAGTTGATCGGGTGGCGTCTGAATGCGGCGGCGTTGGATTGGTGTTTACCCGAAACATTCTCTCAAGCTGAAGACACGAGCGCCAATCAATTTTTCCGCACGCTCTATCTGAGCATCACCGATTTATTACATCAGAAGGACCATCCGCTGTTCGATTTTGAAGCGCAAGAGCACACGGCTCAGGTGGATGCCGGGCGTCGCCAATTGCTGGAACAACGTTTCCGCTATACGGACAAGGATCGCAAAGACTGGGCTGATAATCCGGCGCACGATGCCCCGCTGGAGCGCCTGCCGGTCATGTTCTGCTCGCCTACCATGGAATTGGGTGTCGACATCTCCGCATTGAATACTGTATACCTGCGCAACGTCCCGCCGACACCCGCCAATTACGCTCAGCGCAGTGGTCGCGCCGGGCGATCGGGGCAACAAGCTTTGGTAATTACCTATTGCGCCTCATTAAGCCCTCATGACCAATGGTTTTTCCATAACGCCAATGACATGGTGCACGGCATTGTTCGTGCGCCCACGCTGGATTTGGCCAATCGCGATCTGGTTGAGAGCCATTTGCAGGCGGTCTGGCTGGCAAATGCCCACATCGAACTTAATGCCAGTATCGCCCCGATGCTTGACCTGGATCAGCCGGACAAGCCGCTGGTCAAGTCTTACTACGATGCTCTGAATGATCCGGCAACTACGCAACGTGCCCAGGTCAGTGCTGCCCGCGTCATTGCCCAGCTACAGCAGGAGCTGGCAGATAGTGACTGGTTTGCAGCCGATTATGTTCAGAAGGTGATTGAGCGTGCGCCCCAGGTCTTCTCCGATGTGCTGGAACGCTGGCGCGTCCTGTTTGAAGCCACGAAAAAGCAGATGGAAATGGCGGATCAGATCGTCAAAAGCCACACCGCATCGCACAGTGAACGCCAAAATGCCCAGCGTCGTTATGGTGATGCAGCCAGGCAATATGATGTGTTGCTCAAGAGTAGCAACACCCAGAATTCGGATTTTTACACCTACCGCTATCTGGCAAGTCAGGGTTTCCTGCCGGGCTACAACTTTCCGCGCCTGCCGCTCATGGCCTGGATTCCCGCGCGCGGAGGAACCTCTACTAACGGCAAGAATGACGAGGGAAGCATGGTCAGCCGCCCGCGCTTTCTGGCGCTCTCCGAATTCGGGCCACGAAGCCTCATTTACCATCAGGGGCGCATGTACCGTGTAGTACGGGCCAAGCTCAATGTCGGCAATGCCGATCACATTTCCGGTAACAGCCAGCTTGCCACCATCTCCTCGCTGGTGTGCAGTCAATGCGGTTATGGTCATTTGGATGACATCAATGGTGCGCAGCCCATGGTTAATTGCTGTGAAAACTGCGGCGCATTGCTGACAGAACATGACTGGGTACGTGAGCTGTACCGTATTGAAACTGTGGAAACAATCGCTGTTGAGCGAATCTCCATCAACGATGAAGACCGTCAACGCCAGGGCTTTGAATTGCAAACCACCTATCGGTTCTTGCCAGGGCCAGATGGAATTATCCAGCAGCGTAAATCCGAGGTCAGGCTTGGTGAAGAAGTTTTGGCCGAGTTGACTTACGCGCCGGCTGCCCGCTTGTGGCGGATCAACCGTGGCTGGCGCAGGCGTAAGGACAAAGAACAATTGGGGTTTTACATCAACCCCATAACCGGTACCTGGAGTAAAAAGGACGAACCTGGCGGCAATGAAGAAGATGACAAGAACGAAGAGCTGCTCGACAAAGTGCCTAACCAGCGTATCGTTCCCTTCGTCGAGGATCACCGTAATCTGCTGATTCTTGCGCCGAAACAAAACTTGTCGATTGAAGCCATGGCGACTTTGCAGGCAGCACTCAAACGCGGCATTGAGTTGTCATTCCAGATTGAAGAATCGGAACTTGTAGCCGAGCCTCTGCCCAAAGCGGACGAGCGCCGCGCGTTGATGTTCTACGAGGCTGCCGAAGGAGGCGCGGGCGTTCTCACACGCATTGCCAGCGATCCGGAGAGCCTGAAACAGGTCGCGAGTAATGCGCTCGAACTGCTGCATTACAATGTGCCGCAGGGTTCATGGAAACTTGAAGATTTGCCAGTGCTGGAAAAAAAGAATGCGCAGGGTAAGCACATCTGCGAAGCCGGCTGCTACCAATGTCTGCTGTCTTATTTCAACCAGCCTGACCATGTAAACATCAATCGCCGCAATGAAGATGCGCTCAAGGTGCTGGTGGCTCTGGCTAATGCACAAGTACATCTCCAGCAGGCAGAGACCGAAAACCCTACCCTGACAACGGACGATTCGGATGCCGCATTGTCCACCTGGCTGGCCGCGCTCGCCCAGGCAGGGCTATGCCAACCTGACGCGCTAAATGTTCCGGTCAACAATGGCGCAGCCACCGCCGCAGCCCAATACAAGGCTGGGCGTGCGCTGGTATTCCTCACACCCGTGGAGGCAGACACCGCGCGTTTTCTGAAAGACAAGGGCTGGCAAGTGCTCGATTTTTCCTCTCCTGATCAGTGGGCGCAGGGATTTTCCGCCCATGTCAAAATCTTCGGCCCAAGTAAATAACATGATTAACAAGAAAACCGAAAACGACAATCTGCCTGTAACCGACAACCTGGCAGGTCGCATCGCCGCCATTCTGGAAGCTGCTCGCAGCCAGGTCGTACGCTCGGTCAATGCCGCCACAGTGCTTGCCTACTGGCACATCGGCCGGGAATTGGTCGAAGCCTTGCAGCAAGGGGATCAGCGAGCTGACTATGGTCAAATTTTGGTCAGGCGTCTCGCCAAGCACCTGACCGAACGCTATGGCAAAGGCTATTCAGCCACCAACCTGTTTTATTTCCGCCAGTTTTATCTGGCCTATGCAGAAAGAATTGTCCACCCAGTGGGTGGACAATTTCAAACGCATAACACGGCGCTCCAAAATATTCCCCCATTGGGTGGACAATCATCCCCCGACTTCCATCCGCAACTGAGCTGGTCACATTATCGTTCGCTCATGCGTGTGACCTCCTCCGAAGCCCGTCGTTTTTACGAAGAAGAGGCCGTGCGTGCCAACTGGTCGTACCGGGAACTAGATCGACAGATCAACAGCCTCTACCACGAACGCCTGCTGGCCAGCAAAGACAAGGCGGGCATGTTGGCGGAACAGCGCAAACCTGAAGATTCTCTGCGTCCCATCGACGTACTCAAAGATCCCTACATCCTTGAATTCCTTGATTTGCCAGATACGCCCCGGTTGCACGAAAACCAGTTGGAAGAGGCCATCATTACCCACTTGCAGCAATTTCTACTCGAATTGGGCCGGGGATTTTCGTTCGTGGCCCGCCAGCAGCGTCTGCGATTTGCGGACAAGGATTTTTACGTTGATCTGGTTTTCTACAACTATCTACTCAAGTGTTTCGTGCTGGTGGATTTGAAGATCGGCGAACTCACCCATCAGGACATCGGCCAGATGGATGGTTACGTCCGTATGTATGAGGAGCAGCACCGTTCCGAAAGTGACAACCCCACGATCGGATTGATTCTCTGCTCGGAAAAAAACGAAGCCGTTGCTCAGTATTCCGTCTTGCACGAAAGTCAGCAGCTTTTCGCCTCGCGTTACCGCTTCACGCTACCCAGCGAAGAAGAACTACAACGCGAACTGTTGCGCGAGCGCGCTCTGATCGAAAATCAAAACGAAATGCGGTTCCCCCCAGGCTCATGACAATCCTCGAACACGACTTTCTCCCCGGTAATCTGGTTCGTGCCCGAGGGCGCGAGTGGGTAGTACAGAGTGAATCGCGCCGCGACTGGCTACGCCTGCGTCCACTCGGCGGCGCGGATGAGGATACGATTAGAGCGGAAGAGAGGCGGGGAGGGAAGGGAAAGGAAGAGTGGGACGGGCAAGTAGATATGTTAGGAGTGGGGGAACGACGGGGCAAACAGGGACGCGCAAACGGGTTATGTACTTTATGCTTTTTTTTTTTTAATGATACGGCGACCACC
>BNUC01000127.1 GCA_025997075.1 Betaproteobacteria bacterium | reverse complement strand
TGGATAGCTCGCCTGACGGCGACCTTCCCACCTACCCACAACCCCGCTAAAAGCCAAACCTTTTTATATATATAAAATTCAACTTCAAAACCCAACGCTCAGACTCATATCTGGATTGGAATCTACTGCGCCAGATTTCCGCCCACCGTGCCGCCCTGGTCTTCACCTCGGCATCCTTGGACAGCACCACGCGCTCGACGGCCTTGCTCATCCGCCGGAGCGCGTAGGCTTGCCGCTGGTATCGGTCACGCCTCATTTTGACTGACCCTCCACAAATGCCTTGAGGGCGTTGGATAAATCCGAGTGCTGGCGGGTGTAATTGTCGGAGAAGCTGTCCGCAACATACCGCCCAAGCCAAGCCAGGTGATTGATGGTGCAGAGGCTTGGCGTACCACATGGCTTTCTCGACTCGGCAATATCTTCGATGGTAGAAAAGAGCGTGCTCAGTCTGTCCAACACGTCCGAGGATTCGGCGACGAGGGCGGTCACGCCGGCGGGGTCTTGCCCGAGAACGTCCATACACATCTCGACTGCTTCGCTTCGTTGGGTGGTTTGGCTCATGCTGCACTCCCATTGCTCGATTCAAAGGCGTCCAGGCTGGCGCGCATATCTTCGTATAAGATTCCGATGTGTTCGCTACTGTCACATGCAACAAATTTTCCAAGGCCGACAAGTTTTTTAATGGTGTCTTGATCTGACAGTTGCTCAATGGCGAAAAAGAGGGCGTGAAGCTGATCGAGAACGTCAATGGCAAAACCAGCAGGAAGCAAAACGTCTCTGGGGTGTTCTCCGAAAACGTCTTGGACGATTTGGAATGATTCTTGAATGGGCGCGGACACGCCGGGTGCGGGTACGGGTGCGGATGCGATTTTCTTCATGATTGCTCCTACGATTTAAGTTGAACCGCGCCAGGTAGTAGCTGGTACGGGTGTCCGGGTATCAACTCGGTTCGTAGGAACCGTGCGCCTATTCCCCTTGCGGGTGTTGTATTCCGCGCTATCTGCCCGGACATTGGAAACAACAGCTCCAGCGCGAAGGCTGGCGGCAGATGGCGCAATGTCGGTCGCCGTCCGCCTACGATTCAGTGATTCCATTCTCGCGCCGATGGTGCCGGCAGTCAAGAGTGGGCGTCAGGCTGGCGTATTGGGCCGCTGTGGCCTTTTTTTGCCCCCGCTGGTATAGAATCATTCCCCGATACGCGATCGCGCCGCCAATGAAGACGCTTAACGAAATTTGCGAGGCACTCATATGGAAACCCTTGGTCTGGTCTTTGAAATCATCGCCGCGCTCTTTGTCATCAGCATGGTGATGGGGGTTATGGCGTTATTGTTCGCCTGGCGGGTCGTGCCCTTCTGGAAAAAGCAGGCGAAATACTATGCAGACTACGAGCGGGCACTGGAGCAACGTCTGGCGGAAATCGAATCCGCAGAATCCGCGTCCGGTTTCCGGGCATGGAGCGAGCACCATCCCGGATAACCTGTAGTGCCCTTACGCGTGCGCCGGGTCGAACAAATCGCCACGCGAGGCTTTTTGCTGGAACTGATCGAACATCCGGCGCAGATGCGGCATGAGCTCGTCCGCCAGCTTGCGCGGGTCTTTTACGTCGCCCTGTACGGTGATTTGCAGCGAGGGTGAAAAAGTGACCTGCTGCGGCGCGGTATTGTCCTTGGCCGGCGCGGGGAACGGCGCGGCGGGCGCATTGGCGGCGGGCGCGGGAGTTTTCGGCAATACCGGCGCGGTGGGAACTGGCTGCTCGGCTTCCTCGGGGTGGAGCTTTTCGTAAAGCCAGGTGCCGAGCGAGTTGTCTTTCCCGGTCGCGGCGCTCATCGCCTTGTCGATGCCCTTGTTTATCAGAGTTCCGACGCCGTATCCGGCTGCGCCGGCCGCCGTCACCATTGCGCCGGAAGCGGCGACCGTTCCCGCGCCCATTGCGCCGACGGCCGATAGCGAAGGCGCGGCCAGGGCAGCCTTGCCGACTCCGAGCACGCCGGCGCCCAGCGTGCCGACCTTGCCCGCGCCCGATTTAACCGCATCGCCGATTTTTCCGAAAAAGCCCTTCTTTGCGCCGCCACCGCCGCCGAGCGCATCGCCTATTCCGCCCATCGGCATGTTGGTGACGAAGACATTCTGCACGCCTCTGACCGCGCTGCCGAGCGCCCCGGCCATGCCGCCGCCGGAGGCCGCGCCGCCAACCGCCTTGCCAAGAACACTGCCGAGACCGCCTTTGAGTCCGCCGTTCTTCAAAACCTGATAAGCGCCGCCGGCCATCTTGCCGAGACCGCTGGCGGTTTTGTACCCGGTGTAGATTGTCGCGCTCCCGGCTGCGATGGTACCGATGCTCTTTGTGACAGTCGGGTTGATGTTGGCCAAGCTGGTCCCGAAATTCAACACACCGGTTGTGAGCGTGGCAACGCCATCGGTGACCGGGCGGATCGCGTTACCTACGGATTCCATTGCATTGTCGAACGCCTGAGCCGTCTCACCCCACTTTTGCTTGCTGGTTTCGCGCGCCTCCACGAGATTCTTTTCCAAAAGCCCGGTAGAGGCCGCCGATTCACGCTTCAGCTTCTCGTAAAGTTCAGAGTTCTGCATGTAGGCGGTCAGGGCGGCTTTAACCTGCATGTTGCGGAACAAATCGCCCGTTTTCAAGGTTTCTTCAAACGCCTGGATTTGCCGCTGTTTCTTGTCGGGGTCACTGGTCGAATTCATGGATACGGCCATTTTTTTAAGGTCTTCCGCCTGTTTGGGATCGGTTTTCTCCACATATTTCTTTGCCAGCGCGAGCGAAGCCTCAAGCGGCGAATAGCCTTGCTGAATGGCCTTTTCCATGGATTCTTTGTAGAGAACCCCGGATTTCTCGTAATTCTTGACCGTTTCCTCTGCGCCAATTTTGGACATCCAGCCTTGCAGGTGGGTGACGGTCTCTTCCGAAGTCCCCGCCGTCTTCCGCTGGATTTGCAGCATCGAACCCAGTTGCGTGACAGCGTCCTGCCCGGTAATACCGTTGGCTTGCATTTGCGCCAGGAGGGCGGGGAATGAACGCGCCATATCTTGAGATTCAAAATTGCCAGCTTGTCCCAGGTAAGCGATAGCCTCCAGCGCCTTCGCCATTCCGCCAGCGTCCTTGATCAGCGCATTTTCCGAGAGGGCTGAAATCATTTTCGCGGTATCTTCCGTTGAGGTTCCCTGCCCAACAGAGAACTTGCCGATTAGATCGGCGTAGCTCATCGCTTCACGGGAATCCATGCCACCGGATACGAGCTGATCTATGGCCTTGGCCAGTTCGTCGCGGCCTATGCCGTTCTTCTGGGATGACGCCCTGATGCCGGTCGTGACATCGCGTTCCTGTTCGGTATTGGCAAAGCCGCCTTTGATAGCGATACCGCGCACGATGGCCTGATAGTCCGCCGCCTTCATTACAAAGGGCGTGGCCGATGCCGTGATCGCCCCGCCCATCTTGAGGCCGGACTTGGTTTGCGCGATGCCTTCGCCAACCTTGTTGAAGCCTTCATTGACCTCCTTGAGGCGCTCCATTTCCTCGCGCATCTTGGCGTATTCTTCCCGCGTGGAATTGAGGCTGTGCTTTACTCTGTTGAGCGAGGCGTTTTTTTGCCGCCATTTACTTTCGAGCGCGGCGGATTCCTTCTTCGAGCGTTCCAACTCACCCGTCAGTTTCTTGACATCGTTGCCCAGTGACGGGAAATGCTTGGCGGCGGTTTTCGTGGCGGCCAGGCGCGCGCCAAGTTCCATTGTCTTGGCCGAGGAATCCTTGAAGGCTTTGCCGAGCGAAAGCGTTTCCTTGCGCAATTCACCGAATTTGGAAAGATTCAGTCCGCGCAGGCTCATGGCTTGCCCGATGCGCCGCTGTTCCGAGGAAAAATGTGAAATACGTTGCTGGAATGTTCCAATCTTTGCCGTAGATTCAGCGATAGCTTTGCCGAACGTAGATCCGACAGCGCCACCAATGACGACGCCCAATGAAATGCTGTTGCTTGCCATAAGTGTCTCCTAATTTATTTCAGGTTGAGGCGGGCATATCCCTGTGTTGAAGCGGCTTTCAGAGCAATTTACAGGCCCGAAACGAAACGAAATGCGTTCAAAATTTTGTGTGACTAGCGAAATGTCGCGCGTTCCAAGAACCCGCAGTGAGTGGGGTTTCCAGGGTCCCCGGATACCCCACAGACCCGTTTTGCGCCCCTCTATCGCGTTTCTGGACGAGGCTTCGCATAGCTGCCAGCGTGAGGGGAACGGGATGCTCCAGCCGGTTTGTTGCGCTCCTCGGCATCCACTACCGCCATCCTTTTGCAGTAACGCTCCAGAGCATTGAGTAGGCTTTGCTTGTCCAGATAGGAAGCCTTTCCCTTGCAAACTCCGAAGATTGCGGCTGTCAGTTGCGTAAAGTCCGAGAAGGGGGCGATGACGACTTTGTTATCGGGGGTCTCGGTCATGTTGTTGCCCTCGTCTTCGTGGGTGTCCGCTGGCTGGCCCGTCGCTTGGCTTCCTGTGCAGCCCAGGCGCGGTATGCCGCGTTCCTACCTGCCCGGATGGTGCACGCCCGGTCAGCCGATGTAGGCTTGCCTTGTGCGTCGGTCGCGTCATCTGTGACGAATAACGCGCCACACCTCAAGCAGCGGTAAAGCGGCCCGCTGAGGCACTGCCCACTGCCCCCGCACTCCGGACAGATCGGATAGCCGGCGTCTTCGTCGTCGGGATTCTCCTGGCCTTGCAAGGCGGCGCGCCGCCGATCCACGTAAAGCTGCGCCGGGTTGATTGATGTGCTCATGCTGCCGCCTCCGTTTCGGGTTCGATGATCGCCTCCGGCAGATTATTTCCGCTGATGAAGTCCGCGCCAGTCGGCCCGAAAAGTGGAATGTGAAGCTTCCAAAAAGCATCACCACCGAACCCGGCATTCCTTCTGGCACTCTGAATTTCTGCGCCGACGGCTGCCAGTTCGTCGGCTATGGAATCCCATCGCGCCTCAAGCCCGGTCAAGATTGCACGGGCCATCCGTGTGCGGTGTTCACTGGCCTCATCCCGCGCGGCCTGCGCCTGTTCTTCGAGTGCCGCCAATTCGTTGCGCAGCGCATCGAGAACAGCGGCATTGGCGGTAATCTTGCCCCTGACATTGGCCGTTGCCGTCTGTGCTTTTTTCAGGCGGTCGGATGCTTCTTTTTCCGCTGCATCATCAGCGCCAGCAATGGATCTGGCATAGGCTCGCGCCGCATCGGCTTCGGAGTCGAATGCCTTCTGCTCAGCGCTCCGGCTTTCTTCCTCGATAGCCTCGATTCGCGCCCGGAGCTTGGACGCGCTTGCTTCCAACTTGGCGGCCTGTTCGGTGGCGGTGGTTATCGCCTTACGGGCGGCCTCGGCGATCGCGGGAGCCGCTTCCGCTTCGCGCCGGTAAGTTTCGGCCCGGTCGATCCGTGCGATTCCATCCTGCAAGGTTTCGGCGTGGGCGCGTGCATCGCCGATTTTGCGCCTGAATTCACTGGCCCGGAGACTTTCTGGCGATTGGTCAGGCCACGGTGTCGAAATGAATTTTCCCATTTCGGCGATGGCTGATTCGACCTGTCCAAGTTCAGCGACCAGGCTGTTGCGTTCATTTCTTTCAGTTGTCATTTTTTTCCTTTCATATGTTGCAGTTAAAAACGTTTGTCATTCATCGAAGCCCCGTGTCGTGTGCGCGTTGATACTGCTCCTAGCCCTGGCCTCGGCAAAATCGCGCAAGTTTGCGGGGAGAAAGCGGGAGTACCAGCCTTGGAAGACAAGCGGCACATCGCCCGTCGGACCCATGCGCTGTTTGCGTACCAGAATCTCGGCGTAACCCTTGAGCGGGCCATCGGTGCGGTAGTAATCATCGCGGTAGCACATCAGCACTACGTCGGCATCCTGCTCAATGGCTCCCGATTCGCGCATGTCGGACAGCATGGGGCGCTTATCGGTGCGGCTTTCGACAGCCCGCGAAAGTTGGCTCAACAGAATGACCGGACAGGACATCTCACGCGCCAACAGTTTCAGGCTGCGCGTGATGGCACTTAATTCTTCGTTGCGCGTGTTGCCTTCGCCGCGCATCAGTTGCAAATAATCGATTACGATGAGATCAAGCGCCCCCAAGCGTTGCCGAGTCTTGCGTGAAGCCATTCGGATGCGCCCCACGCTGGAGAGCATGGGATCGTCGGCAATGATCAAGCGTTGCTCACGCAGGCGGGCTAGGGAGGCTGATAGGCCGTCATAGTCGCTCTGGCTCAACTGCCCAGAGCGTAGGGCTTGCGTATCGATGCCACAGAAACGCGCCACGCTGCGCTCGACAAGCTGCTTGGCTGACATCTCCAGTGACGCCACGAAAACCGCGCCACCGGCCACAGCAACGTTTTCGGCGACATTTATAGCCAGGGTGGTTTTTCCCATCGAAGGCCGGCCAGCCACGATGATGAGATCACCCGCTTGTAATCCGCAGGTCAAGCGGTCGAGATCGACAAAGCCCGTGGACAGGCCGGAGACTTCGCCGCCACGTTTGGCGCGATCATCGATGGCATCCAATACGCCGGGCAGCAGTTCGCCAATGGTTTGCGGTTCCCGGCCTGCGTGTCGGGCGTCGACCAAGGCCATGACCAGGTCAGTAGCTTTCTCCAACAGGCCCGCTGCGTCGCCTGCGGCGGACAGTTCGCTAATGCGCTGGCCCGTCGCCATGATGTCGCGTCGAATTCGGCAATCGCGCACAATTTCGGCATAGCGGCGGATGTTCGTCGCAGTCGGCGTATTGACGGCCAGTTCGCCGAGATACGCCAGCCCGCCGGTCTCGTTCCCTTCTCCCGCCAGATCGAGGCTATCCGCAACGGTCACCACGTCGGCGGGCTGCCCGTGATCGAGCATGGCCGTGATCGCGCTGAAAATCTTGCGATGGTCAGCGCGATAGAAATCATCCCTGACAAGCAGGCCGTCAAGGCGTTCGTAGGAGGCGTTATCCAACAGCAGGGCGCCTAGAACGGATTGCTCGGCTTCGATGCTTTGCGGGGGCAAGGTCAGGCCGTAGTCGTCGTAACTCATGTCGCAATCCTCCGGGCCTGCTCGCCAGCGGTTGTCCACCGTGCCTCTTCACCCGCTTTCAGGAACCACAAGCCGTACCAGTTCCGGCGCACGGCGTTGCGGTAGTGCTGACGCCAGTCCTTTTGCCGTTTGGCGGTCGGCAGAAAGCGGGCTTTGAACTCCTGCCAGGCGACGGACAGCATTTCATCGATAAGTCCTACCTGCTCCGCATAGCTGAAAATCGGATCGTCGGCAGGAACAGGTTTTTCCCCTGACGCTTTGCACGATTCGAGAAAGGTTTTCAGGGTCTGACTTTCGGATTTCGTTTTTCCAGTCTTGGGGGCGATGGCGGGAGCTTGCTCCCGCGTATTGACGGTTGTTGACGTATACATGACGGTTTGGGTCGCATCCATGCGACCCGTCTCTGCGCATCCATGCGACCCCTCTGCCGCATCGGTGCGGCCCGTCGCATGTGCGCTACCCGTCGCATCCATGCGACCCGTCAGTGCGTCAAGGTTGATCTTGTACTGCCGGGTCGAGCCCGGCTTACCGCCGTCCGCATTGCCAAGGACGAACAGATAGCCATCAGCAATCAGGCCATGCACGATGCGCTGCGCCTGACTGCGGGAAAGTCGGGTTTTGGTAGCAATGGCAGACATTGAAGGCCAGCACTGTCCTTCGTCGTCGCTCCAATCAGCCAACGCCAACAACGCCAACATTTCGGAACCTCCAACGCCGGGGTAGTCCTTCCAGACTTTCGCCAAAACGAGAATGCTCATGGCGTGCTCAGCAATCTCTTGGCAGCACCCGCCCAGCGACGCACGGCCGGCGCAAGCTGCTTGCGGGTCGGCGGCGGATTCAAACGACAGGATGTCAGATCGGCCAGCACATGGGCGTAGGCCATCATCTCAACGAATGCTTCCCTTTTCTTGAGTGTGGAGATTTTCGGGGAGGACATGGTCTGCCCCTATGCCTTGCGTCTCTTCTGGATTTGGGTGTTCAGCCAATCATCTATTTCCCCCTCTAAAAAGCCAACGGCTCTTACGCCAAGCGGAATTGGCTTGGGGAAATCCGGATCATACCGCTCGTGCTTTGGATTGATTTTTTCGTAAATCGACGTTCTGGATAGCCCAATACGGGCTTCTACTTGCTTGCGCCGCAGAATCGACAGTGCGTGTTGGATTTGTTGAGCCATGCGCGTTACTCCGTTGCGATTGCCGGAACATACCGACATGGCTAAATATTCAACACGTGGGAAATTCTCCCCGCAAGAGAAAATTTCTTGCCTCTGGAAACATATCGACGTGCAAATAAAAAAAGCCAGAACCCTTACGGAATCTGGCTTTATATGCAATTTCAATCAGCGGGAAATATCTGGGGAAAGCGTGGGGGGAAATCTGGGGAATGGGATTCCCACGTTTCCCACGTTTCCCACGCGATTATTTCTGTTTTTTCGCCCACCATTGGACACCTTGGAGCGCTTCGCGTTTAATAGTGTTCTGATTATCGATTAACCCATTTGGTCCGTGAATATTTCGTTTTTGCATTTCTTCCATGACGCGCCCCGAGTAGTTTTTAAGCGAATCTCTACATCCATTCTGGGTATCGCAATCAAATAATTCATCGGCAATTTCTCTGGCTTTTACTTTCCAACTGGTGGCTTCTGTTTTTTGAATGGTAGCAGTACGCTCGCTGTTAGGCACGGGAGACGTAATCCCTGCAGTAGCTTGCTTGCTGTCCGTAAGCCATTCAGGGGCGGATATTCCGAGGCTGATCAACCATGCTCGGGCGTCTTCATTTTTCACGACTATCCGGCCATGAGGCCGCATATTGTCGACACTCTTCAATGTGTCATCTTCGTTGCACCAAGACTGAATCCCTGGTTCGTTATTGACAGGCGCAAGTGTTGTCAGTTGCCGGATGGTCAGTTCACCCTTCAAAATCGCCCGTTTAACGTTTCCCAAGAGGGTACGGTATCCCTCGTAATACTCAATGTCGGCGGTCGAAAGCGGGACAGTCTGCGGATAGCGCTTGTGATCCTGGAAAGATTCACCAGCAAGAATTTGGAGCAACGCATCCAACGTGATCGCACCGCGATCTGTTGCACGGACGAAAAAATTGATACTGTCAAAAAATTGCTTTCTAAATTCTTTGATCGTCTTATCCGCTTTACGTTTTTCTTCCTCCATCTTTTTAAGAAATTCAGGAGAAAACTTGCTGTTATCCATCATCGTGTCCTTCACGATGTCCTATTCAGGAGCCGCGCCAGCCGGGTAGGACTTCCCGGTTTTCGCCCCGTCGGGCTAGGCGCGGCAAACTCGCTACGCGGCGGCTTCAAGCGGCCTAATGGATTCAAGCCGTTCGGGGTGCCGGCCAACTTCCCACAAATCGACAGCGGCTTGCATCCGCAACCAGGATTCCGGACTGGTGCGTGTCAGCTTCCCGATACGCGCCGCCAGGTCAGGACTCAAGCCTCGCTTTTCGTGCAGCAGCTCGGAAACGGTCAGCCGGGATACCAGCAGCCTTTGGGCGAATTCCGTTTGCGTCATGTTCAACATAGGTAATACGTCTTCGCGCAGGATCGCGCCGGGGTGTGTGGGTTTGCGGTTCGGGTTGCGTAGGCTCATTAGTGATAATCCTCAAGATCAACATCCGTGGCGTCTTCGCCCTCGAAACGAAAAGTCAGCCGCCAATTACCGGACACGGACACTGCATAATCCCCCTTGCGGTTGCCTATCAACGCATGGAAGCGATAGCCCGGTAAATCCATGTCTTCGGGTTTGACGGCGGCATCCAGCCTATCCAGCAAACGCTCTATTCGCGCCGCGTGTTGAGCAGGAATGCCCCGGTAATCGCTCTTGGCAAAAAACCGATGCAAACCTTTATGCTTGAAATTCTGGATCATGTATTGTTATCCAATGCGATATATTGTAATCCGATATATTACAAAATCAAGCAGTCTGTCCCCGGAGCGGTATCACCTCGGCACCGGCCTTCAGCTTGTCGAGATAATCCGCCCAAGTTTGCATCATGGCCTTGCGTTGCGGCAAGTATCGCGTGCGGTTGTACGCTTGGCCAAGATTATCCGGTACGCGATGCGCCAGTTGATGCTCGATGATCAGCGGGTCAAAACCCAACTCCTCAGCCAGCAAGGTGCGAGCCGTGGCCCGGAAGCCGTGGCCGGTCATTTCTTCCTGGGTGCTATAGCCCAGTATCTGTAAAGCCCGATTGATGGTGGCGTTACTGATTGGACGCCCATGTACCCGCCCTGGAAACACGAACCCGGTTTTGTCATGTCC
>BNUC01000126.1 GCA_025997075.1 Betaproteobacteria bacterium | reverse complement strand
GCCTGACGTTTCTTTGACCGCAAGAAAGCCAGGACCAACAACGTGGTTGCCACCAAGGCGCTGGCGCACAAACTGGCGCGAGCGTGCTGCCACATCCTGAAGGAGCAAAAGCCCTTTGACGTGACACGCTGCTTCGCATGAGTTACGACGACGCCGGTGAGCCAAGATTGGGGACTGGATAGCAAGCCAGCGGGTCTGAATTGGACACCGGAGGCCGTCACCGGTTGGCAGGAAAGCGGATCGCCCACAACGTGAGCCCGTTAGCCCAACTTCGTCGCCCCAATAAATTTATCCAATAAAATCAGCGTATTAAAAAAATAAAACGGCCCGTAAGGCACTACACGTTCTATTTTCACAGGTCGCTCCCGTGATGGAAGCGGCGTTTTTTCACACCGCCTGGCCGGGGATCGAGTCCGAGCGCGGCGTAGATGGCCACTGCTTCTGCCTCCGGTGCGCTGGTCTTGCGCACGTGCAGCGTGGCGTCACCCTCGGCCGTGCGAAAGCTCATCACCAGATAGCGGTAGCCGCGCTCGCGCAGCCACCTGAGATTGTCTTCGCTCACGATACCGCGGTCACACACCACCAGGCTCCCCGCAGGCGCAGCGAGCCCATCGAACATGCCCTGCAAGGTGACCGACTCGCGCACGTTGCCCGCAAAGACCTGCGAGCGGCGCACGAAGCCCGCGCCGTCGAGCACAAGACCGAGGGTAATCAAGGGAGCATCGCTCCTCTTCTCCTTGGAGTGCCCCCGCCGGGCTTGGGGGTTGTGCTGGGCGAGCCCCTCGAAATAGGTGTTGGTCAAGTCGTACAGGGCCACCGTGTCGGAGAGCCCGAAGACCGTACAGAGGCGCGCATGCAGCGCCCGCTCCACGCGCTCGTGCTCGCCCCAGAGCGCGTCGGCGACCCGGTACAGGCGCGTGAGTGAGAGCCGCTCGTAGTCAAAATCGGAGAGTTCGCCCAGCGCGCTGCGCCGTTGCAGCCAGGCGTGGGTGGTCCGCTCTGACGCGGGATGCGCCATGCGCGCCACAATCTGTCCCACAGCCGCGGCCACCGACACACGATTCATCCCTGACACACGCAATTCTTCGGCAATGCCCAACTCATTCATGGCATACAGTGCCAAGGCCTCGACCCCGACCGAACGCACGTCGGTCAATTCCATCGTCTCGGCATGCACCCGATCGGAACTTGCCAAAACCGTCTCCAATGTCGGGGAGGGCGGGGGGACCACGTTCTCGCGTGGGCGCAATTGCGCGGCATAGCGCTGCGCGGCGGACTCCACCTCCGCAGACACCTCCACCGGCACAATCACCCCCTGCGGCGAGATGATCTCGCCCAGGCGCGCACAGAACTCGGGCCACTGTTCGGCCGCAAGCCCGAAGTGCCGCCCCAGGTTCAGAAGGGTCAGTTGGCGCACCCGACCTCCCACGCGCTCGGTGCGCACCAGGCGGTAGGTGAAGTAGGTCTCCCCGGAACGGGATGAGCGAGTGCTTGTGCGGCGTACGAACATGTACGCGACCATAACCCAAGTAAAGGCTTATGGGAATACTTTTACAAAAATATTATGGCACTATAAAATGGAAGGCCGGCGAGGTTGGGTTAGGATCAGCGGCTAACGCCGCCGAGAGGAAGTTTTACTCACTTGACTCGGGCAGGCTAATGGGTGTCGCTAATTTCTTGGTGGCGTTTTCGGTGATCGGGCGGCTCGACGGGCCTTGATCTCGACCGGACGGATTTCGACCGCCAGCTTGTCGAGCACGCCATTGACGTACTTGTGGCCATCGGTTCCGCCAAATCCCTTGGTCAGTTCAATCGCCTCGTTGATGATCACGCGGTACGGAGTCTGAGGACAATCGAGCAATTCGTAAGCGCCAAGCAGCAGCACGCCAGCCTCGATCGGAGACAATTCGGCGAACGGCCGGTCCAGATACGCCTGCAATCGCTCCTTCAACCTCTCTTGTTGCGCCATAACGCCGCGCAGCAGTTCGATGAAAAATTCACGGTCGACCTTGTCGAAACTGTCGCTGTCGGCCAGATGCGCCTCGATGCTGGCGATGTCGTTGCCTCCGACCAGCCACTGATACAGCCCTTGCAGGGCAAGCTCGCGGGCGCGCCGACGCGGGGATTTGGCGGTTTTTTTTACCGCTGGCTGGGCTGTCCCGGCATCCTTCGACCTGCTCATTGCGAACGATCTCCGACGGCGTGCAGCAGCTTAGCCATCTCCACGGCCGCCTGGGCACAATCGCTGCCTTTCTGGCCGGCGCGCGCTAACGCCTGCTCATCGTTTTCGCAGGTCAGGATGCCGTTGGCGATCGGAACGCCGGTGTCGAGCTGCACCTCCATGACCCCGCGGCAGGCATCGTTTGAAACCACCTCGAAATGGTAGGTTTCGCCGCGAATCACAGCGCCCAGGGCAATCAGCGCGTCGAAGCGATCGCTTTGCGCCAGGTTCTGCAACACCAGCGGAATTTCCAGCGCGCCGGGGACCGTGGCGATCTCGATGTCGTCTGTGACGACGCCCAGGCGCGTGAGCTCGGCGACGCATGCGGACAGCAGTCCTTCACCGATGTTCTGATTGAAACGGCTCATCACGATGCCGATGGACAGACCGCGTCCATCGAGAGCGATTTCATATTCATGGATAGTGTCGAAACGGGGCATAAAAGAATCTTTCAGAAAACAAAACCTTATTCGAGTTCGGTGGGCGAGCTGACGAAACCCGTGACTTCGAGGCCGAAGCCGGTCATGCTCGGCATATGCCGCTGGCTGGCCAGGAGTTTCATCCGGCATACGCCGAGATCGCGCAGAATCTGCGCGCCAATGCCGTAGATACGCGGATCCCACTTGGCCGCGGGATGCGCGGATGCGTCGGGCTCGGCCAAAACCGACAAAATATCCTGTCCCGTTTCCGGCCGTCGCAGCAGGACGATTACGCCGGACCCGGCCTTTGACAAAGCCCGCAGGGAAGCATCAAGTGAGAACGTATGGCGTTTGCCGGCCGGGTCGAGAAAATCGAGCACCGACAAGGGCTCATGAACGCGCACCAGCGTTTCGGTCTCGGAACGGATTTCTCCCTTGGTAAGCGCCAGATGCACTTCATTTGTCGTCAGATCGTTGAACGCGTGCAGCGTGAATTCGCCATACACCAGCTTGACGGCCCGCGATTGGCTACGCTTGACCAAGGTTTCGTTGCGGCTGCGATAGTGAATGAGATCGGCGACCGTGCCGATCTTGAGGCCATGCGCATGGGCGAATTCGATCAGATCCGGAAGACGCGCCATCGTGCCGTCGTCCTTGAGAACTTCGCAGATCACCGACGCCGGTTCCAGGCCGGCGAGTTGCGCCAGATCGCAACCGGCCTCGGTGTGTCCGGCGCGCACCAGCACGCCGCCCGGCCTGGCTGTAATCGGGAAAACGTGACCCGGCTGGACGATATCGTCCGGACACGCGCCACGCGCCACCGCCGCCTGCACCGTGCGCGCGCGGTCCTGGGCGGAGATGCCGGTGGTCACGCCCTCGGCGGCTTCGATTGAAACGGTGAAGGCTGTGTTATACGGGCTCCTGTTGTCGCGCGCCATCGGCGTCAGGCCGAGCTGCCGGCCGCGCGCCTCGCTAATCGTCAGGCAGACCAGCCCGCGCGCGTGAGTGACCATGAAATTGATGCCCTCGGGCGTAACGTGCTCGGCGGCGAGCAGCAGATCGCCCTCGTTCTCCCGATCCTCCTCGTCTACGAGAATGACCATGCGACCGGCGCGCACCTCGGCAATAATTTCCTCGACTGGCGAAATCGAGGAGGGTTGATTCAACTGCGCCATCTGTTATACCTCACCGCTTTTTTGATGGATAAGACCGGCGATTTTCGCATAGCCAGGCGGTAGAGGCCAGAACATCAAGAATTCAGAACATTGAAAATTTCTCTTGACAATGCACCGACAAAGTGCGACTCTTCTTTTGAAATAGTGTTTCACTAGATGAAACAATCATGCCAAATATCAAGAACGTAAATCAGGGCCATCGTTCCACATGCGATGATGGAAAAGGGGTTCGATCCTTGCAGCGTGCACTCTCGTTGCTTTGGTTAGTTGCGCATGAAGGCAGTGACGGACTCGGCCTTTTAGCATTAAGCCGGCTGGCGAAGTTGCACAAGACCACCGTATACCGGCTTGCGTCCGTACTGGTCACAGAAGGTTTCTTGATCCGAGATCCAGTGACCGACTGCTATCGTCTCGGACTAGCCGTGCTCGATCTCAGTTCGTCGTATCTGGGCAACCTGACGCTGCGGCAGGAAGCGCTTCCGTACCTCAGCGATCTGATGAAGGAAGCGGACGAGACAGTGCATCTGGGCGTGCGCGATGGCAATTCCGTTATTTACATTGAGAAGGTCCGGGCACCTGCCAGCGTGATTGCCCACACACGTGTCGGTCAGAGAGAAGGCGCTCATGCAACAGCCATTGGCAAGGTGTTGCTCGCGTTCTCCGATCCCGCCGATGTTGAAGAAGTTATCGCCGCCGGACTAGACGCCATGACGAAACATACCGTCACCGACCCGGTCCAGTTTCGCTCAGTACTTGAGGCGGTCAGACGAGACGGCTACGCGATCAACATTGGGGAAAATCACGAACACATCAATGCCGTCGCAGCACCAATTTTCGACCACACTGGCAAACCGATTGCAGGAATCGTAGTGTCAGGGCTTGTACAGCGCCTCCCACTGACCCGCTTGCGCGAACTCGGCGAGCGAATGAAAACAGCGGCGTTCGCCATTTCCCGGCATATGGGATATACCCGTGGAGACCACACATGATGCCTGCCGACCTTCCTGCCCCAAGACGGGTGAACTGTCCCGAACTCATATCTACGCTCGTTATCCTTGCCATTGCAGTGATCGCTACTGTTGAAGTTGCGAGACTTCCTTTCGGTAGCCTCAATGCCGGAAAGCAAGTGAAGTTTACTGCCCAACCACTTTCCGACACCCAACCTCTGCTAACACTCGCTGACTATTTCAGCCCAGAGGAAACCAAGGCATTTATCGCGGAAGAATACAAGTTACGTCTTGCCATCGCACAACGTCTTGGCCAGAGAAAATAGGAATGCTGTGCGTGAACGGATTAACCGCCCCGCTCCGATCACGCACGCGATTTTAAAAGAAGCGGTACGGGTTTTAGAAGGCTGAGTATGTCAATAGCACCTCTGCGCGTAGTAATCGTCGATCGGCACGCATGGTACCTACCGGAGATCGAAAAGGAAAAATTCAGGCGGATCGGCGCCGAGGTGGTGGTGGGATGGGCTGAAACGCCATCACGACCGGCCGCTGCTGACGAAGGATGTCCTAAGACAGAAGAGGAGCGTCGGCGGCTCAGCCGCCTGACCTCAGATTATGTGTCGCTCGCCGAGACTACCGAGGACGAAGTGATCCGGATGGCGCGTGGCGCCGTTGCGATCCTGGTCGTGCGCGCCGACATTTCCGCAAGAGTGATGGATGCGCTACCTGATCTCCGGGTAATCGCCCGCTATGGTATTGGTATCGACAACATCGACGTGGCGGCCGCCCAGAAGCGCGGTATCGCGGTCGTGAACGCACCAGGGTTTTGTGCTCGCGAAGTTGCTGACCACACCATGATGCTCATACTAGCCTTGTCTCGCCAACTAACTTACTTGCAGGATGGTCTGCGTGCCGGTCGGTGGCCCCGTGCTGTCTCGCCGTTGCGAGCCCTTTACAGTCAGACCATTGGTCTCATCGGGTTTGGTGGCATCGGTCAGGAAGTCGCGCGCCGCGCTGCTGCTTTCGGCATGTCGGTCATCACTTATGATCCATTCATTGACGCCGTACGGGCGCGCGAGATCGGAGTAACGCCTGTTGGTCTTGACGACCTGTTAGGCCGTGCAGACTACGTGTCACTGCATCTGCCGCTCTCAGCGCAAACGCAGCATCTTATCGGTGAACAGCAACTAGCCTTGATGAAGCCAACTGCATTTCTGGTCAACACTAGCCGTGGCGCGCTCGTTGACGAGTGTGCACTGATCGCATCTCTCGAGAGTCGGACGATCGCCGGGGCTGGACTGGACGTTTTCGAAACCGAGCCATTGCCGACGAATTCCCCCCTCTTGAAACGATCTGATGTGGTACTGACATCGCATATCGGCGGTTACTCGGATGAAAGCGCGGAGCATCTGCGCCGAATGGTCGCGCATACAGTTGCCGAGCTTTTGGCTACTTGTGCCGGTGGTGCGAGGCAGTAATATTTTTAACTTTTACGCAACTCTCTAATCCTCTAAAAAAGAGTTCGATTGATGACACAAATGACGAAATTTGGTCTCGCAGGCAAAGTTGCGTTAATCACTGGAGGCGGGCGCGGCATCGGGCGTGCAATCGCGTTAGCCTATGCCGAAGCCGGTGCCACCGTCGCAGTCACTGCGCGTACCAGATCCGAAATCGAGACTGTCGTCGGCGAAATTACAGCGAAAGGTGGCAAGGCGATAGCCGAGACATGTGATGTCCTTGTCGGCGACCAAGTCAATGAATTGGTACATACTGTCGAACAACGTCTCGGTGGCATCGATGTGCTGGTCAACAATGCTGGTGGCGGCTCGGTTATCTCGCCATTCCTGGACCTGCGTGAAGAGGAATGGGATCTCCATCTCGGACGGAACCTCAAGACGGTTTTCTTATGCAGCCAGGCCGTCGGGCGTGGCGTGGCTGCGCGTGGTAAGGGCGGCGTCATCGTCAACATCAGCTCCGTCATGGGCATGGGTCCGCATCCACTACGTGCACCTTACGCGGCCGGCAAAGCTGGCGTGATTGCCCTGACGCAAACGCTGTCGGTCGAACTTGCCCAGTACGGCATTAGGGTCAACGCTATTTCGCCTGGTTTCATCGAAGTAGAGCGTTTCCTCAAGCAGTTTGCGGACTATTCCCAAACAGTGCGACCAGCTCGTCTATCCAAGGTACCACTGGCGCGGATGGGACTCCCGCAGGATGTTGGCGATCTTGCATTGTTCCTCGCCTCGGACGCATCGAGTTACATCACCGGGCAGGTGATCAGGCTCGACGGTGGCCTTGTCACCACTGTGTTCTACAAGGACAACTCATTGAATAGCTGGTGGTAGTCATAATGGACATACTCAATAACTCTTCCAACGAATGGAGCTTGCGATGAGCACCGAAACGCACCCCCGATCGAGCGACACGGACAGGCGTCGACGCTTCCGCAGCTTACTGTCGAGTCCTTCCTGTATTTATCCGGCATCAGTGTTCGATCCTGTCTCTGCCCGGATAGCTGAGGATATCGGCTTCGAGGCTGGCATGTTCGCCGGTTCAATCGCCGCGCTAACGGTACTCGGTGCGCCCGATCTCGTCCTGTTGACTCTGTCCGAGTTCGCCGAGCAGATTCGCCGCATCTGCCGCGTCAGCAATTTGCCGCTTCTGGTCGACGCCGATCACGGCTACGGCAATGCGCTGAACGTGATGCGTACCGTGGAGGAACTGGAGACCGCCGGTGTTGCCGCGCTCACTATTGAAGACACCGTGCTTCCTGTAGCTTTTGGCCAGAGTGGACCAGCAAAGCTGGTCTCGCTCGAAGAAGGTGCCGGCAAGATGCGGGCAGCGCTCCACGCCCGTCGGGACGATGCCTTGGCGATTGTCGGACGCACGAGTGCACCGATGCTGACTGGGCTTGAAGATGCGATCGCGCGGTGCCAAGCTTACGAGGCGGTCGGCGTCGATGCGTTGTTTATCGCTGGCCTGCGCAAGCGGGCTGAGCTTGAGGCACTATCCGCCCGGGTATCATTGCCGATCATTCTCGGTCGTGCCGAACACGAGCTGGTCGACCCAGACCATCTCACCCGGCACCATGTCCGCATTGCTTTGCAGGGGCATCAGCCCATGGCAGCGGCGGTGCGGGCCATTCACGATACCTTGAAGGCGTTGCGTGAAGGTATTCCTCCAGAAAAGCTGCAGGGCCTCGCGTCGGCTGAGTTGATGGGCCGCACAAGCCGCGATAACACGTATCGCACGTGGACTGCGGAATTCCTCGGCATTAGCTAAATCACCCGCCGCCGACCGGAATATCCCGCATCTTCCGCGTTTTCCTGCTGGGGGATAAGCAAACCGTAAAAATGGCGTTGGAATGGAAATGTTTTTTTATCTGTAGTCTAACAAAGAGAGAGGAGAAGGGAATGAGCACTCATCGAAATACAGGGATTATTGGCATGATCAAGAGCATCTCCGTTGCCATCGTTGCCATGACATGTGTTGGCTTGGTGATGGCGCAGAGTAATTATCCTTCAAGGCCAATTAAATTGATTGTGCCGTGGGCTGCAGGCGGTGGAGTTGACACATTCGCGCGGATTATTGCGCAACCCTTGTCGGAACGACTCGGACAGCCCTGCGTTATCGAAAACAAACCGGGAGCGGGCGGGAATATCGGCACGGCGGTGGCTGCCAAAGAAAAATCTGATGGCTATAGCTTATTGATGGCGTCACTTTCACCCAATGCCGTTAATCCGCACCTGTATGCGAATTTGGGTTTCGATCCTGTTAACGATTTCGAGTCGATAGCGCTGGTTTATACCGTCCCCAATTTCCTTGTGGTCCCTGCCAACTCGCCGTTCAATAGCGCGCTGGACGTCATTAATTACGCGAAAGCCAATCCAGGCAAATTGAATTATGGTTCGGCCGGGATCGGTTCTTCTCAGCATCTCGCAACCATCATGCTGCAAAAGTCGACAGGCATTGATGTCATCCATGTTCCATATGGCGGATCAGGAGCCGCAGCGGCGGCGCTGGTTGCCGGGCAGATCGATTTCATGGCGGATAGTCCAGCGGCAAGCATTCCCCTTATCGAGGCGGGGAAGCTCAAGGTTCTCGCCGTTGGTTCTGCGGAACGTAACCCCGGCAAGCCCGAAGTGCCTACCTTTGACGAATTGGGTATCTCGGGCGTTCACACCGCGGTTTTCTATGGCATCATGGCTCCCGCCAACACTCCAAAAGAGATCGTCAACCGGCTGAATAAGGAAATCAACGAAATTCTTCAGACGGAAGAAATGCGTAAGCGCTTGACCAAGATTGGAGCGACGCCCGGCACAGGCAGCCCGGAGGATTTTAGAAAATATGTCATTTCCGAGATTGAGCGCTATGGGATCATAATCAAGTCCGCCGGCGTCAAGATCGAATAATATGCCATAAGTTTTGTTGTCCATTCTCTTCTCGCCTTGATTTTGGCAAGAAGAGAATGGTTGGTTTTCTTGGTTATATTTTCACCAAGCTCGAATGTGAACCGGTGCCACTCTTTTTGGGCTACATCCTTGGCCTCATGCTCGAACTGAACTAGGGGTAACGATGAAAAAATGTTCGCCGCGCTCAATACGCTTGATGGTCACGTCCTTGCCCAATACCAGCAGCATCGCCACGGCGAGTGGCTTAAGCCCCTGTGCCAGATCAACAGCGAAACGCCCAAGGAAAAAGACCTGCATCTGGTCTGCGATAACTATATTGAGATTTTTGTGTATATGACAATCGGATGATTGCGCCAAGGTTGTTGATTATGATCCTATGCTTGGGAGTCATATTACTTGACAGGAGTTATTATGGCAGGTGAAAAGATTGTCTTGGTATCTTTGGGACAAAAATTCGACAGCAATAGTATCCGTGATAAGTACTATAAAAATATTACAGGATACCTGAAGGAACAGGATTTTTGCGTCAGTGTTGAAAATGGGGACGAATACGACGAATATCTGACGGTAAAGCTGTTAAAAGATACGGATTGTGCTATTTTTTCCAGTAATGGCCCTGTCCCGCAGGGTCATGGAACAACTTCCCCGGCTTAAATTGATTGCTCGATATGGCATCGGCCTGAATAGTGTGGATCTGGATGCAGCCACAGAAATGGGTAAGGCTGTTTGTTATACGCCGGGGTATTGTAGCGAAGAAATTGGTATCCACGCTGTGGCGATGGGGCTTGCCGCCCTACGTAATATTGCTTATTACGATAGAATGACTCGTCAAGGGATTTGGCTTAAAGGTAATGGACCGATACCGCGCCGTCCATGGAACATGACAATTGGCATCTTTGCCTTGGGAGCATCAGGTTCTGTGGTGGCAAAGGCAATGGGGCAGGGGTTTGGTGCAAAGATCATCGCGCATGATCCATATGTCAAGACAGAAACTGCAAAAGAACTAAACGTGGAATTGGTAAGTTTTGATGAACTTCTATTAACCCGGCAAATATATAGGGCATATATGTTATAATGTTGTCATGAAAAGAGAAGACGCCCGGAGTCTCAGCGTTGCTGAGCAAAGAGAGAAACGCAAGATTGCGTTGCGGATGAGATTAAACG
>BNUC01000125.1 GCA_025997075.1 Betaproteobacteria bacterium | reverse complement strand
CAGCGCTATCAGGATGTTTCGGGTATTTGTGTTCGTGTTTATCTTCATTTTTTTGTCCGTTTGAAAAGCAAAACCCACTGCCAGATTGACTACAGGAATCCTGATTATTACGACCGGAAACCGTAGCTCGCGGTGTTTATTCTAACGAGCTGAATACGTCCACCCCGATTCGAAATATTGCAAAAACCATGCGCAAAAATATCTATGCGTTATGATCTTGGTTCTCTGAGATTGACCACGCAAAATATGTTTTATCTTTCAAAGGATAAGCCCCATGCCCCTTAGACTTCCTCCCGCTACGCTCGACCCCTCGTTGATCAATCAGGTGTTGGCCGGCAATACGGCGCGGATTCAATGGAAAGACTATAAATGTGAGTTGCTCACGCCTTTGTACGGTGGGGGAGTCGAAGCCGGGAAGGTTGACCGGAATATGCCCGTTCGTGCCAGCGCCATTCGCGGTCAGTTGCGTTTCTGGTGGCGCTTGCTCGCGCAGCACAAATGGCACCTTGACGACATTCGGGCTGAGGAATTTGATCTTTGGGGTGGATTGGATGCGCATAATATTCATGCCAGCCGGGTGTGGGTACGGGTGGTTGGGACATCAAAACTCAAGGAAGACTCTTGGAAAAAGGCCAATGCGCCTTATGCGCTTTTCCCTGCACGGGACAGGAACGCCTTGCTCGTCCAACCCGGTTTGACCTGGATTTTGCGTGTCGGTTTCGATTCGCGTCTGGATGGCGATGTGCAAACACGAGTCGATGAAACCTTGCGCTGGTGGGCGAGTTTCGGTGGTGTTGGTGCTCGCACGCGGCGCGGTTTGGGGGCGGTATGGGTGCAAGGATTGGATACAATTACCCTGGAAGAGGCTAAAGCGGCAGGGTGTCAGCTCGTTATCGGAAATAAGGCTTCAGACCCTACCAAAGCCTGGACGGATGCTGTCGCCAAACTCAAGGATTTTCGGCAGAAACCGAGTTTTGCCCGTAACAAGGGTCCGGGCAGAAGTCTTTGGCCTGAGCCTGACGCCATCCGCAGCATTACTGGGACATGTGTTCTTAGGCATAAACCTGTACATAAAGCAGGCAAGGTATTTCCACGAGCAGCCTTCGGTCTGCCAATCATTTTTCATTTCAAGGATAAGGGCGACCCGGCGGATCACACGCTACAAGCCCAAAATCATGACCGTCTTGCCAGCCCACTGATACTGCGTCCTTATTCTGCGGACGGCATAACATGGGCCGCGGCTGCTCTACTGCTGCCGCACAAGCATGTTGACCACATGGAACTAGAACTGAAGGCTGGAAAGACGACGCACTCAATCCATCCTTATTGGCAACCGGAGAAAGCAAAGGATGTTCCGCCTTTAGCCTCTACGCAGGGTAAAGACGCTTTGTCCGCGTTCCTCGAATTTTTCAAGAAATGAGTCGAGAAACTCTTATGAATAATTATCTTTTTGTCCTTGCGTTGGGGCCGGTGCAGACCTTTATTGCTGCTGCCCGTCGCAGCCGTGATTTGTGGAGTGGTTCATGGCTGCTTTCAGAAATCTCCAAGGCAGCCGCTCAAGCCTTGCAGGAGTGCGGCGTGGAACTCATCTTTCCCGCACCGGGCAGCGACCTGAGACCCGGCAGCGAGATATCTGTCGGCAACAAGGTGCAATGCATCGTGCACAGCGCCACGAAACAAGACCTGCAAAAACTGGCTTCCGACGCGGGAGAAGCCGCACGGCAGCGATTCCACGAGATTGCCGTAAATGCCCGAGATGGCCTGAAGTTGCGTGACAACATTTGGGACCAACAAATTGATGACTACGTCGAAAGCTTCGCGGCATGGGCGAGCATTGCGGATGACGATTATGGCAAGGCGGTCACAGCCGCCAATGCCGTGCTGGCGGCGCGCAAGGCAACGCGGGATTTTCGGCCCTCCGCTGTCAACGCAGAAGAAGCGCCGGCCTACGGCCTGCCCAAATCCTCGCTGGATGGCGCGCGTGAAACCGTACTCCCCGAAGAAAAAAGCATGACCCCCAGCGTTCGGCGCAGGTTGGGACTCAACGCAAGCGAACAACTCGATTGTGCGGGCATTGCCAAACGATTGGGGGGAGATGTCGATCAATTCACGCCTTTCTCCCGCATTGCCGCTCATGCCTGGATAGATGCACTGCCCGGCAGCGATCGCGAATTATTGCGAGAGGCTTACGAACCTTTGGTTCAACAGGAATTCGCCACCCGCGTCAAAGGCAATAAGGGATGCCATCAAGACTTCCCCTATGACGCGCAACTTCTGTACCGTTCCCGCCTTGACGCCGCATTGCGCGATGCGAAAGAGGACGAAGATGCACGCAAGGCGCTGGAAACATTACGCAATACCGCCCAACCGCTGTGGAAGAAATACGGCGAACCTTGTCCTTATGGTGCCATCCTGCTTGCCGACGGTGACCGGATGGGGGCGTTGCTGAGTGAAACCCACAAATCAGAACAGCACATTGAAATTACACAAGCACTTTCATCTTTTGCAGCACAGGTGCCTGACATTGTGAGGGAATTTTCCGGGCACGCCATCTATGCGGGGGGCGATGATGTGTTGGCCTTTTTGCCCTTGCACTTGGCTTTCCAAGCGGCGAATGCGTTGCAAAAGGCATTTGCCGATGCCTTGCAACGCAGCGCCAAAAGTCTTGGTGCGAAAAACCAACCTACCCTGAGTGTGGGATTGGCGATAGGGCACCTCATGGAACCCTTGGGCAACCTGCGCCAACTGGCCAAAGACGCCGAGGCGGTCGCCAAGGGCGATGATCGTAATGCCTTGGGCATTGCCTTGCGGATTCGTTCCGGTGGTTTGACCAAGCTTCGTCTGCGCTGGGATGACAACAATGCACATGCTGCCTTTGAACGCTGGCAGAAAGCTTATCGTTCCGATTCACGGCAACTTCCCACTCGTCTGGCCTACGACGCCCGCCAGATTCATCAGCGCACCGCTTTTGCTCTGGTCGGCGCCGATCCGAAGCGAGATGTTCAGCGATTCGAATTCGAGCGTTTGTTGAGCCGCGCCCGCACCGATGATGGCAAGGCGCTTACCGACGAGTGGAGAGATCATTTGAGGAATCGTCTGCAAGATTTGCAGTCCTCTCGTCTGCCAACGGCTTTGGCCGTGCTGGCGGACGAGCTCATTGTGTCGCGCTGGCTGGCGGCTCGTTCTACCCGTGATCTGGGAGACGCGCAATGAACCACACCTATCTACTGGATGCTTTAGCGCCGCTGGTTTTTCGTTCCGGCAAGCCTTTTGGTTCGCAAGCCGGCGCGGATGGCGGCAATTTCCCGCTGCCTTCCAGTCTTGCCGGTCTGGTACGCACACTGCATGCCGACCAGACAGGGCAGGGGTTTTCCCCCAAGCTTCGGGAAGAAATTTCCGTTGCCGGGCCGCTTCTGGCGCGTCGCGCAAAAGACGGAAAAATCACCCCATTGTTGCCCAAGCCTGCCGATGCACTGTATTTCAAAGATGGTGAGGCAACCCGTGTCATTCGTTCATCGCCCGCAGAATTACCGACAGGCAGCGGTTGTGATCTGCCAGTGGGATTGCTTCCGGTACAGGCGGAGGAGGGCGTGGCGGGTAAACCTGTTTCCGGCGCGCAATACTGGTCACTGCAACATCTGCTCGATTGGGGCGCAGGGAAAACGCTCACCTTCGATAACCTGCAAGCAGAAGGTCAGGATTCGCTTTCCATTGAAGAGCGCACACATGTCGCGCTGGATGCCAAAACGGGTGCCAGCGCCGAGGGGCAGCTATTTCAAACCGGCGGCATTGACCTTTCTTCACAGCGGCAAGATCGGGGGGCTTGGGATGAACACGATCTGGTGTTTCTCGGACACAGCGATGTTGAATTGCACGACGACCTGGCTAATTTCGGTGGCGAACGTCGACTATCGCGCTTTTCCGTTGCGGCGGCAGACGCCTGGCCTGTCATGCCCTCCACATTGGAAGCCGATATTCGCAAGGCAGGCGGATTGCGCCTGACCTTCGTTACCCCGGCCATTTTCAGTGCGGGCTATCGACCTGGCTGGCTGGATGAAGCCCTGAGCGGCAGTCCGCCGGGGGCACCTCAACAACTCAAACTCAAGCTGCGTGCCGCCGCCGTGGAACGCTGGCTGCCGGTTTCCGGCTGGGATTTAGCCGCTGGTGGCAAAGGAGGCAAACCTCGCGCCGTGCGCAAAGCCGTTGCCGCAGGTGCGGTTTACTGGTTCGAGTTAATCGGCGAAATTCCCGAAGGATTCATCCAGTCGCTCTGGCTGCAATCACTTGCCGACCAGGAGCAGGATCGTCGCGACGGATTTGCCCTTGCCTTGCCCGCACCCTGGACACCCCCGAATACCCAAAATTGAACGGAATCTTGAAAGGAAAAACCATGCTGCAAAAAATTTACCATGTACACGCCCTCTCCGCGCTCCATGTGGGCACCGGGCAAAGTGTTGGCGTCGTCGATTTGCCCATCGCACGTGCCCGTGCTACCCAACTGCCACTCGTACCCGGTTCGGCACTCAAAGGTGTCCTGCGGGACGAATTGGCAGGCACGGATTACAAATTGGGCACAACAACGCACAAGACCCTGTTTGGCCCGGAATCCAGCGCCGACAGCAATACCCATGCCGGCGCCCTGTCCGTTGGTGATGCGCATTTGCTCGTTCTGCCCATCCGCGCGTTGCACGGCATCGTCGCCTTTGCCACCAGTCCCTTCATCCTGCAACGCTATGCCCGCGATTTGGGGCTGCCGTCTTCCCTGCCGACATTGGTGGTGACAGAGAACGAGACGGAGGCAACATTGCCTAAAGGCAGCGAATTGAACCTCAACAACAAAGTCCTGCTGGAAGACCTTGACCTGAAAGTTGTTGCAGCGCCGGAAGCCGATACCTGGGCAGAGCGCATTGCTGCATCGCTTTATCCTGCTGAAGCGGAAAGGGAATGGCGCGACGCATTCAAAGAACACTTTGTTATCCTGCCCGATGCCGTCTTCTCCTTTCTCGCCGACACCGCCACTGAAATCCGTGCCCGTGTCTGCATCAACAATGACACGCGTACCGTAGCGCCCGGTGCGCTGTGGTACGAAGAAAATCTGCCTGCAGAAAGCGTGTTGTGGGGCGTGCTGGGTATCTCGCGTTCACGCAACAGCGAACATGTGGCAAATGCCGAAACATTGGCACAGCAACTACCGTCAGCACTCGAGCTGCAAATCGGTGGCAAGCACACCATCGGTCGCGGCCTTTGCCGCTGGCTGCTCTCTGAACCCAAAAACTGAGGAGCGCCGCCATGCAAACCCGCACCCAGCAATACGCCTTGAAAGCCATCGACAAAATCGACGCCATCAAAAATGCCCTCAATGAATCTGAGGAGGAAGTGCGCAAAGATTATGGTGATCTGGCACTCAACTTTCCCGTCATGGTGTTGCAATCCGGTCTGGCACAGACCAGCGGATTTGTGCTCGCCAAAAAACGCGCAGGACAACTGCGTTATCTGAATGACCTTGCCGATGTTCTCGGCGAAACCGATGCCGAGAACTTTCATAAAAAAATCATCGCCACCCAGCTTGGTGAATATCAGCGCCTGACCCGCCATACGCTGGACGCTGCGGGCTGGCTCAAACGCTACGTTCAGGGCTGCCCGAAAATCGAGGCGGATGCCACCTCTGGAGGTGATGCATGAATACCCCGCTGATGCGCGACAGCCTGCGCGCCGTGCGACCGCAAGAAGCCAATCATGCACATGCCGGACTCTGGCTCACGCGAGGATTGGAGTCGGTCGCTGAGGGAGACAACACCCGCAAATCCGGGCACATCAACAAACTGTGCGCGCAAGATCCTTCGCATCTTTACAATCTCGCCTGGAAGCGTTGGCGTAAAACTGTCGATAACACTGAACGTTTTTGCCAGTTGCACGCCAAACTGTCGCAACGCCTGTTCATCGGGCAAAGCAGCGCCTCCGCCTTGGAAACCGGCATTTGCGTCAGTCACAGTTACGGTATGCCCATGATTCCCGGCTCCACCGTCAAAGGCTGCGCTCGTGCTTACGCCGAGGCGGCAGGGCTTGCCCCGGAATACCTGGCGGTACTTTTCGGAGAACTTTCCGGTGCAGCCTGCCTTGTTTGGCATGATGCCTGGTGGAATCCGGATTCCGGTAAACCCTTCGTGCACGAGATCGTCACCACGCATCACATGGAGTATTACTCGGGCAACGCCAGTGAAGCCACCGACTTCGACAGTCCCGTACCCAACGCCCAGATTGCCACGCAAGGCAGTTTTTGTTTTGTGGTTGAAGGTCCTTTTGCCTGGGCGTCAAAGGGCATCGCAATCCTGGAAAAAGCGCTGGCGGAAAGCGGAATCGGCGCCAAGCGTGCTGCGGGGTATGGCGTCATGGAGTCGGATGCTCAAAAGGAACGCCGACAAGCAGAAGAAGCCCAGCGGCTGGAGATGGAAAAACTTAAGCAGAAAATCGAAGCTGAGCAGCGCCAGCAACAAAATGCTACCGAATGGCCAGGCGCGCGCGTCAAATTCAACCGTACCACTGGCGCTTTGATCGTTGAAAAGGATGGAAAGACCGCCATTGCGCTCGCGCCCAAGGGCGCAGAGTTTCTCCAGAACCTGCCAGCAAACATCCGCCAGAAAATCCTGAACAACCAATTCGTCAGAATAACCGCTTACGTGGCCAAAGGCACTTTAATGCGTATCGAAGTTCCTTCGGTTCCGTGAAAAGAACAACCCCCTCAATAACCCCACACGTTAAAACCATGACTACCTGGTTCATCACCCGCCACCCCGGCGCACTGGAATGGGCTAAAACCCAAGGATTCTCCATCGACCGGCATTGCCCGCACCTGACCGATGTGAACCTGTACGAAGACATCGCAGCAGGCGATTCCATCATCGGCAGTCTGCCCGTGCACCTTGCGGCTATTGTTTGCCAGCGTGGCGCGGCCTATTACAACCTCTCGCTTGACCTCCCCGCGCATCTGCGCGGTGAAGAGTTGAGCGCGGAAGAACTCACCGCCTGTAATGCCCGCCTCGAACCCTATCTGGTTACGAGAATTAGCATCGCATGAGCACTCTGCACATCATGCTCGCCAGCGGCGAAAATCTGCCCAACTTGATCCCGGCCATTTCCAGTTTGCCGGACGACGCACAGTTCAAGGCGGACAAGGTGCTGATTCTGACCAGTACGGCCATGCGCAAAAACGCCGAGGTTTTGCAACAAGGCTTATTGTTCGCCGGAATTCAGGATGTCGCCATTCATGACGAAGACTGTCCGGCACATGATCTGGACCTCATTCATGCCTGTGCAAACCGACGCGCGGAAGAAATCGCGCTTCGCTACGACGGAATGCGCCATGTGCTCAACATTACGGGCGGCAACAAATTGATGACGGTGGCTCTCCTGTTGGCTTTTCAGGAAGGTAACACCGAAATCGTATATTGCGATACGGAAAATGACCGCATTGAATACGTCTGGGGGAATAAGACCAAAATTAACTTGCCAGTCAACGTGTTGAAGCTCGAAACCTGCCTGGCGGCGCAGGGTTATGCTTTGCAGGAAAATGAGGCCACGGATGTCGAGGGGATTTTGAGTCGGGCAGTGTTAACCCGGAAACTGGTTGCCTCGGCGCCCCAAATCCAGAAGCTGATTTACGCCTTGAATCGCACACGTTTTTGTACCGACAGAGCGGATGAGCGTAACTACCTGCGTACAGAACTGGAAAAACCAAACCCCGTCGAAAAAGATTTATTACAGGACATGCAATCGTCTGGCCTGCTCACTTCACAGATGACCTATCCGGATTGGGTGGCGGACAAATACCTTCGTGGGGGTTGGCTGGAAGAGTGGTGCTGGATAGTGGGGCATGAGTTGACGAAGCTGGCTTCCGGGGAAAAGCTGGAAAAGACACGCTTTGCCATCGGCCAGAAAATCGTGCCTCTGATCACGGATGAAAGACGGGAAGTAAACGACAAGGTAACCAACGAACTGGATGCCGTTTACATTCATCGCAACCGCATGTTGTTACTGGAATGTAAAACTAGCGCCATTGATCCGCAGGGCATGGTCAGCCGCCTGGTCGCGGTCGGGCACAATGTCGGTGGTCGGATGAACGACAAATGGTTGCTGACCTCAAACCTGATGTCACCGATCAAACTGGAAAGCGTAAAAAAACGGGCTGAGGAAAACGAAGTCGCCCTCATTCCGGCGGAGGAATTGATTTACCTCCAGGAAAAAGTATACCGATGGATGATGGATTCAAAAACGCACTGACATTCCCGAAACCCAATGGATAACACATCAAACCCATCGCTTCCCGCACTGCCACTGGCACGTTATCGTTTCCAATTCACGGTAACGCGCGCCATCCGCTTGCCGGACTGGCCGGGTTCGCTCCTGCGCGGCGCATTCGGACACGCTCTGCGTCGACTCTCCTGCATGACGCGCCAGTCCGCTTGCACAGACTGTCCGTTACTGGGCGCCTGCCCTTACCCCGCTATTTTTGCTCCGCCGCCGGTCGACCATAAAATTCAGCGCTTCAGTCAGCCTCCGTCGCCGTATTTGATCGAACCGGAAAAATGGGGCGCCCGCCGACTTCAAACAGGGGAAACACTTCAATTTGACATGGTGCTCATGGGATACGCCCTGCGTGAATTGCCGCTCATCGTACAAGCCTGGAAAAATGCAGCGCAACGTGGTCTCGGGCCAGACGATGGCACAGCGGAATTACGGGAAATCTTTTACTTCCCACATTTCCTGTCCTTGGATCAGGCGGTCTCCATTTATAATCCGGAAAACAAACGCTTGACGGAAGTTCCCCTGCTTCCTGTTATCTGCCCGCCGATAAAGCCAATCAGCGATCTCACCCTGAACTTTATCAGTCCATTGCGTTTACAAGATAACGGTCGGGCCTTGCCGCCCGAGCGGCTGACGCCGACGGTTCTGCTCATGGCCGCCGTGCGGCGTGTAGCGGTCATTACCCAGCTTTACGGCACAGACGCGCCGCCATGGGATTTCACCGCGCTCGCCAGACAATCCAGGCTCATCCAGGATGACAAAACGCTTCACTGGCAGGACTGGACGCGCCGCTCGGCGCGCCAGCAACGCACCATGCAAATGGGAGGTGTCGTGGGACAATGGCGGCTGAGTGGGGATCTGACGCCTTTTTTCCCTGCGCTCCATTTCGGTCAGTGCCTGCATCTGGGCAAGGAAACGGTTTTTGGCCTGGGGCGGTATACGCTCACGGTACACGAGTAACAACATTGACATGTTTTGTGAGATCGTCAACATGATGATTTTAAAAGTAAAAGGATTGATTTTTCAGCCAGGATCACTTGAAAATCAAGCCAATTCTGTTTTGGTGCAAAAACAGCCCTGCAAGCTGTTGAGTTTTCAGGGGAATTTAATGGTAGAGTCTCAGATAGCCCTGATTTGAAAGGGATTAAGACTGAGAAAAAGTAGCAAGAACTGTCCCCTTAACAGTCTCAGATAGCCCTGATTTGAAAGGGATTAAGACTATTTGCTAATTCCCACAACCACTTTTTAATGTCTCAGATAGCCCTGATTTGAAAGGGATTAAGACTTTTTGGCAGAAATATCTTCCGTCAATAGAGTCTCAGATAGCCCTGATTTGAAAGGGATTAAGACTGTTGAAACGAAGCTACCCAAATCCTTCTAGTCGTCTCAGATAGCCCTGATTTGAAAGGGATTAAGACTTTTGATTACTAATCCTTGTATATCGTGTAAGAGTCTCAGATAGCCCTGATTTGAAAGGGATTAAGACGTTACAACCGTTCTAAGGAATCCGCCCAATGTGTCTCAGATAGCCCTGATTTGAAAGGGATTAAGACCTTTTTCTGTGTGCAGTTTTCCTCAACTACTTGTCTCAGATAGCCCTGATTTGAAAGGGATTAAGACTTGAGAAGAAGCACGAGTTCAAAACTCAAATCTGTTTCAGATAGCCCTGATTTGAAAGGGATTAAGACATAAGCACCCCCTCCACATTGACATCTGTCAAGTTTCAGATAGCCCTGATTTGAAAGGGATTAAGACTTAGCGAATGGTACTCCAAACCAGAAACATATAGTTTCAGATAGCCCTGATTTGAAAGGGATTAAGACTTAACCACGAATATAGCAGCTGATTTTCCTTTAGTTTCAGATAGCCCTGATTTGAAAGGGATTAAGACGATTGGGGGTCTCCCATGTAATTTTTTTGTTTTGTTTCAGATAGCCCTGATTTGAAAGGGATTAAGACTTTTTATAACAGCTGGAAGGTCTTCTTTGTCGGGTTTCAGATAGCCCTGATTTGAAAGGGATTAAGACTTGAAATTTCTAATCACGAGAGCCGTCAAATCACCCATGCCCTTTGTGGCATTTGCAAACCGTTTTTATCCCAAACAAGCGCCCGAGAAAGATC
>BNUC01000124.1 GCA_025997075.1 Betaproteobacteria bacterium | reverse complement strand
GTTTCAATATCGTCGCCGTGAATTGGCTCAGTCTGATGAAGCGCGCCAGTTTGCGCGGGTCGTCGTCCATGATGGCGACGTCCGCCGTTTCCAGGGCGGTGGCCGTGCCGGCGGCTCCCATGGCAAAGCCGATGTCGGCGCGCGCCAGGGCCGGGGCATCGTTGACTCCGTCCCCGACCATGCCGACCGCGCCGTATCGTTTTTTCAACTCGACGATGATGGCTTGCTTGTCTTCCGGCATCAGGTTGCCGCGAGCGTCCTGTATGCCGAGTTGCCCGGCGATCACCCGCGCGGTGGCCGGGTTGTCGCCGGTCAGCATCACCGTTTCGACGTGCAGGGCCTTGAGATCGGCTATCGCCTGCCCGCTTTCCGCTCGGAGGGTATCGGCCACGCCAAATATCGCTGCCGGACCCGTGGGAGCAATCAGAACGACCGCTGTCTTACCGGCGTTCTCGAATACCGCCAACTGGTTTTCCAAGGCCGGGGAACAGACGCCCAGTTCTTCGACCAGGCGATGATTGCCTAACTTCCATGGCTGTCCGTCAATGTCCCCGCAGACCCCACGCCCGTTCAGCACACGAAAATTTTCGACAGGCAGCAGCGATACGCCGGTCTGCCGTTGTCGCCATCCGTTAACCAAGGCTCGGGCTACCGGATGGGTGCTGTATTCGTCCAGGCTGGCCGCGAGCAGCAAAGCGTGATCGCCGGCTTGATCGTCTAGGGGGAAAACGTCAGTTAATGCCGGTTTTCCCTGGGTCAGGGTTCCCGTTTTGTCCAGAGCTATGGCCTTCAGTTTTCGCCCGCCTTCGAGGAAAACACCTCCCTTGATCAGAATTCCATGCCTGGCCGCGGTCGCCAGGCCGCTGACCACCGTGACCGGGGTCGACACCACCAGGGCGCACGGACAGGCGATGACCAGAATGATCAGCGCCTTGTAGATCCATTCGCCCCATGCGCCGCCGAGCAGCAGTGAGCCCAGAATGGCTATCAGGGTGGCCAGGGCGACCACGGCGGGCGTGTAATAGCGTGCAAACTGGTCAACGAAGCGTTGTGTGGGCGCGCGCCGGGCTTGAGCTTCCTGAATGGCGGCGGCGATACGTGCCAAGGTGCTGTGTCCCGCCTCGGCCGTGACGACGGCTTCCACTACGCCATCCGTAACGATGCTGCCCGCGTACAGAAGGTCGCCGGTCTGTTTGTCCACCGGCAGGCTTTCGCCGGTAATCGGCGCTTGATCCAGCGCGGCATGGCCCGATTCGACACGGGTGTCGAGTGGAACACGGGCGCCGGCGCGAACCCGGATGCGGCTGCCAACGCGCACTTCGCCTGGTGCTCGCGTTTGCCAGCCCTCGGCTGTCTGTACCTCGGCGGTTTCCGGCGCAAGGGCGGTCAGCGATCGGATCGCATTGCGCGCCCGTTCCAGCGACAGGGCTTCGATGGCCTCGGCGACGGCGAAGAGAAACACCACCATCGCGGCCTCCGGCCACTCGCCGATGACCAGCGCGCCGGCGACCGCCAGGGACATCAGAAAATAGATGTTCAGCGTCCGATTCCTGAGCGCAATCCAGCCCTTCTTCAGAGTAGGCAAACCGGCGCTCAGGATGGACAGCACGGCCAGCAGCAGAACAGGCGCCGAGTTCTCCTGGCCGGTGATCCAGGCAAGGACTTCAGCACCGACGGCCGTCACGCCGCTGATGCTCAGCAAAACTTTCATCCGGGTACTCAGTACCGGGGGTAAGGCTGCCACGGGTACACCGGTTTCCAGCAGGCTGGGCGCCATGTCGAGGCTGTTCAAGGCTTGCGTGATCAACTGCGGATCATCGAGCCGGTGATACACGCTCAACTCGCGGGCTATCAGGTTGAAGTCGAGGCGAACGATCCCCGGCAGGGGTTCCAGACGCTTACGGATCAAGCCTTCCTCGGTGGGGCAATCCATCTTGTCGATGCGGTAGCGCACCTGGCGGGCGTCTTCCGGTGGTGGAGCCTGTGTCGCGTGAGCAAGTTCACTGCCGGCGTCTGCGTGAACGCTGTTGGCGTCCAGATGGGCTGGGCGGCAAGCATCCGGCGCCGGCTCATGCTCATGGCCGGAACACGCACACGAATCTCTTTCCTGTGAACAAAGTTGAGATATTGGATCGGCTTGGTCAGTTTGGCTCATGGCGGCATCCTTCGTGAAGCAATACCATGATTAAACTGTCTGTAGTTACTACAGGGTCAAGTGTTTTTTACGAAGATTTTTACGAAAAAACACGACGAGGGGCGACAAGTCAGTAAGAAGGTCACAGGATGGAGGCGATGGACAGGGGCAATGTTGATGAGCACCGGATTGCTCAGGGCGAAGCGCCTACACGCATGTTAAAATTTTACCCATGCTTATCTTACTCAATGGCAAATCCCGCCAGTTCCCGGATCAGTTGACGGTGTCGGCGCTGGTCGAAACGCTCGGTTACGCCGGCAAGCGGATCGCGGTTGAACGTAACGGAGAAATCGTGCCGCGCGGCCGTCACGCCGACGTTGTCCTGGCCGAAGGGGATCGCCTTGAAATCGTCGTCGCCGTCGGCGGCGGCTGAAAATTTTTGGGGATGTCATGAACACAGAGATACACAGCCTGACGATCGCGGGCCGGACCTATCGTTCGCGCTTGCTGGTCGGAACCGGCAAATACAAGGATTTTGCCGAAACGCGCGCGGCGATTGACGCTTCGGGCGCGGAAATCGTCACCGTCGCCATCCGGCGCGTGAATATCGGCCAGAACCCCGGCGAGCCGAATCTGCTCGACGCCTTGCCGCCGTCGCAATTCACCATCCTGCCGAATACGGCCGGCTGCTTCACGGCGGATGATGCGGTGCGCACACTGCGCCTCGGCCGCGAGCTGCTGGGGGGGCATGCGCTGTGCAAGCTCGAAGTGCTCGGCGATCCGAAGAACCTGTTTCCGAACATGCCGGAAACGCTCAAGGCCGCCGAAATTCTGGTCAAGGAAGGTTTTCAGGTGATGGTGTACTGCGCGGACGATCCGATCCAGGCCAAACTGCTCGAGGACATCGGCTGCGTCGCCGTGATGCCGCTCGCTTCGCTGATCGGCTCGGGGATGGGGATCGTCAATCCCTGGAACCTGCGCCTGATCATCGATGATCTCAAGGTGCCGGTGCTCGTCGATGCCGGCGTCGGCACGGCCTCCGACGCGACGATCGCCCTGGAGCTCGGTTGCGACGGCGTGCTGATGAATACCGCCATTGCCCACGCCAGGGACCCGGTGCTGATGGCCAGCGCAATGAAAAAAGCCGTCGAGGCCGGACGCGAAGCCTTCCTGGCCGGACGCATGGCGCGTAAATACTATTCGGCCGATCCCTCGTCGCCGACCTCCGGTCTGATCGGTTCGTGAAAGCATGACCGGCGGCATCAATCTCCAGCCGCATGTCAACCAGGTGCCGGACGACGAAGCGGCTGGCGTTTACGGCAGTGTCCGCGAAACACTGATTGCCGCCCGGCGCAAAACGGCGGCGGCCATCAACGCGGCCATGGTCGAAGCGTATTGGGAGATCGGGCGGCGGATCGCCGAATCCCAGGGCGAGCGCGCCGACTACGGACAGCGCTTGATGCAATACCTCTCGGAGAGACTGACCGCCGAGTTCGGCGCGGGGTTTACCGAGCGGAATCTGCGCGCGATGCGGCAGTTTTACCAAACCTTCCCAATTCGGCACACAGTGTGTGCCGAATTGAGCTGGTCGCATTACCGCCTCCTGATGAAAGTGCCAGATGAAACCCGGCGCGCGTTCTATGCCCGCGAGGCGGCGGAGAGCGGCTGGACGGTGCGTCAACTCGAACGTCAGATCCACTCGTTTTTCTACGAACGCTTATTGGCGACCCGCGCCGAAAACCGCGCGGAACTTGCTGCCGAAATCGAGCATTCCGGATCGAAATCCGCAGCCGATACCTTGCTGAAAGACCCCTACGTTTTGGAGTTTCTCGACCTCAAGGAACCCGCGCGTTTCCGTGAGAACGAGCTGGAACAGGCACTCATCGACAATCTCAGGGATTTCCTGCTGGAACTTGGCAAGGGCTTCGCCTTCGTCGCCCGTCAGAAGCGTATCAGTGACGACACCGACCACTATTACATCGACCTTGTTCTGTACAACTACATCCTGAAATGTTTCGTGCTGATTGACTTGAAGGCGGGAAAGCTCACGCATCAGGATGTCGGCCAGATGGATTCCTACGTGCGCATCTATGACGCGAAGATGCGTCGGGACGACGACAACCCGAGCATCGGCATCATCCTGTGCGCCGACAAAAGCGAGATCGTCGCCAAATATTCGGTACTGGCCGACGCCCGGAACATTTTTGCTTCCAGGTACATGCTCTACCTGCCTACCGAGGAGGAGCTACGGCGGGAAATCGAACGCGAGCGCGCCAAGATCGAGGAGCGATTGGAGCGCGAGAAAGACGCATGAACCGGATGGCCGGTCACATCCGCAGTTTCGTGCTGCGCCAGGGGCGTGTGTCCAAGGCCCAGCGGCGTTATTACGACGAGATGATGGACAAGGTCGGCATTCCCTACGCGCCGTCGCCGCTCGATTTCGATGCCCTCTTCGGGCGCGCCGCGCCGCGCATTCTCGAAATTGGTTTTGGCATGGGCGAGACTTCGGCTGCGATTGCCGAAGCCAGCCCGCAGAACGACTATATCGGCGTGGAAGTGCATACGCCGGGCGTCGGCAGCCTGTGCAAGCTGATTGCCGAGCGGGGCTTGTCCAACCAGCGCATCATTCAGCATGACGCGGTCGAGGTGCTGCGCGACATGATTCCCAGCGAATCGTTCGATGGAGTGCACATCTTTTTCCCCGATCCCTGGCCGAAAGCGCGTCATCACAAACGACGTTTGCTTCAGCCGCCGCTGGTGGCCTTGCTCGCCGATCGCCTGAAGCCGGGAGGCTACATCCACTGCGCGACCGATTGGGAAAATTACGCCGAACAGATATTGCTTGTTCTCTCGGCGGAACCGTCGCTGCGCAACACCGCCGATGCTTACGCGCCCCGCCCCGCTTACCGCCCGCTGACCAAATTCGAGCAACGCGGCCTGCGTCTCGGACATGGTGTGCGGGATCTGGTGTTCCGGCGAGCGGATGGGGAACTCCTGGGAACGCGGGCAGAAACAGGCCTCGTTGATGACTTTGTTCAAGCTGGCGTCGGCATTGGATGTCGCGCCTCATGAGCTTGTGAGACTGCTTTTCATGGAACTATGGGAAACAGAGGGCAGGACGCGTGCTTGAAGTCTGGCAAATCTGGAACACGGGCGTCTCGCCCGTAGGTTTAGAAGAGCGGGTGGGACGCCCGCGCTCCCAGGAGTTCCCCATCCGCTCGCCGGAACACCAGATCCCGCACACCATGTCCGAGACGCAGGCCGCGTTGCTCGAATTTGGTCAGCGGGCGGTAAGCGGGGCGGGGCGCGTAAGCATCGGCGGTGTTGCGCAGCGACGGTTCCGCCGAGAGAACAAGCAATATCTGTTCGGCGTAATTTTCCCAATCGGTCGCGCAGTGGATGTAGCCTCCCGGCTTCAGGCGATCGGCGAGCAAGGCCACCAGCGGCGGCTGAAGCAAACGTCGTTTGTGATGACGCGCTTTCGGCCAGGGATCGGGGAAAAAGATGTGCACTCCATCGAACGATTCGCTGGGAATCATGTCGCGCAGCACCTCGACCGCGTCATGCTGAATGATGCGCTGGTTGGACAAGCCCCGCTCGGCAATCAGCTTGCACAGGCTGCCGACGCCCGGCGTATGCACTTCCACGCCGATATAGTCGTTCTGCGGGCTGGCTTCGGCAATCGCAGCCGAAGTCTCGCCCATGCCAAAACCAATTTCGAGAATGCGCGGCGCGGCGCGCCCGAAGAGGGCATCGAAATCGAGCGGCGACGGCGCGTAGGGAATGCCGACCTTGTCCATCATCTCGTCGTAATAACGCCGCTGGGCCTTGGACACACGCCCCTGGCGCAGCACGAAACTGCGGATGTGACCGGCCATCCGGTTCATGCGTCTTTCTCGCGCTCCAATCGCTCCTCGATCTTGGCGCGCTCGCGTTCGATTTCCCGCCGTAGCTCCTCCTCGGTAGGCAGGTAGAGCATGTACCTGGAAGCAAAAATGTTCCGGGCGTCGGCCAGTACCGAATATTTGGCGACGATCTCGCTTTTGTCGGCGCACAGGATGATGCCGATGCTCGGGTTGTCGTCGTCCCGACGCATCTTCGCGTCATAGATGCGCACGTAGGAATCCATCTGGCCGACATCCTGATGCGTGAGCTTTCCCGCCTTCAAGTCAATCAGCACGAAACATTTCAGGATGTAGTTGTACAGAACAAGGTCGATGTAATAGTGGTCGGTGTCGTCACTGATACGCTTCTGACGGGCGACGAAGGCGAAGCCCTTGCCAAGTTCCAGCAGGAAATCCCTGAGATTGTCGATGAGTGCCTGTTCCAGCTCGTTCTCACGGAAACGCGCGGGTTCCTTGAGGTCGAGAAACTCCAAAACGTAGGGGTCTTTCAGCAAGGTATCGGCTGCGGATTTCGATCCGGAATGCTCGATTTCGGCAGCAAGTTCCGCGCGGTTTTCGGCGCGGGTCGCCAATAAGCGTTCGTAGAAAAACGAGTGGATCTGACGTTCGAGTTGACGCACCGTCCAGCCGCTCTCCGCCGCCTCGCGGGCATAGAACGCGCGCCGGGTTTCATCTGGCACTTTCATCAGGAGGCGGTAATGCGACCAGCTCAATTCGGCACACACTGTGTGCCGAATTGGGAAGGTTTGGTAAAACTGCCGCATCGCGCGCAGATTCCGCTCGGTAAACCCCGCGCCGAACTCGGCGGTCAGTCTCTCCGAGAGGTATTGCATCAAGCGCTGTCCGTAGTCGGCGCGCTCGCCCTGGGATTCGGCGATCCGCCGCCCGATCTCCCAATACGCTTCGACCATGGCCGCGTTGATGGCCGCCGCCGTTTTGCGCCGGGCGGCAATCAGTGTTTCGCGGACACTGCCGTAAACGCCAGCCGCTTCGTCGTCCGGCACCTGGTTGACATGCGGCTGGAGATTGATGCCGCCGGTCATGCTTTCACGAACCGATCAGACCGGAGGTCGGCGACGAGGGATCGGCCGAATAGTATTTACGCGCCATGCGTCCGGCCAGGAAGGCTTCGCGTCCGGCCTCGACGGCTTTTTTCATTGCGCTGGCCATCAGCACCGGGTCCCTGGCGTGGGCAATGGCGGTATTCATCAGCACGCCGTCGCAACCGAGCTCCAGGGCGATCGTCGCGTCGGAGGCCGTGCCGACGCCGGCATCGACGAGCACCGGCACCTTGAGATCATCGATGATCAGGCGCAGGTTCCAGGGATTGACGATCCCCATCCCCGAGCCGATCAGCGAAGCGAGCGGCATCACGGCGACGCAGCCGATGTCCTCGAGCAGTTTGGCCTGGATCGGATCGTCCGCGCAGTACACCATCACCTGAAAACCTTCCTTGACCAGAATTTCGGCGGCCTTGAGCGTTTCCGGCATGTTCGGAAACAGGTTCTTCGGATCGCCGAGCACTTCGAGCTTGCACAGCGCATGCCCCCCCAGCAGCTCGCGGCCGAGGCGCAGTGTGCGCACCGCATCATCCGCCGTGAAGCAGCCGGCCGTATTCGGCAGGATGGTGAATTGCGACGGCGGCAAGGCGTCGAGCAGATTCGGCTCGCCGGGGTTCTGGCCGATATTCACGCGCCGGATGGCGACGGTGACGATTTCCGCGCCCGAAGCGTCAATCGCCGCGCGCGTTTCGGCAAAATCCTTGTATTTGCCGGTTCCGACCAGCAAGCGCGAACGATAGGTCCGGCCCGCGATCGTCAGGCTGTGTATCTCTGTGTTCATGACATCCCCAAAAATTTTCAGCCGCCGCCGACGGCGACGACGATTTCAAGGCGATCCCCTTCGGCCAGGACAACGTCGGCGTGACGGCCGCGCGGCACGATTTCTCCGTTACGTTCAACCGCGATCCGCTTGCCGGCGTAACCGAGCGTTTCGACCAGCGCCGACACCGTCAACTGATCCGGGAACTGGCGGGATTTGCCATTGAGTAAGATAAGCATGGGTAAAATTTTAACATGCGTGTAGGCGCTTCGCCCTGAGCAATCCGGTGCTCATCAACATTGCCCCTGTCCATCGCCTCCATCCTGTGACCTTCTTACTGACTTGTCGCCCCTCGTCGTGTTTTTTCGTAAAAATCTTCGTAAAAAACACTTGACCCTGTAGTAACTACAGACAGTTTAATCATGGTATTGCTTCACGAAGGATGCCGCCATGAGCCAAACTGACCAAGCCGATCCAATATCTCAACTTTGTTCACAGGAAAGAGATTCGTGTGCGTGTTCCGGCCATGAGCATGAGCCGGCGCCGGATGCTTGCCGCCCAGCCCATCTGGACGCCAACAGCGTTCACGCAGACGCCGGCAGTGAACTTGCTCACGCGACACAGGCTCCACCACCGGAAGACGCCCGCCAGGTGCGCTACCGCATCGACAAGATGGATTGCCCCACCGAGGAAGGCTTGATCCGTAAGCGTCTGGAACCCCTGCCGGGGATCGTTCGCCTCGACTTCAACCTGATAGCCCGCGAGTTGAGCGTGTATCACCGGCTCGATGATCCGCAGTTGATCACGCAAGCCTTGAACAGCCTCGACATGGCGCCCAGCCTGCTGGAAACCGGTGTACCCGTGGCAGCCTTACCCCCGGTACTGAGTACCCGGATGAAAGTTTTGCTGAGCATCAGCGGCGTGACGGCCGTCGGTGCTGAAGTCCTTGCCTGGATCACCGGCCAGGAGAACTCGGCGCCTGTTCTGCTGCTGGCCGTGCTGTCCATCCTGAGCGCCGGTTTGCCTACTCTGAAGAAGGGCTGGATTGCGCTCAGGAATCGGACGCTGAACATCTATTTTCTGATGTCCCTGGCGGTCGCCGGCGCGCTGGTCATCGGCGAGTGGCCGGAGGCCGCGATGGTGGTGTTTCTCTTCGCCGTCGCCGAGGCCATCGAAGCCCTGTCGCTGGAACGGGCGCGCAATGCGATCCGATCGCTGACCGCCCTTGCGCCGGAAACCGCCGAGGTACAGACAGCCGAGGGCTGGCAAACGCGAGCACCAGGCGAAGTGCGCGTTGGCAGCCGCATCCGGGTTCGCGCCGGCGCCCGTGTTCCACTCGACACCCGTGTCGAATCGGGCCATGCCGCGCTGGATCAAGCGCCGATTACCGGCGAAAGCCTGCCGGTGGACAAACAGACCGGCGACCTTCTGTACGCGGGCAGCATCGTTACGGATGGCGTAGTGGAAGCCGTCGTCACGGCCGAGGCGGGACACAGCACCTTGGCACGTATCGCCGCCGCCATTCAGGAAGCTCAAGCCCGGCGCGCGCCCACACAACGCTTCGTTGACCAGTTTGCACGCTATTACACGCCCGCCGTGGTCGCCCTGGCCACCCTGATAGCCATTCTGGGCTCACTGCTGCTCGGCGGCGCATGGGGCGAATGGATCTACAAGGCGCTGATCATTCTGGTCATCGCCTGTCCGTGCGCCCTGGTGGTGTCGACCCCGGTCACGGTGGTCAGCGGCCTGGCGACCGCGGCCAGGCATGGAATTCTGATCAAGGGAGGTGTTTTCCTCGAAGGCGGGCGAAAACTGAAGGCCATAGCTCTGGACAAAACGGGAACCCTGACCCAGGGAAAACCGGCATTAACTGACGTTTTCCCCCTAGACGATCAAGCCGGCGATCACGCTTTGCTGCTCGCGGCCAGCCTGGACGAATACAGCACCCATCCGGTAGCCCGAGCCTTGGTTAACGGATGGCGACAACGGCAGACCGGCGTATCGCTGCTGCCTGTCGAAAATTTTCGTGTGCTGAACGGGCGTGGGGTCTGCGGGGACATTGACGGACAGCCATGGAAGTTAGGCAATCATCGCCTGGTCGAAGAACTGGGCGTCTGTTCCCCGGCCTTGGAAAACCAGTTGGCGGTATTCGAGAACGCCGGTAAGACAGCGGTCGTTCTGATTGCTCCCACGGGTCCGGCAGCGATATTTGGCGTGGCCGATACCCTCCGAGCGGAAAGCGGGCAGGCGATAGCCGATCTCAAGGCCCTGCACGTCGAAACGGTGATGCTGACCGGCGACAACCCGGCCACCGCGCGGGTGATCGCCGGGCAACTCGGCATACAGGACGCTCGCGGCAACCTGATGCCGGAAGACAAGCAAGCCATCATCGTCGAGTTGAAAAAACGATACGGCGCGGTCGGCATGGTCGGGGACGGAGTCAACGATGCCCCGGCCCTGGCGCGCGCCGACATCGGCTTTGCCATGGGAGCCGCCGGCACGGCCACCGCCCTGGAAACGGCGGACGTCGCCATCATGGACGACGACCCGCGCAAACTGGCGCGCTTCATCAGACTGAGCCAATTCACGGCGACGATATTGAAAC
>BNUC01000123.1 GCA_025997075.1 Betaproteobacteria bacterium | reverse complement strand
AAAGGGCTATCGGGTCGTCCAGTCGCAGGATTTCCCGCCAGCGGACATAAATGGCAGCAGGATATTCAGATCCCTGCTTTGGGCGGACTACACCGAGAACGGTGTGCCGATGCAGGAATTGGTCAATGTAGTGGTGGTGACCGCTGGCGGGAAATCCTGCGACTGGACGACCCGATAGCCCTTTGCCCTGAATACCGGATTGCTCTGCCTTTCCAGATTCAGTACGTATTCCAAGGCTTGCCTTGGTGGCATCAGCTTCTGGATAAAGGGCATTTGCCCATACCTTTGTGGCATGTCGTAAAAACTGATCGACCGGTTGATGTAGAACATTCCCGCGCCGCCGGGTTCCTTCGCTTCGAAGTCGTAGGTCACCTTCGGGGCGTTGTTCTTGTTCCAGGTCGATTTGAACTGGTGAGTCCAGCCGCGCGGAAGCGCGATGGACAGCGCGGGAAGGCCGACCTGTTGATCCATCACCTGTATCGTCTGGAGGCCCGCCAGCGGACATAAATGGCAGCAGGATATTCAGATCCCTGCTTTGGGCGGACTACACCGAGAACGGTGTGCCGATGCAGGAATTGGTCAATGTAGTGGTGGTGACCGCGCCGCCCGGAACCGCCTGGACGCTGTCCTGGAATGGATTGTCGGACAGGAAGGGCGTGCCGCCAGAGGCGCTCAGAAGCCGGCTCGACGCCATCTCCGGGTCGGTTTTTAACCTTCCGCAATGGCTGGAAAAGAAAGCCGCCGTGCTGGCGCAGTGGGGCAACGAGGATGAGGCGCGCGCCGCTCTGGCGCTGGCGCGTTCCAATGCGATCCGCGAACAGTCGCTCCGCAACACGCAGCAAAACTCGGCGGCGCTGGAGCACACGCTCCAGGCGAACCGGGAACGGAACCAGGCACAGGAGGAGGCGCGGACTGCCCGCCAGTCCGCGATCGATCGGAACTGGGAAAGGAGCACCGACACCGTCGTCGGCCGCGACAACCGGCGCAACCCCTACGACGGCACGCAGTTCAAATCGGACGTCAACACCGAATACGTGTGGGTCAACAAGGACGGCAGGAAGATCGGCACCAACAATTCGACCTACAACCCGAATTACGACAGCAGCAAAAGCGGCGACTGGCAACTGGCGCCGAAGGGGTATTGAGCGCGAAAAAATGAAGGGCGACGATCAACCGAAAGGAGTTCGACATGCAAGCCGATGATTGCAAAAGAAATTCAAGCCTGACCGCCGCCTTTGTGTTCCTGGCCGGCCTGTTCGCCTGTGGCATGGCGGACGCGCAGTCGCAGCCGCCGCAAGCCGCGCCGCAGATGCCTTTCCTAGCCGAACAAATGCTCCAGGGCCAACAGCTCCCGCAGCAGGCCGGGCAGCCGCCGGGCCGGACGATGGAACAGGACATCGACGAAACCCGCGCCGGGATCGAACGGCAACGGTGGCAACTCCGCGAAAACCGCGACAAGACGCACTCCAAGGTGGAGAAAGGCTGGACCGACGTCATCGGCGGGAGGAAATGAATCCGTGAAGGGAGAAGGGTAAGTCAGGTATCAGAAATCAGGGATCAGTAAAACCGGACGCACTCAGGGTAATCGCATGAATATATTTGTCATGGTAGAGCATGAACAGGCGTTTGCTTTCCCTCTCCCCTTGTGGGAGAGGGTGCCCCGGCAGGGGCGGGTGAGGGGGAGGAGCGGGCGTATTCCAGCCCTGTTTTGCGCTGAACCGCAGCCCCCTCTCCTGCGCTTTTACCAAAATTCGGGGCATCCTCCCCCACGAGGGGGGAGGAAGATGGATCGCCATACTCCGCGGGAAGTCTCGTCCTTCATTTCAATGGCATTCATGCGATTGCCTTGCGGGCGCACTGTTTTCACTGATACCTGATCACTGAAACGGAAAAACGAGGAGAAATCATGAAACAACTGATGAAGGTCCTGTCGGCAGTGGCGCTTGGACTGTTCCTGCTCCCCGGTATGCTCCGCGCGCAGCAGACGCTGATGTTCAGTCAGGCGGAAATCCGCGACCCGCAGTTGAGCAACGCGGTGGCGGCGCGGATAGCCGTGCCGCAGGGCTGGGCCTTCAAGGAACAGCAGGCCACCTGGAACGCCAACACCTACGCCGACCCGGCGCGGGTGGTTTACGTCCTGCAAGGCCCGGCGGACGAGGTGGAATTCGCTTCCGTCTCACAGATACAGTACGGCTTCAATCAGGCGACGCTGGCGATCATGGACGCCATGTTGAACATGATGACCGGTCAGGTCGCCCAGTTGTGCCAGCAAACGCAACAAATGCCCGGCGCGCAGCCTGTCTGCGCGCAGGCGCAGGCCGAGAATCAGCGGACGACCCAACAGGCGCGGCAGCAAAGGGCGGCCTATGTCTCCGGGCAGACGGTCGATGGCGGCATGATCTCCATGCAGCCGATGTGGGCCGCCGACTTTGCGCAATGGCTGCTCCGCCAGAACCGCGAAATCACCGGCATCCAGGTGAAGAAAATCGAGAAGCCGCGGGACTTGATGGCTCTGCTGGGCAAGGCCGTGGCCGAGGTGGAGCCGCAACTGCGGCAAATGGCCGCCCAGATGAACGCGCCCCTCAAGGGCATCTCCTTCGACGTGGCCCGCGTGGAATACGGCTATGCCAAGGGCGGCAGACGCTACGACGGAATGACCCTGGTCATTACCCAGTACACGACCTTCATCAACAACCAGCGGATGCCGGCGGGCGGGCCGGATCCCGGCTACGGCAAGGAAATTATTTCCTGGAACGCGCGCGTATCGGCCGCTTCCGCGCTGGAAGGCCGTTTGCGCGCGCACGAAGCGGAAATCACCGCCATCGCCGCCAACAGCGCCGTCGACCCGCTGTGGCAAGCCACGGTGGAAAAGCTGGCCGCCGACACGAGTCAGAAGATCAACGCCGCCCGCTCGGAGCAGCAAAGGAAAATGCTGGAGTCGGAGATGAAGCACCAGCAGAAAATGCAGCAGATGCGGCAGGAGAGCTTCGACTACGTCAACCGGACCCGGCAGGAAGTCTTCGCGCGGCGCTCCGAATCGCTGTCCAGGGCCAGCGCCGGCTGGACCGACGCCATCACCGACCGGCAGGTCTGGGACAGCGGCGGCGGAAAGGTGGTGCTGCCCAACGACTACAAATATGCCTGGCAAGGCGCTGGCGGCAAGATCGTCGGTTCCAACAACCCGAGTTTTAACCCCAATCGTTCTTCCGACTACTCCGGCGACTGGCAGGAAATGAGCAAGTCGTCGCGGTTTGATTAAACACTAAAACCTCAATTCAACCACGGCGACACGGCGGGCACGGCGAAAGACAAAAATGAGAAAACGATTTTTAAGCACGGAGAACACAGGGAAAAACGTAGGTCCGTACTCTTCGTGGTTAATGCCTTTGTCTTTGTTTTTCGCCGTGTTCGCCGTACCGCCGTGCTTAACTGCTTTTTCCAGGTTTATAAGGAGGAGGTCATGAAAGGGCTGATGAAAGCATTGTCGGGCATGGTGTTCGCCTGCCTGTCCCTGATGACCGGAGCCTCGGCCGCCACGCCGGAGGTGGAACTGCTGTTGTATAAACGCGACCCCTGGCTGATGGTGATCGGCTCGGATTCGCCGCTCGCCGCCTGTTACGCGGACGGTCTGATGATCTTTCTGGATCCTGCCTCATCCAGCAATTCCGGCCAATCCGGCCCCGGCTACAAGTCCGTCCGACTCGACGCGGCGGAGCGTGGGGAATTGCAGGCGCGGATGAAGGCGCTGGACACGCTCCAGCCGTATTACGAACTGAGCCATGCCACCGATCAGCCGACGACCCAGCTCGTTTTCCGCAGCGGCGGCAAGCTGAGGCAGTCCAGCGCCTACGGCGGCGTGCCGGCGGAAATGGCGCAATTCATCGGTTTCCTGGGCAATCTGCAAATGCAGGCTTACGCGCGGGCCGCCAACTGGAAGCCCGCTTTCCTCGAAATCATGCTCTGGCCCTTCGAGCACGCGCGGGGCGAGCCGACGCCCTGGCCGAAGGAATTTCCCGGCCTGGATTCCCCGGCGGCGGTCAAGAGAGGCAAGGATTCGTACAGCCTCTATCAGCCCGCCGCTCGGGAGGAAAAATTCCGGGACTTCCTGAAAACCAGACGGGGGGCAGTGCTCCTCGACGGGAAAAAATGGGCCGTGGCGATGCGCGTTCCCTTCCCCCACGAAATCCCGAAATCCCTCACGGCAAGGCCCGCGGACCCGCAAACCGCGCCGGACGACCGGAACGCGCCTGTCAACCCATAGAACCCACCCACGGAGACCAAAATGAAACAAGTGTATCGACGCGGAGCCGCGCTCTTTTTTGCCGCCGTGTTCATGCTGGCCTGCGGCATTGTCGCCGGGCAGACGATGGAAATCATTCTGGACAATCTGAACGAAATCCTCGCCAAGGCACAGGCGGGCGACGCTGCCGCACAGTTTCGGACGGGCGACATGCACTACAAGGGGTATTACAAGGGCGTGCCGCACGACGAGGGCAAGGCGCTGGAATGGTTCAGGAAATCCGCCGCACAGGGCAACGCCGACGCCCAATACATGCTGGGCGTCATGTTCCGCGACGGGCGGGGGATCGCGCGAGACCCCGTTCAGGCGCTCGTCTGGCTGCGCCAATCCGCCGAACAGGGCAAGAACGAGGCGCAGAATGATCTCGGCGGCATGTATGGCCGGGGCGAGGGCGCGCCCAGGGACGCGGCGCGGGCCACGGAGTGGTACCGCAAGGCGGCGGAGCAGGGCAATGCCGTCGCCCAGAATAACCTTGGGGTGAACCTGCGCGACGGCGACGGCGTTGCCAGGGACGCGCTTGATGCCGTGACCTGGTTCCGCAAGGCCGCAGCACAGGACAACGCGGACGCCCAGGTCAACCTCGCCGTGATGTATCTCAACGGGCAAGGCGTCGAGCAGAACGCCGCCGAGGGCGCGAAATGGATGCGCAAGGCGGCGAACCAGGGCATGGCGTTGGCCCAGTACAACATGGCGCTCCTCGATGAACGGGGCCAGGGTGTGCCGAAAAACGAGATCGAGGCGCGGGAATGGTTTTTCCGGGCGGCGGAAAATGGCTACGAAAAAGCCAGAGTCCGGGCGGCGGACTACCGGAAAAAAGGCTTGCTGCCGGGCAGCGAATTCCTCGATCTCTGTGGCGGCGATGATCTCGCGGCGATCCGGGCGGCGCTCGACGCGGGCATGGACATCAATGCTGTCTACGACGAGGGTTTCACGCCGCTGATAGCCGCCATCGAGCGCGTCGGGACGACGGGGAAAACGGACACGATGCGCTTTCTGATCGAGCGCGGGGCGGACGTCAACACGGACGGTGGCGGGGGCAAGCTATTGACGGCCCTTATCGACGGCGCGAACAAAAACGAGGTGGACGTGCTGGCGATAGTGGAAATACTCGTCAGGGCGGGCGCGGACGTCAACGTCGTCGATAAACAGGGCGTCCCCCCGCTGATGCTGGCGGCGCTGGGGAAATCACCGAAAGCGCCGGAACTGGTGGCCCTGCTCATCGAGGCGGGCGCGGACGTCAACGCCGCCAGCAAGAAAGAAGGCATGACACCGCTGATGGCGGCGGCCGTTTTCGGCAAGGATGAAACCCCCAGGGCGGCTGAAATCGTGGAGCAATTACTCGATGCGGGCGCTCGCCCGGACACGCGGGACAAGAAGGGGAAAACCGTTTTGGATTACGCGCGGGAAAGCGGCTCGCTTGCGGACAGCAAGGCGCTGGAACGGCTCCAGGGCGCGCCCGCCCGCCAGCCGCCCGCCAGGGCGGGAACACCGGTTCATTGCGGGCTGCTCGGCTGCGAACCCCTGCCCGGTAGCGCGGGAACGCCGCCGCCGCAAGATGTCGCCGACAGCAGCGGCAGTTCTCCGGGGATGGCGGAACTTCCCGCCGCCCTGTACAAGAGAGGTCTGGATTTCTACGAAGCCGGGGCGTGGGCAAGGACCTTACGCGGGCGCGGGAATTTTTCCTCCAGGCCGCCGAACAGGGCCACGCCGGGGCGCAGGCGGCTCTGGGCACCATGTACCGCCGGGGTTGGGGGACAGCGCCCAATCCCGTCGTGGCCGCAAACTGGTTCCGCAAGGCCGCCGAACAGGGCAATTCCCGCGCGCAGGAGAACCTGGGCGTGATGCTGCGTGACGGTGAAGGTGTCGCGCAGAACTTCAGTGAAGCTAGGGAATGGTTCCGCAAAGCCGCCGAACAGGGCAACGCGGACGGCCAGCTCAACCTGGGCGCCCTGTATTTCAACGGCCAGGGCGTGCCGCGAAACGAAGCCGAGGCAGCCAACTGGTTCCGCAAATCCGCCGAACAGGGTAATGCCGCCGCCCAATTCAACCTGGGTCTCATGTACGAAAAGGGCTTGGGCGGATTGTCCGCGGACAAGGCGCAAGCCAGGGAATGGTTTCGCCGCGCGGCGGCGGGCGGCCACGCCCAGGCCAAGGGAAAGCTTGATGCGAAAAATTGAAGAAAGCGCGGATTATCCGGTTCCCTCACCAGGGCAAAGCATGAACAGGAATTTGCTTTCCCTCTCCCCTCGTGGGAGAGGGTGCCCCGGCAGGGGCAGGAGAGGGGGAGGAGCGGGCGTATTCCAGCCCTGCTTCGCGCTGAACCGCCGCCCTCTCTCCTGTGCTTTTACCAAAATTCGGGGCATCCTCCCCCACGAGGGGGAGGAAGAGGGATCGCCATACTCCGCGGGAAGTGCACATGAGTGGGAGGCGAGTGTGAGAAATTCTTTATCCGATTTTTTGAAAACAAGCTATGGAATCGCGGCCTGGATGCTTCTGGCGTCACCGTGGAGCCTCGTTCTGGCGGCTCCGCCGGACAGCCTTCCGCCGCCCGGAATTTATGCCCTGAAAAGCGACGTCGGGATGGAAGGGAGCCTTGAACTCCGGGCGCGCGAGGGCGGATACCACGCCTTCATCCACTTGACCCAGGAGGAAACGGGGGGCACCTGCGAGCTGGAAGGTCCGGCCCGTTCCAGGCAACAGCGGCTCGTGGTGGAGAGCCTCCACGGTGACGGCGCGATGCTGAGCCTTACCCCCGGCAGGAAAGGCCACGCCGCGATCAAAGGCAATGACGAAGCACAGCGGGAATATTGCGGCGCGCGCGTCACCTTCGACGGGAACTACCGCATCGTGCCCCTTGATGACATCCTCGCCAGGGCCGACGCCGGTGACGCCGCCGCGCGTTTCCGATTGGGAAACATGTACTACAAGGGCTATTTCCGGGGCGTGCCCTTTGACGAAGCCAGGGCGCTCGCGCGCTTCCGCGAAGCCGCCGCGCAAGGCAACGCCGACGCGCTCTACATGCTCGGCGTAATGTACGAGGAAGGGCAGGGCGGTCTCACGCCGGACAAGGCGCAAGCCAGGGAATGGTATCGCCGCGCGGCGGCGCTGGGTCATGCGCTGGCCAAGCTTGGCCGGGGCTGGTCGCAAGAGGAGAAATGACCATGTTCGACAGAAAAATACGGGCACTGCTTGCCGCCACCGCGCTGCTGATCGGCGCTCCGGCGTTCGCCGTCCTGTCCGATGAGCAATTCATCGATCTCTGCGTCGACGGCACCGTCACGCAAGTCAGGGCGGCGCTCGACGCGGGCGCGAAGGTCGACGCGCGGGACGGGCAGGGGGCGACGGCCCTGATGTTCGCCATTTCGTCCAGGCGGCGCGATGTGGCCGCCCTGCTGCTCGACCGGGGCGCGGACATCGATGCCCGCGACACCGCTTTCGGCTTCACCGCGTTCGCCCACGCCGCCCAGTCCGATCCCGAACCGGAAACCCTCGATTTCCTGCTGCGGCGGGGCGCGAAGATCAACACCCGGAGCAAGACCGGACTCACCCCCCTGATGGGCGCGGCGAACGGCGGCGCCAACCCTGAGGTGATCGCCCTGCTGCTCAAGGCGGGCGCGGAGATCAACGCGGCGGACAACGACGGCTTCACGCCGCTCATCTGGGCCGCGTTCTCCGCCACGCCGGAAGTGGTCTCCACGCTGCTCGACGCCGGCGCCGACGCGCGGGCGCGGGAACGGCTGCACGGCAAAACCGTCCTCGATTACGCCACGGCCAACCCAAAAATGCAGGGATTGCAAGGGATGCTCGTACTCCAACGTTTGCGGGAGCGCGCCCGATGAAATTTTGTCCACGGCGTGTCTCTGTGGCAAGGGCCATCGCATGAATATATTTGTCATGGTAAAGCATAAACAGGCGTTTGCTTTCCCTCTCCCCTCGTGGGAGAGGGTGCCCCGGCAGGGGCAGGAGAGGGGGAGTAGCGGGCGTATTCCAGCCCTGTTTCGCGCTGAACCGCCGCCCCCTCTCCTGCGCTTTTACCAAAATTCGGGGCATCCTCCCCCACGAGGGAGGAGGAAGATGGATCGTCCTACTCCGCGGGAAGTGTCGTCCTTCATTTCAATGGCATTCATGCAATTGCCCTGGGCAAAGGGATTTCCGGCGCTCGCGCTCGGCGCGGCGCTGTGGCTTCTGGCCGCATCTCCGGCGCGGGCCGCGATGAGTGACGACGATTTTTACGGCCTGTGCTTCGATGGCGCACCTCGGCAGATCCGTGAGGCTCTGGCCGGAGGCGCGAACGTCAACGCGCGTGGCAGCGCGGGCGAGGGCCTCCACTGGACGATCCTGACCTGCGCCGCCGCCAACGGAGACGATCCGGAAACGCTCCGCGCGCTCCTCGAAAAGGGGGCCGACGCGAACGCGCGGGACGAGGATGGCGCGACGACGCTGATGCGCGCGGCTTACGCCAACGAAAACCCGGCGGCGATCACCGTCCTGCTCCGGGCGGGCGCGCAAGTGAACACGCGCGACAAGGACGGTGCGACGCCCCTGATGTACGCCGCGATGGGCAACGCCAACCCCGAAGTCATCGCCGCGCTGCTCGACGCCGGGGCCGATCCCGGCGCGCGGGACAAGCAGGGGAAGCGCGCCGCCGATCATGCCGCCGGAAACGCGCCCTTGCGGAAGTCCGCCGCATTCCGGCGTTTGGCGAAACCGGGGCATCTGGAGTAAAGGGAGCTTCGACGAATGAGCCGATTCAATTCCCCGCGCGGGCAGTCCGAACGCGAGAACGGCAATTTCGTCTCCAGGCCCGACACCCAGGGATGGAGCGATGCGCGAAAAGGAAAATGGGTGGGGGTTTGCATCCCCCTCGCGGGTGTCCTGATGGCCCTGGGGGCGGTGCTTCTCGGCCATCTCAAGGACATCCCCCTGCCGGAATACACCCTGGCCGTGCTTTTTTCCTGCGCCGACATCGCGGCAGTGAACGGGGTTCTGGCGGACGCCATCCGCTTCGCCGCGGAAGAAGCGCGGCGGCGGAACAAGGCCCCGGCCCAGGCCGCTGCCGGAAAACAAGGGCTGCTGTTCGCCGGACTGGTCATCGCGGCGGCACTGATCGATGCCTTGTATTTTCGAAGTATCCGTACCGATCACCCGTATAACACGTTCCTCGCCGGGATCGTGATGATCGGCATGGGCGCCTGGGGCCTCTGGTTCATGCTGACCGAACACGAGGTCCTTTGGGAAGCCGTCAGGGAAGCCATCAGGCAACTGGAGGCAGGAAACGTGCCTGCCTTCCTTCGCGGCTACCGCGTTCTCGGCCTGATGCGGACGATTTACTGGATGTATCACAGCACGGTGGGGAGGATTTTTTTCATTGGCGTCGGCTTCCCGTTCCTGATCCTGGCGGGCGTGTATGCGCTGTGGATGAACCCCTTTGCTGTGCAGGAGCGCGCCCGGAGCGGCGAAGCGCGCTGGCAGTACGAGGCGGCGGAGATGTATTTCCACGGCCTCGGACTGCCCAGGGACACGGACAAGGCGTTCGCCCTGTATCTTGCCGCCGCGCGGCAGGATTACGGCAAGGCGTACTACTCTGTGGGACACCTGTATTTCCGGGGCGAGGGGACGGCGCGGGATTCCGCCGAGGCGGCGCGCTGGTTCCGCAAGGCCGCCGCCGTGGGCGGCCTGGAGGGTGCGGCGTGGGCATGGAACAGCCTCGGCATGGCGTATGCCAACGGCGATGGCGTGGAACGCGATCCCGTGGCGGCGGTGAAATGCTTCCGCCGCGCCGCCGAGGGCGAAAACGACGATGGCCGGTTCAACCTGGGCGTCGCGCATGAGTCGGGCTTCGGCCTGCCGGTCGACGAAGAACTGGCGCTGTACTGGTACGAACAGGCCGCCGCCGGAGGACATCCGGAGGCGCGGGAGCGGGCCGAAGCGCTCAATGCACGGGGCGTTCGCCCGAAAAACCCTGGCGCGGAGGTGTCCCGATGAAGTGGAATTATTCATTGACCGAAAGCGGGGAAGCTCGTGACACAGGCGCTTATCGATAGCGCACGGCGCGTTGAGATCCTCGTCAACACTTCCCGCGGAGTATGTTGTGGTCTAATTTCCTCGGACAGGTAGATAGGTAGAAAATCACCTATAGAGGAGAAGAAGATGAGCCAAACGAGAAGGGTCTTCGACGCGAGCTTCAAGTTGCAGGTTGTGCGGATGATCAAG
>BNUC01000122.1 GCA_025997075.1 Betaproteobacteria bacterium | reverse complement strand
TCGTAGCGGCTTTCTGGAGAGAAAATCAACAATCCATGTATCTAGGCTTTCGGCGCTTTGATGCCAGGAAACCCGCACCGTTTCTAGGGGTCACTCAAAATTGTGCATCGAAAGTGTCAAAGTCGGGTAAGAGGAGCAACAGCATCGGATTCACGGCCGCATAGGCCGCTCAGAAAGAGGCGACGGTGCGCGTCGTCACCGACTACGTATTCACGGCCGCATAGGCCGCTCAGAAACTGTGAATAGAGAATGTCCAGCACCCCGGAATATTCACGGCCGCATAGGCCGCTCAGAAAGTAGGAGTAAGCCGCCCGGAGTCTGTCAGCGAATTCACGGCCGCATAGGCCGCTCAAAAAATGAAACCCAACTGCGCATTGACAAACAGCGGATTCACGGCGCACGGCGGTATAGGCCGTTCATAAAAAAGGACGCCGAAGCGTCCTTTTTGTCGAGACGATAAACCCTGTCACTCTTGCGGCGCGGCCTCGGCCTGAGAAGTCGCTTGCGCGGCAGCGGCGGCAGCTTCTTCAGCGGCGACGGCTTTCATCGACAGGCGGACGCGGCCTTTTTCGTCGGCTTCCAGCACTTTGACGCGCACTTTCTGACCTTCCTTGAGGTAGTCGGCGACGGTATTGACGCGCTCGTTGGCAATTTGCGAAATGTGCAGCAAACCGTCGCGGCCCGGCAGGATGCTGACGATGGCGCCGAAATCGAGCAGCTTGAGCACCGTGCCGTCATAGGTCTTGCCGACTTCGACATCGGCGGTAATGGCTTCGATGCGCGCTTTGGCCGCGTCGGCGGCCAAAGCGTTGACCGAGGCGATGGTGATCGTTCCGTCTTCCTGGATATCGATCGTCGTGCCGGTTTCTTCGGTAATGGCGCGGATCACGGCGCCGCCCTTGCCGATCACGTCGCGGATTTTCTCCGGATTGATCTTCATGGAATAGAGACGCGGCGCATAGGTGGAGACTTCTTCACGCGGCGCGGCGACGGCGGAGCGCATCTGGGAAAGGATATGCAAACGCGCTTCCCTGGCTTGCGCCAGCGCCACCTGCATGATTTCCTTGGTGATTCCCTGGATTTTGATGTCCATTTGCAGGGCGGTCACGCCGGTATCGGTACCAGCCACCTTGAAGTCCATGTCGCCGAGATGGTCCTCGTCGCCAAGAATGTCGGTCAGCACGGCGAAGCGGTTGCCTTCCTTGATCAAACCCATGGCGATGCCGGCCACATGCGCCTTGAGCGGCACGCCGGCATCCATCAGCGCGAGCGTGGAACCGCAGACGGAGGCCATCGAGGAGGAGCCGTTCGATTCGGTGATTTCCGAAACCACGCGCATGGTATAGGAAAAAGTATCAGCCTTCGGCAGGGCCGCGATCATCGCGCGCTTGGCCAGACGGCCGTGGCCGATTTCACGGCGTTTCGGGGTGCCGACGCGGCCGCACTCGCCCGTGGCGTAAGGCGGGAAGTTGTAATGCAAGAGGAAACGTTCGCGGTATTCGCCGGCCAGCGAATCGATGATTTGTTCGTCGCGCCCGGTGCCCAGCGTGGCAGTGACCAGCGCCTGGGTTTCCCCGCGCGTGAACAGCGCCGAACCGTGAGTGCGCGGCAGCACGCCGGTACGAATCGTGATCGGACGCACGGTGCGCGTGTCGCGCCCGTCGATACGCGGTTCGCCGGCCAGGATACGGCCACGCACGATGCGCGATTCGATGGCAAACAAGAGGTCGCCGATCGCGGCGGCATCCGGCGCATTTTCACCCACCGCCAACGCTTCAACCGCCTTGGCGGAGATTTCGTTGAGGCGCTGCGTGCGCTTCTGCTTGCTGGTGATGCGGAAGGCTTCCTGTACATCGGCTTCGACCAGAGCGTTGAGCCTGGACACCAAGTCTTCATTTTTGAGAGCAGGCGCCCAATCCCATTCCGGCTTGCCGGCTTCATCGACGAATTCGTTGATGGCCTTGACCACGGACTGCAACTGCTCATGACCGAACACCACGGCGCCCAGCATGACATCTTCCGGCAGAATGTCGGCCTCCGATTCGACCATCAGCACCGCGCTTTGCGTGCCGGCGACCACCAGATCGAGACGGCTGTCCTTGAGCTGCGTCAGCGTCGGGTTGAGCACGTACTGGTCATTGATGTAGCCGACCCGCGCGGCGCCGATCGGACCGTCGAACGGAATGCCCGAAATCGCCAGGGCAGCCGAAGCGCCGATCATCGCGGGAATGTCCGGATCGACCTCCGGATTGAGCGAAACAACCATCGCTACAATCTGCACTTCGTTATAGAAACCATCGGGAAACAGCGGGCGCAGCGGACGATCAATCAGGCGCGAAGTGAGCGTCTCTTTTTCCGAAGGACGGCCTTCGCGTTTGAAAAAACCGCCCGGAATACGGCCCGCGGCATAGGTCTTTTCGATGTAATCAACGGTCAGCGGGAAAAAATCCTGGCCCGGCTTGACGCTCTTGGAACCGACCACGGAAACCAGAACGACGGTGTCATCCATCGACACGATGACGGCCCCGCTGGCCTGGCGCGCGATTTCGCCGGTTTCCAGCGTTACCTGATGCGCCCCGTAGGAGAAAGTCTTCTTGGAAATATTAAACATTATTACCTCTCAATTTTCATTATGCATACCCACGACGCCGGTACGCCATTCATCGACACGCCTTGTTGGCGAAACTACAAAAAAAGCACAGCGGACAACCACCCGAAGGGGTTGTCCGCTGTAACTTGTTCAGGAGGGAAAACAAACCCACCGCACGGCAGCCCGGCCGGCGAGTCTATTTACGCAGACCGAGGCGCTGGATCAACGAACGATACGAATCAACGTTCGTAGCCTTCAGATAGTCCAGCAGCTTGCGGCGGCGGCTGACCATGCGCAGCAGGCCACGGCGGGAATGATGATCCTTGATGTGTTCCTTGAAGTGGTCGGTCAGGTCGTTGATACGCGCGGTCAGCAGCGCGACCTGAACTTCCGATGAACCCGTATCGCCAGCGGCGCGCTGGTATTCGCTCATAATTTGCGCTTTTTGCGCAACGGTAATCGCCATGTCAAACTCTCTTTCCTGGATAAACGACGCCGCCCCAGTTTGATAGAGCAAACGCCCGGTTAATAAAAACAAGCATAATGCTTGGCGAAGCAAGGGGCGGATTATACCGCCGGTGCTGCCTTGGCGGCAAGCACTAGACTTGTCCAATGCATCCTGTTCCTCCGCATAAACAGGTGTGAAACGGCCCGTACCCGGCATAGGTTGGCGGTGAGCGCAGCGAACCCCAACGTCATCACATCTCCTCTACCGCTGTCATGTTGGAGTTCGCGTTGCTCACTCCAACCTATGCGGGCTGCCGGCATCCGCCGACGCATCCGGGACGATACCCAGCGTGTGTAGCGCCCCGCCCATCACCTGGGAAAACACCGGGCCGGCGACATCGCCACCGTAATGCTCTCCGCTACTCGGTTCATCAATCATCACCGCCACGATCAGCCGTGGATCGGATACCGGCGCGAAGCCGACGAACGAGGCCACGTATTTCTTGACGTATTGCCCCCCTTTGATTTTGTATGCCGTACTGCTCTTGCCGCCGGTACGGTAACCCGGAACCCGCGCCTTGGGCGCTGTGCCGCCTGGCTGCGTCGCTATTTCCAGCATGGCCCGCATTTCACGGACGGTCTGCTGGCTGAATACCGGGCTCGCGCGCACCGGCGTTCCGTCGGACCGTGTCAGCGTCAGCGGAATGATGTCGCCTTCGCGGGCAAAGACCGTATAGGCGCGGGCGAGCTGCATCAGCGATACCGACAGGCCTTGGCCGTAGGACAGGGTGGCCTGCTCAATCGGTCGCCAGGATTTCCAGGGTTGCAGACGGCCCGAAGCCTCGCCGGGGAAACCCAGTCCTGGCGCTTGTCTCAACCCGATAGCTTTATACATTTGCCACGTTTTCTCCGGCGTCAGCAGGGCGGCGATCTTTGCCATACCCACGTTGGATGACTTCTGAATCACCTGGGTGACGGTCAGCGGGCCATGTGAGTGCGAATCGGAGATCGTCGCATTACCAATGGTCAGGCGGCCCGGAGCAGTGTTAATCACGGTGTCGAAGCGTACCTTGCCGGTTTCCAGCGCCAGCGCCGCGGTAAAAGGACTCATCACCGACCCCGGTTCATAGGTATCGGTCACTGCCCGGTTGCGCAACTGCTCGCCCTTCAAGTATTCGCGATTGTTCGGGTTATAACCGGGCCAGTTAGCCAGCGCCAGAATTTCGCCGGTCCGGGCATCGGCCACGACCACGCTGCCGGTCTGGGCCTTGAAATTCTTGACAGCCTGCTTGAGCTGGCTGTAGGCGATGTGCTGGATTTTCGAATCGAGCGCCAGATGGATGTCCCTGCCGGGATGGCCGGGAAGCTGGCCCTGAAACGCAAATTCGACGCCTTCCAGTCCTTTGTCGTCGATGTCGGTGAAGCCGACGACATGCGCGGTCGTCTCGCCGATCGGGTAGTAGCGGCGGTATTCGCGATCCTGACCAATGCCGGGAATTTTCAGCGCGGCCACCTTGTCACCGGTTTCCGGTGGCAGTCGGCGTTTCAGGTAGACGAACTTGTCGCTGGCCAGCCGCGGCTCCAGTTCCTTGACCTCCATCTCCAGCAGTTCCGCCAGCCGGCGCGTCTGTTCCAGAGTCGGCTGTGGGCCGTGACCGCCAGGCTGATACCAGATCGAGCGCATCGGCGTAGATACGGCCAGCACTTCCCCGTTACGGTCGAAGATCCGGCCACGCGAAGCGGAAATTTCGAGGTCGCGGGAGCGCGATTCCTCCGTGGCAGGGTCTTTGATCACGGAATTGGAACAGGCCAGAAGGCCGGCGAACAACAACGCCATCCAGATATGGCGGGGCTTACGATACGTCATGGTAGATGTCCCCAAGGGTTGAAAAATGCCAAAGAAAAATTCATCTTTCCAGCCGGCTTCCACGATGTCATATTTTGTCAAACAGCAGTGGATTGCGGCTTTCGCCGGCGTCTCCGGAAAAAGCCGCCGGTTCCATGGCGCAACACACACCCAGCAGCAGGATCAGGCATCCCATGCCGCCGCCGAGGAAGGCCGTTCCGTAGCCCCAGGCAAAAGGCAGCAGCCCAAACTGACCACCAAGGCTCCATATCTGGCTGAACGCAACGAAGCCCCATAGTCCGAACAGCACGTTGCGATACCCGAGATTGCGCTGACGCCAGATCCATCGCAGGAGGAGCGCCAACAGCATGAGGAGCAGAACAACGCACACGGCGGTAGCGATATTGCCCCAGTGCAGGGAGATGGATGGCAGAGGGTTGAAGCGGATGAGGGCCTTCAGCCTGTTGAACCCACGGTCTGCCGCATCGGGATTTTCGATGCCCCAGAGGCCGGATACCTTGAAAGCCCTGAGCATAAGCATCAAATGGTAGCCTGATGCCATAGGTTCGCTTGAAGGATCCAACCATGATGATTTCAAGCGGTTCAGTAAATAAGGACTGCTCAGCAACCTCATCAGGCCCAAGAGAAAAAAGAATGATGACAACGCGGCATAAAGGATTTTTTGCCGCCTTTCCCCCTTACCTGCGATTCCCAGCAGGAATAGACAGCAAAGCTGAACGACCACGGCAAAGAGGTCTGGTTGCAGCAATAGACAAAAAATATGCAAGGCGATTGCAGTGGCGATGGCCGTGCTTTTTTTCCAATCGACGATCGCGCGCAACTGCATGGCGGCAAAGCAGGTCACCAGAAGAATACTCACCGCACTCAACCGCGAAATCGTCCAAAACGGAGTTTTCCCGACACCAAGGATCAGTTCCAGCACATCCAGGATGAAAGCGGTAAACATGCAGGTCCAGGCGATCCGGACATCCGGCCAGGCGGCAAGCCGCTCGCGCAGTCGGGTGCATGCCGCATTTGGCGTGAAGATAAACAGCAGAAGCAGAACGCATCCAAGCGCCAGCCAGAACATCCATCGTTTATTGGTGAATGGTGAAAGGAATACTTCCAATGAAAAACTCACGGCAAGCAGCAGCCCCGTCGCGCTGATGAAAAAAAGTCTTTGTAATTTCGTCATTCCAGTTCCGGTGAATTCAATGCTATTCATGAGGATGTCTTGTTATCTGGCACTCGTAGCGCCCAGACAGCTTTTCAGCGTGCTGACCTTGCGATGCGTTTCAAAGAAGGCGGCAAAGCAACGCGCCTGACTTCTGCGCGGTTCGGGTTCACGATCCATGACGGGACGTATGGAATTGAAAACCCAGTTCGCTTCCAGTCCGTCGGATGAATTCTTGCGAATGGCTTTCAGGACATCCTGCGTCGTGTGCTGCTCGGGTTCAATGAGCCATAACAGGAAAGACAGCTCGGCAAGATTGCGATACCCCTTGGGAAGCTGTTGCTGAATTTCCTGGATGCGCGCGCCGGCCTCTGCCTGCCTGCCGAGAAGAATCAGCGGCTCAATGCTGTCTTGCTTTGCGCGAAAGCAGCTATCCTCCCATTCTTCACCCTGGTGGTTCTGGCCTGTGCAATAGCGTTCCCGTATCAGTTCGTTGGCCCTTAACGCTCCGACCGGGTCGTTCAGGTACTCGCTCAGCAGAAAGGCTTTTCTGTGCAAGGCGTCCGCCACAGTGCGCCGGATGTCCGGATCATTATCTTGGGCAAAACGCTGGTCGACCTGATCGAAAAGCACGACCGCTTCGGCAAATTGTTCTTGCCTGCGACGAATAATCCCTTTTCGAAAAATAGCGGCGGCCTCCCATTCTCGCGCATCGGGATCGGTTATGTTCCCGAGTGTATCCGCCAGTTCCGAATAGGTCGCAAAAGCCGCCGGGAAATTTTTCAGCGAGTACAGAGATCGTCCTGTTTTGGAAAGAGTGAACACTGTTTTCCATGCGTCCCATTGTCTGGCGACCTCTTCCCGTCTTTCCTTTTCATCGTTCAGAACGCTGTAAAGCCTTGCGATCTGTTCTGTATCCATCGATGGATAAATATCAAACCAGGATTGTTTTTCGTCGTCCTCCATTTTTTCAGCTTGCAACAGGAGGCGCACCAGTTCGGGATATTGCTGAAACATGGGTTCAGGAATCGAGAAATTGCGAATCAAGCCATCCATTATTGCAGCCGACATCACCATTTTTATTCTGGCGGGTTGCGCCACTGTATCCGTCTCTGGAGCAGAGGCAAGTTCGGGGATAACCGGGGAGCGCGCAAGGCGAAACCCGGTAGTCATGTCTTTTTTATCAGGCGGAGCAGCCGTCCGGAAAGAGGAGCGCATCGGATCCGACGACCCTTCACGGGTTGTGCGCAGATTTCTTTTCATGCTGCAACACCAACATCCGCCCCGCAGCACGCGACCCATGCCTTTTTCAGAAGAACCGGTCGGATCAAGGACGGGACTTCGGGCGTAATAGTTTGCGTCAAACCAATCCTCGACCCATTCCGCGACATTTCCGTGCATGTCGTATAAGCCCCACGGATTGGGTTGTTTTTGGCCGACAGGGTACGGGCCGGAAATAATTTCGCCGCCATACCAGGCGTACTGGGTCGCATGGCTGTCTACACTTTCATGTTTCGCCTCGTTCCCGAAGGAAAAAGCGCTGGTCGTCCCGGCGCGGGCGGCGTATTCCCATTCGGCTTCGGTGGGCAGACGGTATCTGTTCGCGCCTTCTTTTTCATTCAGGCGTTGGATAAACACTTGTATGTCGTTCCATGACACAGATTCCACCGGGTTGTTCTTCCCTTTGAAGTAGCTTGGATTGTTCCCCATCACCGCAAGCCATTCTCCCTGCGTCACTTCATATTTACCCAGATAAAACGGCTGGCTGATGGTGACGCGGTGTTGTGGTTTCTCGTGCGTGAGACAGGGTTCGTCCTCCGGACCGCATCCCATCATGAATTCACCCGCCGGAATCTGAATGAATTCCATGCCGATGCTGTTGGTGTGGGTTTTCCCCGTCTGAGCGACGGTGGAAAACGACAACAGCGCCACGAGGGAAAAAAACAGCCCTAGCGTAAACTGGCGCAGAGCAATGAAATTAATTTGATTCAACATAATAATCTCCAAGCTTAATTGTGTTCATAAAGAAGATGCAGGCGAGAATTTCATTCGGTATCGATTATTTCCTTTGGAGACATGATGATTTCAATTCCCGGCTCATTGCCTGTCGTTAAAAGCCTTCATGGCGGCCTTTTACACACGCTCGCTCATGTCTTGAACCAGGACCGCCAGCACATCGAAGGGAGTGTTGTGGTGGCACGCGACGCAGACACGGACTGAATTGACTGGATTGTCCGCTAATTTCTGGAGCATAGTCGGGGTGGTATTGGAATTTTTCACCACGCCAGAACGCACAAGAAATTCCGGGTCGTCCGCCAGCTTCTGGAGCAATGCCATCGAGATAGTGTTATTTTGTGCCAGTTCGAAGCGTACCTCTCTGTCTCGATCGTTCGCCAGTTTTTGGAGCACTGCGGGTGGAGTGTTGGGATGTCGAACCACTTGGCCGCGAACCAGATACTCTGGATCCTCTGCCAGTTTTTGGAGCGCCGAGGGTGGGGGGGTCGAGTGTCTCGCCACCTCACGGCGGATAATAGAGTGTCTCGCCACCTCACGGCGGATAATATCGTCCGCATCATCTGTCATTTGCTGGAGAACCGCTGTTGGGGTAGCGAGGTATTGTGCAACTGAAAGGCGCACATCTGCGTAAGAGTCATTGACCAGTAGTTGGAGTACTTCCCCTGGGACATTGAGATTTTCAGCCAGCGCACTTCGAACCTCCCTGTTCCGATCTTCTGCCAACTCTTGAATTGCAGCGAGTGGGGCGTTGGGGTTTCTTGCCACCTTGCAGCGTAATGTTGCATTCCTATGACTCGCCAGTCCTAGAAGTATTGACGGTAGAGTTGTTGGATTCTTTGCTTCTGCGAGGCGGGCAGTGAAGTCATCATCTGTTGGTATGCTGTGTTTCATGTGATTTTCCTTTAGGCAGAATTACACACGCCTCGTCGCCTTTTTTGAAAAGCTCTCAGGGCGACCTCTTGCACATCATGGTTCATTTCCAGAATCAGCACTGCCAGCGCATCAAGCGGGGTCTTGGGGTTTTCAGCGATTAAGATACGCACATCTTCATCCCCGTCGCCCGCCAATTGTTGTAGCCCCGCAGGCGGGGTGTTGGAGTGTTCCGCTACTTTACGGCGCACCATTGCATCCTGATCGCCTGCCAGCTTTTGGAGCGCTGCTGAAGGAGTGTTTGTGTTTTCCGCCACATAACAGCGAACGACTTTGTCCGAATCATCCGCCAGTTTTTGGAGTGTTGCTGACAGGGTCTTGAGGTGTTTCGCCACATTCTGGCGGACATCTTCGTCTGGATCGTCCGCCAGTTTTTGGAGCGCCGCGGGGGGAGTATTGGCGTTTTCCGCCACATTTCGGCGTACCCTTTCGTCCGGATCGTCCGCCAGTTTTTGGAGCGTGTCCGACGAGGCGGAGAAATGGTGTGCCACGTTACGGCGAACTTCTCCATCCTGATCGCCGGCCAGATGTTGGACCTCCGCGGGCGGAGTGTTGGAATGTCGAGCCACATAACGGCGTACCTCTTTGTCCTGATCACTAGCCAGGTTTTGAAGTATTGCCGCCGGGGTAAAGAAATTTTGCGCCACATCGCGACGTATCGCTTCGACCTGATCACCCGCCAGTTTCATCAGAGCGGCTGGAGGAAGCTTGTGATGTCGTGACACATGACGACGCACTGCTTCGTCCGGGTCTCCCGCCAGTTTCAAAAGCGCTTCTTGCGGAGCATCGTCATGGATTGCGATAGCCTCGCGGACTTCGCTGGATTTATCATCCGCCAGCGTGAGAAGTATCTCCGGCGACATACGGCGCTCCTTCGCCATTATGAGGCGCAGTTTCGGGTCCTGATCCCTTGCCAGTTTCAGGAGTGCCTCCACCGGAGCTTTGGGATTCACGGCGAAAGCCTTGCGTACCGCCGAGCTTGCATCTTTTGCCAGAACACGGAACACCTCCTGCGGCAGACTGCAGTTTCCCAACATTTCTATACGCAGATCCACATCCTGGTCGGTAGTCAGTATCAGAAGAAATGCTTTTAACGGAGTGTTATGGTTTTTGGCCACCGCCATGCGTACTGTTTCGTCCTTATCGCCTGCTAATTTCAGAAGGACATCCGGCGGTGCTTTTGAGTTTTCCGCAACAGAACAACGCACATTTACATTCCAGTCACAAGCCAGTTTCTGAAGTGCCGTCGCCGGCGAGGCGGTGTTTTCCGCCACGGCTTCGCGTACATTCACGTAGTTTTTTTCTTTTGCCAGGATACTCAGACGTTTCTTCGGGGTGTGAGGATCTTTTGCTTCGGCGAGAAGCGTGGTTACGGCGTCATCCCTTTGTGCGTAGCGTTTCATAATGTACTCCAAATTTTTCTGTCGGGCGTTGGATTCCGTTTGGGTGATTTATAAAAAATAGTGTCGGAACGGTGTGGTGGACAGGAGCCGGATATCATCAGTCCGGTTTACGTGATTTGCACCGCACTTTGAGCGCGTCGAGATGCTTGGGGGGGATTTTTCCGGAGATGAGACCGAGAGCCGGCTCGCTTTGAGCGCCTTGTTCATTTGTCGCCATGATCATCTCCTGGATAAAATGTCCGAGTGGAAACATCGTAGCAACTTCCCGGCTACCCAAGCTTATTACAATATTGCGGTAGCCATTACGCACAAAGACAACACTCGTACGGTTTCTATCTTGGTGCGGTTTATGCTCGCGC
>BNUC01000121.1 GCA_025997075.1 Betaproteobacteria bacterium | reverse complement strand
GGATGCGAAAGACCACGACGACGCCGATTAACGCGACGATCCACGCGCTGAAAAGACCGAGCCAGCGATGTCTCCACATTCCCCTCAAAACGAGGGTCGCCTGGCGGAGGATTTCATCCATCGGCCAATGTTGACATGAAACCGGGGGATGTGCTCATCATCCCACGCAGTTGGTTCTGATAATGCCGGGTGTCGTTCGCATTGCGTCCCTGGACGCAATGCGGTTTTCTAATTCTTGAAGAGACAATCGACCGATGGATGAAATCCTCCGCCAGGCGACCCTCGTTTTGAGGGGAATGTGGAGACATCGCTGGCTCGGTCTTTTCAGCGCGTGGATCGTCGCGTTAATCGGCGTCGTCGTGGTCTTTCGCATCCCCGACCGTTACGAGGCGTCAGCGCGTATCTATGTTGATACGCAGTCAATACTGAAGCCTCTCATGGCCGGTCTGGCGATCGAGCCCAACATGGATCAGCAGATCATGATCCTGAGCCGCACGCTGATCAGCCGGCCCAATATCGAGAAGCTGGTCCGCATGGCGGATCTTGATCTCAATATCAAGAGCAGGGCGGAACTGGAGTCACTGATCGATGATCTGGCGAAAACGCTGACCATCAAAAGCACTTCACGGGATAATCTCTATACTCTGGCGCATACCGATCCGCAACCTGACCGCGCGAAGCGCATCGTGCAGTCGCTGGTGTCGATTTTCGTGGAGTCCGGCCTGGGCGATAAGCGCAAGGATGCCGATTCCGCCAGGAAATTCATTGACGACCAGATTCAGGTCTATCAAAAAAAGCTTGAGGAAGCGGAAGAGCGGCTGAAGGAATTCAAGCTCAGGAACCTTTCCGCGCAAACCGGTGAAGGCAAGGATTATTTCGGGCGTTTGAGCGAAGTGAGTTCCGAGCTTGAACGAGCCAGGCTTGAACTGCGCGAAGTGGAAAACTCCAGGGATGCGATCAAACGTCAGCTCGCCGGCGAGGAATCGGTTCTGACGTCCGGTACGCCCGAAGCCGCATCGGGCGTAGTACCGGAAATCGACGGACGCATCGACACTTTGAAGCGCAATCTGGATGGTCTCCTGCAACGTTATACCGATCGACATCCCGATGTCGTGGGGACGCGCAGGATGATCAAGGAACTGGAAGAACTGAGGCTTCAGGAAATCGACGCGCGTAAAAAGCTTGCCGCGTCGAATCCGGGCATAGCGCCGCCCAGTACGAATCCGGTGCATCAGCAACTGAGAGTTTCGCTGGCGGAAAACGAGGCCAGCGTGGCGAAGCTTCGTACTCGTGTGGCGGAATACCAGAGCCGATACAACCAGTTGAAGGATGACATGAAAATGGTTCCGCAAATCGAGGCGGAACTGGTGCAGCTTAATCGCGATTATGATGTCCACAAGAAAAATTACGAAACCCTCGTGACACGCAGGGAGTCCGCGACGATTTCCGGCGAGATGGATGCTTCGACCGCAACCGTCGGTTTTCGTCTGATTGATCCGGCGCGCGCCAGTTCCAAGCCAGTCTCTCCCAATCGTTTGCTGCTGTTGCCCATGACCTTGCTGTTGGCCTTGGGCGCGGGTTTGTTTTTCCCGTTCGCGCTGAGCCAGTTCCGCCCGGTTTTCTTTGATGCCCGCGCCTTGCGGGAGATGACCGGCCTGCCGTTATTGGGTGTCGTTTCGAAAAAAAGGCCCGATGCGGAGCTTGTCAGGGAAAAGAGACTGTTGTGGTTATTCATCGTTGGCGTTCTGTCGCTCCTGGCCGTTTATGGCGCTGGAATGGCCCTCATGGTTTATCTGTCGGCTCGCGCTGCCTGAGGAATAATGATGACTCTCATTGAACAAGCCGCACGACGTTTGGAGCAGTTGAGAAGTGCGGGCGTCGATATTCCGGCGCCATTGGAAGATGAGGTGGAACCGATTGCCGTTGAACAGCCGCGTGGTGTTGCCCCGCGTGCAGGTGGTAAAACGGCCGATACACGCAAACCTGAAATGGCTCTGGAGTCAGCGGCGCCGCAATTGCGCCAGGTGACAAAAATGCCTCCGGAGCCTGAAATACCGCAGCCGCGCCGGGTAGCAAAAATGCCTCCGGAGCCTGAAATTCCGCAGTCGCGCCGGGTAGCAAAAATGCCCCCGGAGCCTGAAATATCGCAGTCACGCCCGGTGGCCCAAATACCCCGGAAGTCTGAGAAGTCGCAGTCGCGCCAGGTGGAAATCGATTTTAATGTGCTGAAGAAGGCAGGAATCATCTGTCCCGATTCGCCGCGTTCTCTCCAGGCGGATGAATATCGCGTTATCAAGCGTCCACTCATCGACAACGCAATGGGTAAAGGCGCGGCGCGAGTCAAGGATGGTAATCTGATCATGGTCACCAGCGCCTTGCCTGGCGAGGGTAAGACCTATTCAACGCTGAATCTCGCTGTGAGCATCGCCATGGAACTGGATAACACGGTGATGCTTGTTGATGCCGATGTTGCTCGTCCGTCGTTGTTGAAGAGAATGGGATTGAAACCCAGGAAGGGTTTGCTTGACGTGCTGGTCGATGAAAATGTCTCATTGTCACGGGTGCTGCTCAGGACCAACATCGAAAAGCTGACCATCCTGCCCAGCGGCAGGCCGCACCCGCGCGCAACGGAATTGCTCGCAAGCGACGCAATGGTCCGGCTGCTGGAAGAGATGTCGAACCGTTATGCCGACCGGATCATCATTTTCGATTCTCCGCCTTTGCTGGTGACGACGGAAGCGCGGACGCTGGCGTCGCATATGGGGCAGGTGGTCATGGTCGTTGCCGCGGAAAGAACGACTCTTTCCGATGTCAGGAGCGCATTGGCGGCGATCGAATCCTGCCCGGTCCGGCTGATGCTGTTGAATCAGGTGAAAACGATAAGCAGGGATGAATATGGATACGGATATGGATATGGATACGGATATGGGTATGGCAACGCGGTGTAGTGTTCCCATCCTGGCTGCGTTCGGCGCGGTACTGGGCATGATGGCGCCGACGGCGTTGGCGGGTGATTGGCAGATCGTGCCGTCCATCTCCGTCAACGAGACCGCGACAGACAATGTCGGCCAGGTCAAAAAACATCGGGAGAATGACTGGATCACCGATATTGCGCCGGGGATCAAGATTAACGGCCGCGGAGATCGTCTCAGTCTGAGTTTCGATTATCAGTTGCATGGTTTGCACTATGCAAACGATTCTTCACGTAACAATTTCCAGAATTCGCTGAATGCGATGGGGACGCTGGAGGCTTTGGAAAACTGGTTTTTCATCGATGCCAGCGCGATGATTTCGCAACAGAACCTGTCTGCCTTCAGTGGATCGACGTATTCTTCCGTCGACACCAATAACAGTGACAACAGGGTTGAAACCGCTACCTACCAGATTGCTCCTTATTTCAGGGGAACCCTTGGCGCCTCGACCGAATATCTATTGCGTTACAACCTGAGCAGGACGACTTCGGACGGGAACAATGCCCGTAATGCGAAAACGAGGCAGTTGGTTGGTCGCCTGGCGAGTACGAAAGAGTTTTCCAGGTTTGGCTGGTCCCTCGATGCGAACAGTCAAAAAGACGATTTTGAACAAGGCCGCAGTACAGAGTCGGATCTCGTGCGGGGCACGCTCACATATCGTATCGTTCCGCAGCTTCGCGCATCCCTGATTGCCGGACGTGAGTCCAACGACTACACCAGCCTGAACAAGGAGTCGCATACCATCAAGGGCGCGGGATTCGAATGGACGCCGACGGAAAGAACCTTGTTGGCCGCTTCCTATGAGGACCGTTTTTTTGGTGACAGTAACAGCATCACCTTTACGCACCGGACGCCGGGTACCGCGTGGAAATACACTCAGACAAAGGATGTTTACACCTCCACGGATCAATCGTCGGGGAGCGTTGGCACGTATTTTGGCCTGCTCGACAGCATGTTCTCCTCGGCCATTCCCGATCCCGTGGCGCGGGCTGCTTACGTGAATGCCATGTTACAGAACAGCGGTATCTCGCCGAACGCATCGCTTCAGGGCGGTTTTCTGACAACGGGCGTGACCTTGCAGAAACGCAAGGAATTGTCGTTAGCGCTGGTCGGTGCGCGTAATACGGTTACCTTTGCGGCCACTCGGAGCGAGAACCAGGATATTTCCAATGGAACAGGATCGGGATGGTTCCTTGGAACCGATTTCTCCAACCTTGAGAGCATTAAGCAGACCGGCGCCAGCGTCAACTGGTCGCACAATCTCAGTGGGCTTTCAACCTTGACTGGATCCGCTTCGCGCCTGAAGAACAAAGGGTCTGGAAGTTCTTCAGTGCATACGGACGAGACGATGTATACCGTCAATTTCCTGACCCGATTGGGGCCGAAAACCAGCGCCGGCCTGGGAGTACGCCGTATTGAAGTGGATGGAAGCACGAGCTACACGGAAAACGCCCTGACCGGGACGTTTTCTCACCAGTTCTAGTTCAACAGCATGTACGAAACTTATTATGGCCTGACCAGCAAGCCGTTTCAGCTCAATCCGGATCCGAATTTCTATTTCGGCAGCAAGCAGCACAAGCGTGCGATGGCTTATCTGGAATACGGGTTGCATCAGAACGAGGGGTTTATCGTTGTGACGGGTGAGGTCGGCGCCGGGAAGACGACTATCGTTCGCGGGCTGCTCGACAAACTTGAATCTTCAAAAGTGGTCGCGGCACAACTGGTCAGCACCCAGCTCGATGCCGACGATACCTTGCGCATGGTGGCGGCGGCGTTCGGCGTGCGTAGCAAGAATCTCGAAAAATCCGATGTACTCCTTGCACTGGAGGCTTTTTTTGTCGATGTGGTGCGCCAGGGAAAGCGTTGCCTGCTGATCGTCGATGAAGCACAGAATTTGACGCAGCAGGCGGTCGAGGAACTGAGGATGTTGTCCAACTTTCAGTTCGAGACACAGGGTTTGTTGCAGAGCTTCCTGATTGGCCAGCCGGAATTCCGCAACATCATGCAAAGTCCGCACATGAAACAACTGCGGCAGCGCGTCCTCGCGGCGTGCCATATCGGTCCGATGGACCAGGATGAAACCCGTGGATACGTCGAGCATCGGCTCAAATGCGCTGGTTACAAAGGCAGGCCGCTTTTTGACGGCGAGGCTTACGCGGCACTGTTCAAGGTCAGCGGTGGTGTTCCTCGGCGCATCAATTTGCTTTGCGACAGGATTCTCCTTTCCGGTTTTCTGGGTGGGAAGGCTAAATTCAAGGCGGCCGATGTCGAGAAATTGGCGAGTGAACTCAACGAAGAGACGCTGTCTCCGGGAGTGATGCCGCTGGATCCTCCGGATGTGGTGGAGTCCCCCCCGCAGAAGGCTCAATTGACTAATGTCGGGATCATGGAGCTGAAACTGGCCCAGCTTAAAATGGACGCGCAATCGGCCAATGAAGCGCTGCGAGCCATTGATGATCTGAAAAAGGATCTCAGCGAACAACATATCGTGCGCCTGGAACACAGCATGATCCAGATCGAACGCAGCACTTCGGCGACGCTGACTTTGTTACAGCAGATGGTCGATGCCATCCGGGTAAACAAAAAAAATCAGACGGAGAAACCGACTTGATCTGTAAATCCTGGCCCGAAAATCTTGGTCCCATTCTGTGCATCGTGGGCGCGCGTCCGAACTTCATGAAAATGGCGCCGATCCTGCGCGCCCTTGCCGGACACAGCCCAGCCATTCCTTCGCTGTTGATACATACCGGCCAGCACTACGATCGGGATATGAATGATCGGCTGTTCGAGGATCTGCGCCTGCCGCGTCCGGACATCAATCTTGAAGTCGGTTCGGGAACGCACGCCGTGCAGACAGCCGAGGTCATGAAGCGATTCGAGCCGGTTATCGACGAGTCCAGGCCATCGTGCATTCTGGTGGTCGGCGACGTGAATTCGACTTTGGCCTGCACCCTGGTCGGCGTCAAAAAAGGCATTCCCGTCGCCCATGTGGAAGCCGGTCTGCGCAGCTTTGACCGGGGCATGCCGGAGGAAATCAACCGGGTGCTGACCGACCAGGTGGCGGATCTGCTTTATACGAGCGAACGCAGTGCGCTCGATAATCTGTTGCACGAGGGTGTTTCCCAGGCGCGCGTCGAATTCGTCGGCAATGTCATGATCGATTCGCTGATGGCCAACCGTGAACTGGCGCGCCGGCCTGCCGACATCCTCGATGCGGCCGGTTTCGATGGTTCCGTCGCGGCTTCTCCGGCCGGATATGCCGTGGTGACGCTCCATCGCCCGTCCAATGTCGACCAGGAAGAGACCTTGCGGCCTTTGCTCGAAACCTTGCGCGAAGCGTCGGAGCGACTGCCGCTGATTTTTGCCCTGCATCCGAGAACGCGCGGCAATATCGAGCGCTTCGGGTTGGGTGATCTTGTCGCCGGTAAACGGATCGTGTTGCTGCCGCCGCAAGGTTATCTCGAGATGCTTGGGCTGATGTCCAGCGCCCGACTGGTGCTCACGGATTCCGGCGGCATGCAGGAGGAAACCACGGCGCTGGGGATTCCCTGCCTGACGATGCGCGAGAACACGGAGCGTCCGATCACCGTTGAACAAGGCACCAATACCCTGGTTGGGCGTGACCGTCGGGCAATCCTTGCCGGCGTAACCGAAATCGTCGCCAGTGGCGGAAAGCGTGGACGCATTCCCGAACTATGGGATGGGCATACCGCGGAACGTATCGCTTCTCATCTGGCCGGCTGGCTTATTGCCCGCATCGGGGAAGGCGCCAAAACATGAAATATGAGCCCGACCATGCCGCGCGCGCCGATCACTAACGCCCTGACGATAGATGTCGAGGACTATTTTCAGGTTTCCGCGCTCGCTCCATATATTGCCCGCAGTGAATGGGACAGTCGTGAGTGCCGGATCGAGCGTAATGTCGGACACATCCTGACCATGCTCGATGAGTGCCGGACGAAGGCGACATTCTTTACGCTGGGATGGATCGCCGAACGTTATCCGCAACTCGTTCGCAGGATTGCCGATGCCGGTCACGAAGTGGCGAGTCATGGCTATGGTCATCAGCGCGCCAGCGACCTGGACGAAAACGCGTTTTTCGCGGATATCGATGCGGCGAAAAAGCTGCTCGAAGATCTCTCCGGCCAACAGGTGAAGGGTTACCGCGCTCCGAGTTTTTCGATTGGCGAAAAAAACCAGTGGGCCTTCGACAGCCTCGAACGGGCGGGGTATCTGTACAGTTCGAGCATCTATCCGATACGTCACGATCACTATGGCATGCCGGACGCGCCGCGATTTGCGCACAAAGTACGTGGCGGCTTGCTGGAAGTTCCGCCGACGACGGTCTGTTTTTTCGGGCGTAACTGGCCGGCCAGCGGCGGCGGTTATTTCCGGTTGATGCCCTATGCCGTGTCGCGCTGGCTGTTGAACCGTGTTAACGGCGGAGAGGGGCAACCGGCGATTTTCTTTTTTCATCCTTGGGAAATCGATTATGAGCAGCCGAGAATTCCAGGAATCAATCTGAAAACACGTTTCCGTCACTACCTCAACCTGCGACGAACCGAGGGACGTATCCGGCGTTTGCTGGAAGATTTTCATTGGGGGCGAATGGATGCGATCTTTCTTTCCCGTCCGGATGGGGAAGGCGGATGACGTCCTTGACTATCCGTCGGCTGGATCCCGGTAATATTCAAGACGCGCGACGTTGGGATGACTTTGTCCTGGCGTGTCCGCAAGCGACGTTTTTTCATCGCTCTGGCTGGCAAGAGATTGTTTCCGGCGTTTTCCGGCACCCGACTTATTTTCTTTATGCCGAACGGGACGGCGCGATCGAAGGCGTGTTGCCGCTCGCGCACGTCAAAAGTCTCTTGTTTGGCAATGCGCTCGTCTCGCTGCCATTCGCCGTTTACGGTGGCGTTGCGGCCAATGACGAAGCGGCGGCGCAACTCCTGGAAAATGAAGCGCAGTCGATTGCCCAGGGACTGGGTGTCGAGCATCTCGAATTGCGCAACTTCAGGCAGCGCCATGCCGACTGGCCTACGCAGGATCTCTACGTCTCATTTCGCAAAGCCATCGAAGCGGATGTCGAAGCCAATATGCTGGCTATTCCCCGCAAACAGCGGGCGATGGTGCGTAAGGGCATCAAGAACGGGCTTTCCAGCGAGATCGACGGCGATGTCGAACGGTTTTTCCCGCTCTACGCCGACAATGTTCTGCGACATGGAACACCGGCCATGCCCAAGCGCTATTTCCAGAAACTACTTGAAGTCTTCGGCCAGGATTGCGATGTATTGACCGTCACCGATAAAGAAGGCAGAACGGTCAGCAGTGTGCTCAGCTTTTATTTCCGTGGCGAGATTCTGCCGTATTACGCCGGTGATGATGTGGCTGCGCGCGATCTGGCCGGCAATGATTTCAAATACTGGGAACTGATGCGCCGCTCCTGCGAGCGGGGCATCAAGGTATTCGATTACGGACGCAGCAAGCAGGGCACGGGCTCGTATTCGTTCAAGAAAAACTGGGGCTTCGAGCCTCAACCGCTGTTTTACGAATACTGCCTCTATCGACGCGACGGCATCCCGCAGAACAATCCGTCGAACGCCAGGTTCAAGTTTTTTATAGCCGCCTGGCGACGGTTGCCGATTGGTCTGGCTAACTGGCTGGGGCCGTTCATCGTGCGCAATCTGGGCTAGGCCGTGAGCAGCCTGTTATATCTCGTGCACCGCATTCCGTATCCGCCCAATAAAGGCGACAAGGTGCGCTCGTTCCACCTGCTACGGCATTTGGCGGCGAAACATCGGGTTTTTGTGGGCACGTTCATCGACGACCCGCAGGACGAGGCCTACGTTGAAAAATTGCGGGAGTTCTGCGCCGGCTTGTATATCGCGCGATTGTCGCCGAAACTGGCGAAACTCCGTAGCCTGCGTGGTCTGTTGACTGGTGAAGCGCTGACGCTGCCGTACTACCGCGATGTTTCCTTGCAGGCGTGGGTAAACGGGACGATAAAGGAACACAGGATTGATGCCGCTGTCGTTTTCTCGTCGGCGATGACGCCATATCTCAACACTTTTCCGCGAGAGAAAACCCTGGTCGATTTCTGCGATGTCGACTCCGCCAAGTGGACGCAATACGCCCCGGCGCATCGTTGGCCGATGTCATGGATTTACCGGCGCGAAGGCGAGCGTCTGCTGTCCCACGAGCGTGGCATCGCCGCGTCGGTGGCGCATTCCTTCTTCTCGACGGAAAACGAGACGGAGTTATTCCTGCGTTCAGCGCCTGAATGCCGCGGCATGGTGTCGGCCATGTGCAATGGCGTCAATTCGGACTTTTTTTCTCCGCAACACGAATTCGCATCGCCGTATGCCGCGGGCGAAATTCCGCTGGTCTTCACCGGAGCCATGGATTATTGGCCGAATATCGATGCGGTCAAATGGTTCGCCGAAGAGATTTTCCCTCGGCTGCAAGCACGCCAGCCCGACGCGCGCTTCTACATCGTCGGACGCAGTCCAGGCGCCGCAGTGCAGGCGCTTGTCGGGGAACGGGTAGTCGTTACCGGCACGGTTCCCGACGTTCGCCCGTATCTGCGCCATGCCAGTGTCGTCGTGGCGCCGCTGCGCATCGCGCGCGGCATCCAGAACAAGGTATTGGAAGCGATGTCCATGGGCGTGCCGGTGGTCGTCGCACGCGGCTGCGGCGAAGCAGTGGATGCCGTTCCGGAGCGTGATCTGCTGCTGGCGGAAAGCGTTGATGACCATGTTCGGCAGGTCATGGCTTTGCTGGAATCTCCCGAACGGCGTGTGTCGGTAGGCCAGGCGGCGCGTCAGCAAGTTGTCCAATGCTATAGCTGGGACGCGCATCTGTCGATTATCGACCGTCATATCGAGACGGTGGTCGCCAGTGTCTGAACACATGTGCAACGGTGAAAACGCCCCGCTAGCAGACCGGGAAGATCTCTGCCGGCGGCAGAAATGGCAGAGGTGGCGCACTCCGCTTGTAGTTCTGGTCACGCTTCTTCTGGCCGAGTTGCTGTTCTACAGGGAAACGGCGATGGCGATGGCAGCCATCTGGGCGCGTAGCGACACCTTCATGCACGGATTTCTGATTCTGCCGATTTCCCTCTGGTTGATCTGGCGGGAACGCGAGGTGTTGGCGGATATGCAACCGAAACCCAATCCGTGGTTTGCATTCGGCATAGCCGCCAGCGGTTTCGTCTGGCTGCTGGGACAAATAGCCACGGTGGCGCCCGTGTCGCAATTCGCGCTGATCGGAATTCTGGTGTTGACCGTGGCGACAGTTCTCGGCCTGCGAATTTCCCTGGCCATGGGTTTCCCGCTGGCATTTCTTCTGTTTGCAGTGCCTTTCGGCGAATTTTCCTTGCCGCAACTCATGCAATGGACCGCCGATTTTACTGTTCTGGCCTTGCGTTTCTCCGGTGTTCCTGTTTACCGGGAGGGCTTGCAATTCGTAATCCCGTCAGGAAGCTGGTCGGTGGCGGAGGCGTGCAGCGGGATACGTTATCTCATCGCTTCATTGATGTTGGGCACGCTCTTCGCCTACCTGAACTATCGTTCGCTAAAGCGCAGGCTGGCCTTTATTGCCGTTTCCTTTGTCGTGCCGATTCTGGCCAACTGGCTGCGCGCCTACCTCATTGTCATGCTTGGCCATTTTTCGGGCAACAAGCTCGCGGTTGGCGTCGATCACCTGATCTATGGCTGGCTTTTTTTTGGAATCGTTATTCTGCTCATGTTTCAGATCGGATTGCGCTGGCGAGAGGATGATGGATCGGAGTCAAAAAGCAATCCTGAAGAAATCCGTTTAAATGTGAATAAACATCGGAGCGTATTGCCGGCGGCTGTTCTGGC
>BNUC01000120.1 GCA_025997075.1 Betaproteobacteria bacterium | reverse complement strand
TGTCCGAAACCATCGTCCAGATTGATCACCGCCAGACGCAGGCGCGGCCAGCGGAATAGTTTTTCCTTGGCCTCCGCGTAGGATTCCATTGAACCGTGATAATCGAGATGATCGCGCGTCAGGTTGGTGAACACCGCCACGTCGATTCGCGTTCCGTCGAGACGTTTTTCCTCGATGCCGATCGAAGAAGCTTCCAGCGCGCAGGCTTGCGCGCCTTCCTCCGCGAAATCAGCAAGATACCGGGCCAGCGTCGCGGCCTCCGGCGTGGTGAAACCGGTTTCCGTCTGCTGGTCAGCGAACCCCGCGCCGAGCGTACCGATCACCGCGCAGCGGTGCGGATGCAGGCCAGCCAGCCATTGGCCGATGCTCGTCTTGCCGTTGGTTCCGGTGATCGCGATCAGCGACAGACGTTCACCCGGATAGCCGAACACGGCCTGTGCGAGCGGTCCGCAAAGCGGGCGTAAATGGGGAACGCCCAGATTCGGGAGACGCCACTCGTCCCGCCAGGCAAACCCGTCGCCGGTCTGCCAGAGGACGGCAGCCGCGCCGCGCGCGATGGCGTCCGGGATATATTTCCGTCCGTCGGCAAAATCGCCGGGGAAAGCGATAAACAAGTCGCCGGGGCGCACGCGGCGGCTGTCGTCGGCCACGCCGCTGGCCCGCGCTTGTCGCGCCGCCAGGTCGCGCAGGATCGGCGAAGCGTCGGCAAAGCACGGCATCAACGATATCGCGCTCATAGTTTTTCCTGCTCCGACCGAGCGCCGCCAGCCGCCGCTTGCACCACCGGCGCATCCGGGACAACACCGAGCGTGCGCAAGGCGCCACCCATGACCCTGGAAAACACCGGACCGGCGACGTCGCCGCCGAAATGCGCGCCAAAACCCGGTTCATCAATCATCACGGCCACAACCAGTCGTGGATCGGAGATCGGCGCGAAGCCGACGAACGAGGCCACGTAATTCTTGACATATTGACCGCCCTCGATCTTGTACGCCGTGCCGGTCTTGCCGCCGATGCGGTAGCCTGGAACCCGTGCCTTGGGCGCCGTACCGCCCGGCTGCGTCGCCATTTCCAGCATGGCCCGCATTTCCCGCACGGTTTGCTGGCTGAATACCGGCGTCGCGCGGGCCAGCGTCCCGTCGGATTTGGTCAGCGTCAGTGGAATGATGTCGCCTTCGCGGGCGAAAACCGTGTAAGCGCGGGCGAGCTGCATCAGCGATACCGACAGGCCGTGGCCGTAGGACATGGTGGCCTGCTCAACTGGTCGCCAGGATTTCCAGGAACGCAGGCGGCCCGAGACCTCGCCGGGGAAGCCCAGTCCTGGCGCTTGTCCCAGCCCGATGGCTTCATACATGTTCCACATTTTTTCCGGCGGCAGCATGGCGGCGATCTTCGCCGTGCCCACGTTGGATGACTTCTGGATCACCTGGGCGACGGTCAGCGGACCATACCGATGCGAGTCCGAGATGGTCATCTTGCCGAAGTTCAGGTAGCCCGGAGCGGTATTGATCACGGTGTCGAAACGCACCTTGTTGGCTTCCAGCGCCAGGGCTACCGTGAAGGGTTTCATCACCGATCCCGGTTCATAGGTGTCGGTCAGCGCCCGATTGCGTAATTGCGCGCCTGTCAGGCGCTCACGATTGTTCGGGTTGTACGTTGGCCAGTTGGCGAGCGCCAGGATTTCGCCGGTCCGGGCATCGGCCACGACCACGCCGCCGGCCTTGGCCTTGAAATGCTCGACAGCCTGTTTGAGCTGGCTGTAGGCGATGTACTGGATTTTCGAGTCGATTGCCAGATGGATGTCATTGCCGTCCCGGGGCGAGCGGACCGAGCCGACGTCCTCGACAATCTGACCACGCCGGTCCTTGATCACCGAACGGCTGCCGGGATGGCCGAGAAGCTGGCCCTGGAACGCCAGTTCGACGCCTTCCAGCCCCTTGTCATCGATGCCGGTGAAACCGACGAGGTGCGCCGTCATCTCGCCATTCGGGTAGTAACGGCGATATTCGCGGTCCTGGCCGATGCCGGGAAGCTTCAGAGCCGCGATCTTTTCGCCGATTTCCGGCGACAACTGGCGCTTGAGGAAAACGAAGCTTTTGTCGCTGGCCAGCCGGCGCTCCAGTTCCTTGATGTCCATCTCCAGCAGACCGGCCAACTGGCGCGTCTGCTCGGGAGTCAAACGGGCATCGGCCGGAATGGCCCAGATCGATTGCATCGGGGTCGATACGGCCAGCACGTCCCCGTTGCGGTCGGAAATCCGGCCGCGTGAAGCGGAAATCTCAAGATCGCGGCGATAGCGCGATTCACCCTTCTCCTGCAAAAAATCGTTATTCAACACCTGTAGATAGAACGAGCGTCCGATCAACACGGCGAAACCAGCCAGAATCAGCAGCGCCGTCAGGCGGGAACGCCACGCCTGCAGGCGCAGTTTGAGCACTGGACTTTCAGTGAATTTGTGCGCGCGCGTGCCGCTGAAATTCATCATCGCCCACCTCCCTGTGTTCCGGACGTAGCGGTGATGATCCTGGCGGCTTCCGGCGCGCGCATTTTCAGCTTCTCGCGGGCGATTTTCTCGATCCGTGTCGAAGTCGCCCAGGTCGACAACTCCAATTGCAGTTGACCGAATTCGACGTCAAGCTGTCGGGCACGCTCCTGCTCGGCATCCATCGCCTGGAACAATTTGCGCGCCTTGTGCTGAGAGGTCACCCCGCCCAGAGCGCAAAAAAGAATGACCAACAGCAGCAGAATATTGAAGCGCACCATCTCAGGCAGCCCTCCGTTGCGCATCGCCGGCCAATCGTTCAGCAACGCGCATCACCGCGCTACGCGCGCGGGGGTTGGCTGCCACTTCCTCATTACTGGCTTTCACCGGCTTGCCAATCAGACGCAGACAGGGGAGCGGCAGTTCGGAAGAGCGCAAGGGCAGATGTTTCGGCAAGTTGTCGCTCGATTGCTCGCGCATGAAACGCTTGACGATACGGTCTTCGAGCGAATGGAAACTGATCACCACCAGCCGCCCGCCCACCTTCAGCAGTTCCAAGGCCTGTGACAGCGCTAGCGCGAGCTGGTCGAGCTCTTGATTGACGTGAATCCGTAGAGCTTGAAAGGTACGCGTCGCCGGATCCTGGCCGGGCTCGCGGGTCCGCACGGCTTCGCGTACGAGCGCGGCGAGCTGGTGGGTGGTTGCAAGAGGCCGTTCGCCCCGAGCAGCCACAATCTTCTTTGCAATCTGGAAAGCAAACCGTTCTTCGCCATAATTTTTGATGACCTCCGTAATTTCCTGTACATCCGCCGTCGCCAGAAACGATGCGGCAGTTTCACCCTGCGTAGTATCCATGCGCATATCCAGCGGCGCATCGAAACGAAAACTGAACCCACGCGTCGCGTCATCGATCTGCGGCGACGACACGCCGATATCCAGCAGCACGCCGTCGACGGCCGAAAAACCCGATTCACGCGCTGCCGCCGCAAGCTCGGCGAACGGGCGATGTATCGCCATGAACCGCCGATCCCTGATTTCCCGCGCTGCGGCAATGGCCTGCGGATCGCGGTCGAGCGCCAGCAGGCGTCCCTCCGGCCCCAGGGATTCAAGGATGGCGCGCGAATGCCCGCCTCGCCCGAAAGTCGCGTCTACATAGAAGCCGGAAGGACCGACCGCCAGAGCCTTGATCGCTTCCCGCAGCAGGACGGTTCGATGTGCAGAAGTAAGGCTCACAGCGCCAGATCCTCAAGTCCGGGCGGCAGGGACTGATCGCCCACGCCGAGGAAAACTTCCTGCTGCTGCCGCCAACCCGCATCCGACCAGATTTCAAAATGCGCCCCCATGCCGACGAACCAGACCTGCTTTTCGAACTGGGCGAATTGCCGCAATTCCGGGGATACCAGCAACCGGCCCGCGGAATCCAGAGTCTCATCGCAGGCATGGCCGACCAGCAGCCGTTGGATTGCCGCCGATTGTCTATTCAGTCCCGACTCCGCCAGCACCTTGTCCCGGATGGGTTCCCACGCGGGCGCGGGATAGAGGAGCAGGCAGCGATGCGGATGCGCCGTCAGCACGAGCTGACCACCCGAAGCAGACACAAGCGCATCACGGTACCGGGCTGGTATAGCCAGCCGCCCCTTGGCATCGAGACTCAGCGCTGTTGCTCCTTGAAACATCAAATTCTCACTTTTCCACACGAAAGGATACAATCTTCCCACTTTTTACCACTTAATCCCACTCTAAGACAAAGAATTTTGCATGGCAAGCGTTTTTTTGCGATTTTTTCAATGACCACAAAGACTTAGAGCGCATTTCAAGAAAATGTCTCAAAATATAAAAACGTTTAAAAACAATAAGTAAAAAAATCTACTTAAAGTAATTTGTTACAGACCGGCAGAAAAAAACAAACCTTTGTAACAACACGGCAAAACAACACTCGCAGGAATGTGTTCATGCTGAACGCGCCAAAAAAAACGGCAGACTCTTTTCAGAGCCTGCCGTCGCCGTGTCCGGAAACTGTTTTTTGGGGTTTTTACCCCATCACTCCAGCTTGATGCCGGAACGCTCGATCACCGTAGCCCATGCCGCCGTCTCGTTCTTGAGCAGTTCAGCGAATTCTTCGGGCGAACCTGCCGCGACTTCCGCTCCGCCGGCCAGCAATTTCTGTTTTATCTCGGGCAGTTCCAGAATCTGACCAATCGCCTTGTTCAATTGCAGTACCACTTCTTTCGGCGTGCCAACCGGCGCAAGGAAACCGTTCCACGTCGTCGCGTCGAATCCCGGATATCCCTCCTCCGCGATCGTCGGCAGGTCCGGCAGCACGACCGAGCGCCTGGCATTCGACACCGCCAGCAGCTTGACCTTGCCGTCGCGCAACAAGGGCTGCACGTTGGACAGGGCGGCGAACAGCACTTGCACGTCACCGCGACCCAGGGCCAGCGTTGCCGCGGGTCCGCCATTGAACGGAATATGCAGCAAGGAAGTGCCGCTCTGCATCTTGAGCAGTTCCATGGCCAGATGCGACAGCGAACCGTTGCCGACCGAGGCGTAGTCAATCTTGCCTGGCCGGCTTTGGGCCAGCGCCACCAGTTCCTTGACCGAATTGACCCCGAGATCGGTCCGGACGGAAAGCACGTTGGGTTGGGTCACGGCCAGAATGATCGGCACGAAATCGCGCTGCGGGTTGTACGGCAGCTTGGGAAACATCGACGGCGCCACGGTGATCGGGCCGTTATAGGCGAGAAAAAAGGTATGTCCATCACGCGCCTTGACCACGGCATCCGCGCCGATCGTCCCGCCGGCGCCCCCCTTGTTTTCGACGATGACTGTCTGCCCGATCTTGTCGCCAAGCTTTTCAGCGACCAGCCGCGCCACGATATCGACAGAACTCCCGGCCGGCGTTGGCACGACAAAACGAAGCGTCTGCGTCGGCCAGGTTTGAGCGCGAACGCCCATCGACAAAACCATGATCAACGCCACGATCAGCGCCTTCATCATGCGAATACTGTTTAACATTTTTCCTCGTCCCAAGTGAATAAAAGCTGAATATCCGGCGGCAAAAACCGCCGACAGTACGAATAGATCGGCAAGGTCAGCACCATCCCTGGCAATTTCAGTTACGTAAACCACACCTCAACTTCGCTGATGTTGACTCACACTCTATTTCAAACATCTTTTTTAACTGCCGCAGGATCCAAAACTTGATGAATCTCCCGGCAGACCAAGGTTTGCTTCTGCGGATTATGCCAACAAAAAAGGCGGCTTACCATCTCCCCGAGTTCGACAGTTAGGTGCTGAAACCGAGGTATTTTGAGCGTTTACGTTTCAGTACGATCATGGGCCTTTGCCTGCATCCCTGCGCGTGTTCGGGTTGAGGCCCGTCGTATTGTCCAGCAAACTCTGCGTGGCAATCTGGATGTAGGCGTCCAGCTTGCGCCTCAGCTCATCCGAAGCGCCGTCGTTTTTCAGCTCACGGGCTTCGGGATGGGGCCAGAGACGATATTCGTAAGATTTTACGACTTTGCTCCTCGACTCGATAAGGATTTTGTCGCCGTCAATGATCGCCACGGTCTGATCACCTCCCGAAGGTTTGATGATGCCGAAACCAGGGTCATCCGCGGGGAGATTCAGCAGATCACGCCCCCAGCATTGATGGCGGACATTGCCGCCCAATCGCCCCATGATCGTGGGAACGATGTCGACCTGGGTTCCGACCGTGTCGCGTGTTTTGCCGAATTTTTGCTGGACTCCGGGCGCAATCAGCAGCAAGGGCACATTGAAGCGCGCGAGATTCATTTCCGTCAGTTGTTCCCCGCTGCCGAAGCCGTGGTCGCCGACAACGACGAAAAGCGTTTCCTTGAAATAAGGCGCGTTACGTATCTTGTCGAAGAACTGACCAAGCGCCCAGTCCGAATAGCGCATCGCGGTGAGATGCTGGTCAAGCGATCCTTGACCGGTGACGGGTTCGACTGGCAATTTGTCCGGCAAGGCAAAAGGCGTGTGATTCGAAAGCGTCTGCAAGATGGCGTAGAAAGGCGTATCGAAGCTTCGTTTGCCGAGTTCCTCCGCCGCGCGGTCAAACATGTCCTGGTCGGAAACGCCCCAGGTCGGATCGAAAACAATGGGGTTCCTGTAATCGAATCGTCCGATGAAGCGGGTGACCCCCTGTCTGCCAAAGAAGCCCGATTGGTTATCCCAGGCAAAATCGCCGTTGTAAACGTACAGGTTGTCCATTTTTCGCGCTCCGAGCAACTGGGGCAGACCGGAGAAATCGTTACTCCCTTCCGGGGTCTGCATCAGGTACTCGAAAGCGGGCAGATTTGGAAAACAGGCCAGGGTGGCAAACGTGCCCTGGTGCGTATGCGTTCCGTTGGCGAAGAATCGGGTAAACAGCAAGCCCTCCCTGGCGAGCTTGTCGAAATGTGGGGTGATATTTCCTTTTCCGCCGAGGACGCCGACGTGATATCCGGCAAAGCTTTCCATCAGGATGACCACGACGTTACGAATCGGCAGAACACCCGCTTCTGGAGGCGCGTACTCCCGGAGTATCGGCAGTTGCGCTTCATGCACCAACGTGTCGCTACTGGAAAGCAGTATCTGCCGCACCACGGCCAGCGCTTCATCCGGGGGCAAAGCGCTTTTCCAGATGTTATCCCGCTGATCGGAAAATTGGCTCCTCGCCGCCGAGACCAGCATCAGTGTTCCATTCAAGCCCAGTTGATTGGCGAATATCGAATTGGTAGTGAAGGCATCGCCCCAACGCAGAGGCGGTCCCTGGCGCAGGGTGCCGCGTACCGCGACCACCGCCAGCAGGAAGGCGATTAAAAACAGGAACAGACGGACCGGGCGTCCATTCATCACGTCGGTAAACTTCCCATGCGAGAAATGACCAATGCGTGTGCCCAGATCGATTTTCCGGAACAGCCAGGCGATAAGCCAGGAAGCAAGCCACCAGACCAGCAAATAACGCAGCGCCGGGAACCCGTACCAGATCATGCTCAAGACAGTCTTCGGGTCTTCCTTCAAATACTGAAACACCAGGCCGTTCAGGCGCTGGTTGAATTCCCGGTAGAAATCCAGTTCGATGAGGCCAAGAAAGAGCGTCACGCTGGCAAGCAAAGTCAGCCAGCAACGCATCAGGCCACGCGCGTTCATGGCCCGGCGGTTGGATATCGCCAGAATCAGGGGCAGGCATATGACAACGACGAGGCGCAAGTCGAAACGCAGGCCGTTAAAAAAAGCCTCTGCCAATACGCCGACCGTTGCGCCCCCGAGCTGTTCCCGGTTGTAAACCAGAAGCGCCAGTCGCAACAAGGAGTACATAAGCATCAGCACCAGCATGCTTGAGCCTGTGAAGAGCAAATGCTGCTTCAGGTCAATCGCTGGTTTGCTGTAAGAGGTTAAATTATTGATTCGCAATTAAATTCCGACCCAGTTCGATGATACGGTTACGTCCCTGCTCCGCCACGAGAAAACGCCCTTTGCCGATTGAGATGCTGGAGTAGGGAACGGGAAGATATTCGACACAAGTTATGAATTATAAATGATCAGAGACCAAGGCATCACGGTCTGTCAGCGTTGCCGTGGCTTGAGTCCGGGCGATTTTCCGCGGTTCTGATTCCGGCTTGAACAGCGCATCGTAGTCGTGCAAATCGTTTTTGACTTGCGGGTTGCCGATCCAGCGCGTGCTCTCCACAAAAGCGGGATTGGCATAACATGATCTGATGCGAAAACCTTCGGACTTCCGTTTCGTGAGCAACACTCAAACCCGATAGCCTGGTGCCGGGATCCGGAGCAAGTGCCGCAACCCGCCCTGCCGCCCTATCGCAACCTCTCCCAATCCAGCCCGAACCGCAATAAATACTTCCGCAACCTGTCCGCATCGTTCGCCTGTTTCTTCTGCTGCCGCGATTGGGCGAACAGCAGGCGGCCGGCTTCGGAGAGACTTCCGGCGCGGCGGCAGGTTTGCAGGACGGTTTCCAGTTGGCAGCGTTCGAAGAGATCAAGCTCTCGTGAGGATTCTGCGCCGAGCGTGGCTTCCACAAGGTTTTCGGCATTTGTGCCGCTCGTCCGCGATTCGTCCCAGGTGGCGCGCAGGCGTTCAATTTCCTGGGCGACATCGGTTTCGGTGATGTATCCGCTTGTCGCCAGCGTGGCAAGACGGGTAATGCTGGAAGTGAGCTCCCGAAAGTTGCCCGTCCAGCGCGCGGCGGGGGAGCAGGCAAAAGCGAGATAGCGACGGCGGGCCTCGACGTTGAAGCGCACCTGCGCGCCTGCGTGCGCGGCATAGCGTTCCAGTTCGTATTCGAGGTTGGGCTCGATGTCCTCCGGGCGCTCGGCCAGGCCGGGGAGCGCAAACGTCCACAGATTGATGCGGGCGTAAAGGTCTTCGCGGAAACTGCCTTCGCGCACGCGCTCCCGCAGTTTGCGATTCGTGCCCCCGATCAACTGGAAGTCGCTCGTCACTTCATCGTCACCGCCGAAGGGCAGAAAACGTTTGTCTTCGATGGCTTTCAGCAGCATGGCCTGTTCGTCCTGCCCCAGTTCGCCGATTTCGTCGAGAAACAGCACGCCGCCATCGGCTGAACGCAGCAATCCGGGGCGGGCATTCTGCGCGCCGGTAAACGCGCCTTTGACGTGGCCGAACAGCGCCGACATGGCTGAATCACCGCGCAAAGTGGCGCAATTGATTTCGACGAAACGCCCTTTGAGACGCTGGCGTTCCTGCTTCAGATCGAAGATGCGCCGCGCCAGAAACGATTTACCCGCGCCGGTCGGTCCGGTAAGCAGCATCGGGGCGCGCGAACGCCCGGCCACGCGCTCGATCTGCTCGATCATGGTGTTAAACGCGGCGTTGCGCGTGGCGATGCCGGATTTCAGGCGGCTGACCGTGTCGGCCTGTTCGCGGCGGAAACGCTGCACGATCTGGTTGTAACGGGATAGATCCAGATCGATGATGTTGGCGTAGCCCGCAGGACTGCCGGGGACCGCCTCGCCCTCTCCGTTCCCCTTGGAACGCGGAGCAGTCTGCACCAGCCGCCCCGGAACGTAATGCGCTTCGGCCAGCAGAAACCAGCAGATTTGCGCCACATGCGTGCCGGTAGTGATGTGCACCAGATAATCCTCGTTATCCACATCGAATGAATAGCCGCTGACGAACTGGTGCAGCCGCATGTAGACTTCTTCAAAGTCCCACGGATTGGCAAGCGCCAGTTCTGTCCTGCGTACCTCCGTGGCTGGCGAAATCTCGGCAATGTCCGCCGTTACGCGCTCGGCGAGTTTGCTGTCTTGCGGCTGGTGCAGCAGTTCCAGCCGATGCACGGACAAATCGGGCTGCTGGCACAAACCGACCGTGGGACGCCACCTTTTCCAGCGTTCCGGCTTGCGCCCCAGACCACCCATGGCGTCCAGTTTGGTGCCGAGAAAGCCGATGACGACGGTTTTTTTCATCAGAACAAACCCCCTTAGAGCAATCGCATGAATATATTTGTCATGGTAAAGCATGAACAGGCGTTTGCTTTCCCTCTCCCCTTGTGGGAGAGGGTGCCCCGGCAGGGGCAGGTGAGGGGGCGGCGGTTCAGCATGAAACAGGGCTGGAACAGGCCCAACCCGCCCCCTCTCCTGCCCTTCGGGCATCCTCCTCCACGAGGGGGGAGGACGATGGATCGCCATACTCCGCGAGAAGTGTCGTCCTTCATTTCAATGGCATTCATGCAATTGCCCTGCTAATTCCCCGCTGCCTGCGGCGAGCTTGAATGGTTTGAACTTCGGAGTATTATACAAAAAAATAAATATATATCCAATAATCTAGCAAACAGATGAAAACATCTCCACACTTTCACTCTGAAAAATTAAAAATCATCCTATTTTCAATGAGTTAATGTAAATTCTTCAAACTCTGGCCTGTTTTTTGCTGTAGAACCCGCAAACCCTCACAACACCATGCCTTTTTCACCATGAACATCTCCATCACCCTCAATCAAGACCAGTTGCTCGATGTGCTGGTCAATGTCGCCACCGTGCGTCCGGTCTTCATCTGGGGCGCGCCGGGGATAGGCAAGTCGTCCATCGTGGAGCGTTTCGCGGCGGAGTTCGGGCTGCCCTGCGTCTCACTCCTCGGTAGCCAGCTTGCGCCTGAAGACATCATCGGCGTGCCGCAGATTATCGACGGCAAGAGCGTGTTCTGCCCGCCGCGCATGATTGCGCGGGACGAGCCTTACTGCCTGTTTCTCGACGAACTCAACGCCTGTTCGCAGGAAGTGCAGAAGGCGTTCTACAGCCTGATACACGACCGGCGTATCGGCGAATATCACCTGCCGCAAGGCTCCATCGTCATCGGCGCGGGCAACCGGGCGCAGGACAGTGCCATCGTGAAACCCATGTCTTCCGCGCTGATCAACCGCATGTTTCATGTCGAGCTGGTGGCTTCCCATCGAAGCTGGCTGGAATGGGCAGGGCAAAACAACATTCATCCCTTCATTCTCGAATACATCGGCCTGCGCCCCGACCACCTCTGGC
>BNUC01000119.1 GCA_025997075.1 Betaproteobacteria bacterium | reverse complement strand
GCCTATCGATTCAACCGCCGATTCCATCTCAGCACGCTGCACCAACGACTGATCGTCGCCGCTGCTAACTGCAGTCCGTTTCCTCAACGCATCATTCGCTCTGCTGAGGCTCATTGCTAATCAAGAATATTTTTGCCAAAAAAGCCATACTCAGGTATCAGATGCCAGGTACGGTTGATGCCGGTCACCGTGACACCGTCCAACTCATCGGTTACGTCGATGTCGGTCGTGTTATCGAAGGCGGCGATGCCGCTGCTGATGGTATCCTGGGCAACATCATCTACCAGGATATTGCACTAAATCGGACCCCCCGTGCCAGGCAAAGTAAAGCGCGGCCCGGCAAACCTCCAAAACCCCTGCTTCGGCGGGAGGGGGGTTATCAGGGGAAAAATAAGGGAAATGCGCACCGATCTGGCAACGAAAGCCGACCTTGCGGAAACTAAAGCCGAAATCATCAAATGGAATATCGGCACGATCATGGCGGCCGTTGGTTTAACAATCGCCATTGTTAAACTGATGGGGTAAGCAAGCGTAAAAACCGGCGCACGCTTGCTACCCCGTCATTTCCGCGAAGGCGGGAATCCAGCACGTTTTCTCCTGCCCGAAGGGCTGCAAATAGCAATTGCGGCGCGTTGCACCGGAGGGTATGCTTCCGGTTTCCGGCTTTCGACGGAATGACGTTCATCAGCCAGGAGACGACCCAGAATGTTGAACGAAGCCGAAATGAAACGTCTGCGCTGGCGATGCACGCATCGCGCCCAGCGAGAAATAGATCTGTTATTGGAGAACTTTCTCGATAAATGCTTCTCAAAGCTGAACGCGGAGCAAGAATCAGCATTCGTGATCCTCGCGGAGATGGAGGACATCGAACTCTGGCAGTTGCTGATGGGCAAGCGCGAATCTCAGGATCACGTCCAGAGGCAAGTCTTGTCCATGCTCCGAAACGCCAGAGCCGTTTGACCCTTTGACCATTTGACACGACGAACAATCCGACTGGGAGATACACGATGACGTTAGCACGCAAGGCCACACTGATTATTGAAGGACAGGAGCCGGTCGAATTTCCGATCTTCACGCCTGTTCATGGCAACGATTGTATTGACATCCGTAAGCTGGGCGGCAAGACGGGCTTGTTTACTTATGATTTGGGGTTCATGTCCACGGCCTCATGCAGTTCGAAGATCACGTTCATCGACGGGGACAAGGGCGAACTGCTCTATCGCGGGTATCCGATCGAACAACTGGCGGAACAGTGTGAGTTCCTGGACGTGGCCTATCTGCTCAAACATGGCGAATTGCCCGACACCGAGCAGAAGAATGCCTTCGTTAACATCGTCAAGACGCATACGATGATCAACGAGCAGATGGTCCACTTTTACCAGGGTTTCCGGCGCGATGCGCCCCCGATGGCGGTGATGATTGGCGTGGTTGGCGCCTTGTCGGCGTTTTATCACGAGGCCGAGGATTTTTCCGACGAGACGCACCGCAACATCAGCTTCAACCGCATCGTGGCCAAACTGCCGACCATCGTCGCTATGGCCTACAAGTATTCGATAGGCGAGCCGTTCATGTACCCGCGCAACGATCTTTCGTATACCGCGAATTTCATGCACATGATGTTCGGTACGCCCTGCGAGCGTTATGAGCCGAATCCGGTGTTGGTGCACGCGCTCGATACCATCTTCACTCTGCACGCTGACCACGAACAAAATGCCTCGGCCTCGACGGTGCGTCTGGCGGGTTCCTCGCGTGCCAATCCGTATGCCTGCATTTCGGCCGCCATCGGCTGCCTGTGGGGACCGGCGCATGGCGGCGCGAACGAGGCATGTTTGAAGATGCTGGAAGAAATCGGCGACGTATCGCGCGTGCCCGAGTACATCAAGCGCGCCAAGGATAAAAATGATCCGTTCCGCCTGGTGGGGTTTGGCCACCGGGTGTACAAGAATTTCGATCCGCGCGCCAGGTTGATGCAAAAGATTTGCGCGGATGTGTTGCAGGAACTTGGCCTGGAGGATGATCGTCTGTTCAAACTGGCGCGCGAACTCGAACGTATCGCGCTCGAAGACGATTATTTCATCAGCAGGAAGCTCTATCCGAATGTAGACTTCTATTCAGGCATCGTGCAGAAAGCGCTCGGTATCCCGGTCTCGATGTTCACCTGTATATTTGCCCTGGCGAGAACCGTTGGCTGGATGGTTCAATGGGAGGAGATGATCATGGATCCTGATCTCAAGATCGGACGACCGCGCCAGTTGTATATCGGGGTGCCACGCCGCGATGTTCCGCAGATCGTAGCTTGTTGAGCGGCCGGCCGTAATATTCAGGGGGGAGTGTTTTATGATGAAGCAATTATTTGGAAGCACCTTGCTTTTCGGCGGCAACGCGCCGTTCGTTGAAGAGCTTTACGAGAACTATCTGGACAATCCGGCCTCGGTGTCCGGCGAATGGCGCGAATATTTCGACAAGTTGGCGCTCTTGCCGGGCGCGGTCGCGCGTGACGTGCCGCATCTGCCGGTGGTGCATGCGTTTGCCGAGCAGGCGAAACGGGGCGGATTCGGCGGCGCTGCCTCGCGGCCGCCGGAAGACGAGCGCAAGCAGGTGGCCATCCTGCAGTTGATCCGCGCCTATCGCACGCGCGGCGCGTTGTGGGCCAGTCTCGATCCGCTCAAACGCCAGGCCCGGCCGGAGATCAGCGATCTGGAGCCGTCGTTCTACGGCCTCGCCAACGCTGACATCAACACGCGTTTCAACGCCGGTTCGTTCAAGGGCGTGCCGCCGCGCGCCACTTACGGACAGATTTATTCGGCTTTGAAGGAGACCTATTGCGGCTCGATCGGCGTCGAGTACATGTACATCAACAGTTTCGCCCAGCGTCGCTGGATGCAGGCCCGGCTGGAGCCGATTCACGCCAGGGGAAGCTACACGTCGGCGCAGAAATTGCGTTTTCTCGAACGCCTGACGGCCGCCGAGACGCTCGAACGCTATCTGCACACCAAGTATGTGGGACAGAAACGCTTTTCCCTGGAAGGCGGCGAATCGCTGATTGTCTCGCTCGACGAGCTGGTGCGTGTCGCCGGCGGCAACGGCGTGGATGACATCGTGATCGGCATGGCGCATCGCGGTCGTCTCAACGTCCTGGTTAACACCCTGGGCAAGGCGCCGACGATGCTTTTCGATGAATTCGAGGGCACGAAACCGCAGGATCTTTCCTCGGGCGATGTCAAATACCATCTGGGCTATTCCTCGTCGGTGACGACGCCGGGCGGGCCCTGTCAGTTGACGCTGGCGTTCAATCCCTCGCACCTGGAGATCGTCAATCCGGTGGTGGCGGGTTCGGTTTATTCGCGCCAGCACCGGCGCGGCGCAGGCGCGCAGGACAAGGTGCTACCGGTGTTGATTCATGGCGACGCGGCGGTGGCCGGGCAGGGCGTCAATCAGGAAATGCTTAACTTCTGCAAGACGCGCGGTTTCGGCACGGGCGGCACGGTGCATATCGTGGTGAACAACCAGATTGGGTTCACCACCTCCGATCCGCGCGACCTGCGTTCGACAATCTATTGCACCGACATTTTCAAGATGGTCGATGCGCCGATTTTCCACGTCAACGGCGACGATCCCGAAGCCGTGGCGCTGGTCACGCGCCTGGCGTTTGAATACCGGCTGGAGTTCAGGAAAGACGTGGTGGTCGATATCGTCTGCTTCCGCAAGCTCGGCCACAACGAGCAGGACGAGCCGATGGTCACGCAGCCGCTGATGTACAAGCGGGTGGCGCTGCATCCGGGCACACGCCGGCTTTATGCGGACAAGCTGGTGGCCGAGGGCATCCTCACCAGCGACGGCCCCGACGACATGATTCGCAGCTACCGCGAGCATCTCGACCGGGGTGAACTGCTCTACAACCCGGTGATTGCCGGTTACACCAACCCGCTGCTGATTGACTGGATGCCCTTCCTGCCCGCCGGCTATATCGACAACTGCGACACCACCGTGCCGCTGCGCGAAATCAAGCATCTGTCCGAGCGGCTGACGGCGATTCCCGAGAACGTCGCCATGCACTCGCGCGTGAAGAAAATCATGGACGACCGGCGGCGGATGGGCGAGGGCAGCCAGCCCTTCGACTGGGGCATGGCCGAGAACCTGGCCTATGCGACCCTGCTCGTTTCCGGCCACGGCGTGCGCCTGACCGGCGAGGATGTCTGCCGCGGCACCTTTTTCCATCGTCATGCCGTGGTGCACGACCAGAACCGCGAGGTGCGCGGCGCCAACAGCTATTGCCCGCTGCAGAATCTGCAACAGAAACAGGCCGACTTTCAGTGTTATGACTCGGTGCTGTCCGAGGAAGCGGTGCTGGCTTTCGAATACGGCTACGCCACCTCGAACCCGTTCGACCTGGTGATTTGGGAGGCGCAGTTCGGCGATTTCGTCAACGGCGCGCAGGTGGTCATCGACCAGTTCATCGCCTCCGGCGAAACCAAGTGGGGGAAGGCTTGCGGGCTGACCCTGCTGTTGCCGCACGGCCTCGAAGGCCAGGGGCCGGAGCATTCCTCGGCGCGCATCGAGCGTTTCATGGAACTGTGCGCCGAGAAGAACATGGAAGTCTGCCAGCCGACGACGCCCGCGCAGGTTTTTCACATGTTGCGCCGGCAGGCCATCCGCAAACAGCGCAAGCCCTTGATTGTGTTCACCCCGAAGTCCCTGCTGCGGCACAAGGAAGCGGTGTCCACGCTCGACGAACTGGCCAAGGGGCAGTTCCATCCGGTGATTGGCGAAGTCGACCCGCTTGAGCCGAATAAAATCACGCGCGTCGTTCTCTGTTCGGGAAAGGTCTATTACGAGCTTGTCGCGGAACGCCGCAAACGCAATATTTCGCACATCGCCATCATTCGCCTGGAGCAGTTCTACCCCTTCCCGCAGGAGGATTTTAAGGCCGAACTGGCGCGCTATCCGGCCGTTACCGAAATTGTCTGGTGTCAGGAAGAAGCGCGTAACCAGGGCGCCTGGTATTGGATCGCCTCGCGCCAGCACCTTTCCCGCTCGCTGAGCGATACCCAGGAATTGTCGCTGGTCTCGCGGCCGGCGTCGCCGTCGCCGGCGGTCGGTTATCACAGCAAACACATCGCCCAACAAAAGGCCCTGATCGATTCCGCGCTCGGAGAAATCGGACCGTACAAACTTGCCTGATTGGAGTCAAACATGCTTATTGAAGTCAAAGTCCCGCAATTATCGGAATCCGTCGCCGAGGCGACGCTGATGAGCTGGCACAAAAAAGTCGGCGAAGCGGTCGTGAAGGATGAAAACCTGATTGACATCGAGACCGACAAGGTGGTGCTCGAACTACCCGCGCCCGCCGACGGCGTGCTCGCCGAAATCATCAAACAGAATGGCGGGACGGTGCTTGCCGGGGAGCTGATCGCGCGTATCGATACGGAAGCAAAGGCTACGGTCGCGGCGGCTCCTGAAAAGGAAGCGGCGCCTGCGGCGCCTCTTGCGCCTCCTGCTCCGGCTCCGCTTTCTCGGGCGACCGATGTTGCCATGCCATCGGCACGCAAGATACTGGAAGAAAAAGGTGTTTCCGTCGCTGATGTCGAGGGGAGCGGACGCGGCGGACGGGTGACCAAGACCGATGCCCTTGCGGCCTCCGCTCCGGCCCCTGTGGCCCCGGCAGCCCCGGCAGCGGTCGCGCAGCCCCCGCAAACCCCTGTGCCTCCGTCCGCCGCCTATGCCCTGGCGCCTGCGCCAGCGGTTGAAGTGCCACTGGCCGACCGTCCCGAGCAGCGCGTGCCGATGTCGCGTCTGCGCGCGCGGGTGGCCGAGCGCCTCGTTCAGTCGCAGTCGACCAACGCCATCCTGACTACCTTCAACGAAGTCAACATGGCGCCGGTCATCGCGCTGCGCAAGCAGTACGGCGAGAAATTCGAGAAGATGCACAACGTTCGTCTGGGTTTCATGGGTTTCTTCGTCAAGGCGGCCGTGGCGGCGCTGCAAAAATATCCGATCATCAACGCCTCGGTCGATGGCAATGACATTGTCTATCACGGCTATATCGACATCGGCGTCGCTGTCGGCAGTCCGCGCGGTCTGGTCGTGCCGATTCTGCGCAACGCTGACCAGTTGAGTTTCGCCGACATCGAAAAGAAAATTGCCGAATTCGGCGCGAAAGCCAAGGACGGCAAGCTGGCGATGGAAGACCTCGTCGGCGGCACCTTCTCGATTTCCAACGGCGGCGTGTTCGGCTCGATGCTGTCGACGCCAATCATCAACCCGCCGCAGGCAGCGATCCTCGGCATCCATGCCACCAAAGAGCGGGCGGTCGTCGAAAACGGCCAGATTGTCATCCGTCCGATCAATTTCCTGGCGATGTCTTATGACCACCGTATTATCGACGGCCGCGAAGCCGTGCTCGGTCTGGTGGCGATGAAGGAGGCGCTGGAAGATCCGACGCGGCTGTTACTCGGTGTTTAAAACCATTTCACCACAGAGACAATCGCATGAACGTTGTTGATGCTTTCTACGGAGTCCGGCGCCTGGTTAATCTTCCTCCCCCCTCGTGGGGGAGGATGCCCGAAGGGCAGGAGAGGGGCGGCGATTCGGTACGAAACAACGTTGGAACATATCCAGCCCCCCCCCTCTCCCGCCCCTTGCGGGGCACCCTCTCCCACAGGGGGAGAGGGAAAATCAAACAAGGAATTTCAAATGTCCAATAAATTCGATGTTCTCGTCATCGGCGGCGGTCCCGGCGGTTATGTGGCCGCCATCCGCGCCGCGCAGCTTGGTTTTTCCGTCGCCTGCTGCGAATCCAATCCCTACGCCGACCCGAAAGGCGAGCCGCGTCTTGGCGGCACCTGCCTCAATGTCGGCTGCATTCCGTCCAAGGCGCTGCTGCATACCTCGCACCTGTTCGCCGAGGCCGCGCACGGCTTTGCCGCGCAAGGCATTTCGGTCGGCGCGCCGACAATCGACGTGCCGACGATGATCAGGCGCAAGAACACCATCGTCGACCAACTGACTTCCGGCATCAATGGCTTGTTCAAGAAGAACAAAGTCACGCTGCTCAAAGGGCATGGCGTGTTTACCGGCGGCGGCGAGGGCGCATGGCAGGTCAGGGTCGGCGAGGAAGCCATCGAAGCCGGACAGGTGATTATCGCCACCGGTTCGCGCGCGCGGCATCTGCCCGGTGTGCCGGTCGACAACAAGCTCGTCTGCGACAACGTCGGCGCGCTCGACATCGACGCGGTGCCGAAGAAGTTGGCGATTATCGGCGCCGGCGTGATCGGTCTGGAAATGGGCAGCGTCTGGCGACGCCTGGGTAGCGAAGTGACGATCCTCGAAGCGCTGCCCGATTTTCTCTCCGTCGCCGACATCGATGTCGCCAGGGAAGCGTCCAAGGTGTTCCGGAAACAGGGGCTCGACATCCAGCTTGGCGTGACGATCGGCGAAGTCAAGACAGTGGAGAATGGCGTTTCCGTGGCTTACACCGACAAGGATGGCGTGGCGCAACATCTCGAAGCCGGGCGGCTGATCGTCTCGGTCGGGCGCGTGCCGAACACCGAGGGGCTTAACGCCGAAGCGGTCGGCCTCAAGCTCGACGAGCGCGGACGCATCGACGTCGACGCCCATTGCCGTACCAATTTGCCTGGCATCTGGGCCGTCGGCGATGTAGTGCGTGGCCCGATGCTTGCCCACAAGGCGATGGAGGAAGCGGTGATGGTCGCCGAACGTATGGCCGGTCAGGCGGGGCATTGTAATTTCGACACGATCCCGTGGGTAATCTACACCCACCCGGAAATTGCCTGGGCCGGCAAGACCGAGCAGCAGTTGAAGGCTGACGGCGTCGCTTACAAGGCAGGCAAAATCCCCTTCATGGCCAACGGCCGCGCGCTGGGCATGGGCGACACCACCGGCTTCGTCAAGATGCTCGCCGACGCCAGTACCGACCGCATCCTCGGCGTGCATATCATCGGCGCCAACGCCTCGGAACTTATTTCCGAAGCGGTGGTCGCCCTGGAGTTCGGCGCCGCCAGCGAAGATATTGCGCGCATCTGCCACGCCCATCCGACGCTCTCGGAAGTCATGCACGAAGCCGCGCTGGCGTGCGACAAGCGGGCCTTGCATCTCTGATCTCATCCGGGGGCGATGGCGGGGGGTGCGATTCAAACTGATGTGCAGGGATCCAATGGAAAAAGCAGTTAACCACGGCGACACGGCGGGCACGGCGAAAAGCAAAGACAAAAACGATTTTCGCTTTTTGTTTTTCGCCGTGCTCGCCGTGTCGCTGTGGTTAAAAAGGTTTTCATTCGCCTCTACATTCTCCGTGTTAATGTTAATCCTTCCCCTCTCCTGCCCCTGCCGGGGCACCCTCTCCCACAAGGGGAGAGGGAAAGCAAACGCCTGCTCATGCTTTACCATGACAAATATATTCATGCGATGGCCCTGGCGATGGCGGGACGCCGTCGCTCCCGGATGATGTTTCACGCTGGAATCGCCTGGATTCTCTTAAAAAATTGGAGGAGGAGCTATGTCTGATTTCTATTTGAAAGTTGGCGATTCGGTGTCGTTCTCGAAAACAGTGAGTGAATCCGATGTGTATCTGTTTGCCGGGATTACGGGCGATCTGGCGCCCAATCACGTCAACGAAGAATTCATGAAGCATACCAGGTATGGCAAAAGAATAGCCCACGGGGCGTTGCTGATTGGCTACATGTCCAACGCCAGCACAAAAATTATTGACAAGTCGACTGCTTGCTGGGATGGCACTGAAACACCCGTATCTCTCGGCTACGACCGGGTGCGGTTTCTGGATGCCGTGTGCATCGGAGATACGATTACCGTGACCTACACGGTAAAAGAGATTGACGTGGAGAAACGGCGCTCAATGGCAAGCGTTGTTATTACCAATCAGCACGGTAAGGAAGTGACCGTTGCCACGCATATCCTGAAATGGGTAGCGGCATAGAGTACCCTGCACGCGCTGAATATTTTTCACTGGCGAAAAAAACTCGTCATTCCCGCCTTCGCGGGAATGGCGGGGCAAGAATAGCGCGCAGGGCGGTAGGGTGGAAGAGGCCGAAAGCGTCTCGCTTTTTCGCCCTGCGTTTTTTTACGGCTATCGGGCGTGTTGATTTTCCCAATCCCGCGCCGCCTGCCGTGCTTTGGCGATTTGGGACTTACTCATTTTACGGGCCAGATCATCACGGAATCTCACGTCATCCGAATTGAGCGGATCGGCCGGGTCAAGCTGCGAAACGGCAAGCGACATCCACATATACGCAGTCGCATAATTCTGCTCTACGCCGCGGCCTTCGGCGTACATCTGCCCAAGGATGGATTGTGCGGGCGCATTTCCCAGATCGGCGGCCTTGCGATACCAATTAGCGGCTTCCGCATAATTAAGCGTGACGCCCAAGCCCTGGTAGTAATGCATCCCGAGGCTGGAGTAGGCAGGTACAAATCCCTGACTGGCGGCCTTTCGATGCCATTTGACGCGTTCGGCCTCATTCTTCATCACGCCCCGGCCTTCAAAATACATATTTCCGAGAAAGTATTGGGCTTCGGCATCCCCCTGGTCGGCGGCTTTTCGATACCATTTGACAGCTTCCGCCTCATTTTTCACCGCGCCCCGACCGTTGGCGTACATCCACCCGAGGTTATGTTGAGCCCTCACAAATCCCTGATTGGCAGCCCTTAGAGTCCATTTGAGGGCTTCCGTATCATCCCGCGCCACGCCCCGACCGTTGGCGTACGCCCATCCGAGGTTGTGTTGAGCCCTCGCAAATCCCTGCTTGGCGGACTGGTAAAACCATTTGGCGGCTTCCGCCTCATTCTTCACCACACCCTGGCCTTCGAAGTACATCCTCCCGAGGCTGTATTGAGCGCCTGCCTCTCCCTGGTCGGCGGCCTTCCGAAACCATTCGACGGCTTCCACCTCATTTTTCATCACGCCCTGACCGTTGGAGTACATCACCCCAAGGTGGAACTGCGCTTCCGCGTCATTCTGTTCCGCCTTTTCAAGCACTTCCTCAAATGTCTGTGCGCCTGCGGGTGCGCCAAGGCACAAAGTGAGGGCGATTAGCGCGGTGCGCCAGATACTGCGATTGCTGCGCAGAATTTCGAATTTTCCGCAGGACAACATGGTTTTCTCCTTGGCTTTTTCACGCAAAATGCGCCAGTCGCAAATGTTTGATCTCATTCCAGGAAACCGGACAGGGTTTCAATCCACGTCCGGCGAGCCGGATGACACAGCCTGGAAAGGGTTACACCCTTCCCACACCAGATTATCCCCCCTGAAAGGGAAGGTTTCAAACTGGAGACAATTTTCGATCAACCACGCTGTCGTTATGGAAGTTTTGGCGCGGCGACGCAAAGAAGCAGCGTTTTGCGTCGGAAAGACAATTCCGGATTCCGGGCAGCAAAGGAATGAGCCAGGGCACAGGATGGGCAAAGGCCGCAAGTCGTGCCCACGCGGGTGGCGTTGGGGTGGGAATGGCAGTTGAGACAGGCCGCCCGAAGATCCGGAACTCGTGACCGACTTTTGAAATTAAATTTGCAAATGATAATTGTTTTCATATAGAATTAAGTGAGAATGATTATCAAGGAACTTTATTTCACTTTGGAGGTCACCATGCAGCGTTCGCTTTTCAGTCCGTCACGATCCCTTACTTCTTCCGCGCTGTTGGCCGCGCAGCTGGCTATGTTGGCGGCGTTTTCGACACCCTCTTTTGCCCAGTTGGTCACTGACGATACGGGCACGCAGGGAACCGGAGGCAACGAGCTTGAAATTTCCTACGGCCGGGATCGCACCAAGGCGGGCGGGGATACCGAGCGGGCGCATTCCGTTTCGGCGGCTTATACCTATGGAGTGACGGATACCGTTGATGTCTCTGTCGGCATCCCGTACTCGCGCATCCGCTCGCGCTTCCACGATGAGGATGATAATGGGGATGAATTTATTGCACACGACCGCGCCCGCGGTTTTGGCAATACGGTCCTTGGCGCCAAGTGGCGAT
>BNUC01000118.1 GCA_025997075.1 Betaproteobacteria bacterium | reverse complement strand
AAATGAGGCGCGATAAATCGGATTCATTGAAGGCCAGCAGCTCGTAAATACCACCGGGCGCGCGCTGGACGAGTTCGTAATAGGAGGACAGGGTCGGTTGCACGTCCAGGTCGAGCAGCAGGACACGCCGTCCCGCGTCGGCGATGAAACCGCCCAGATTGGCCGCAATGGTCGTTTTACCGACGCCGCCCTTGGTCGAGATGATGGAAATGACCTGCATGGCAAGAACTCCAGTATTGGAACAGTGTCATGCGCGCTCATGGAGGCGTTCGGCAATCCATTGATCGATTTCGGCCGAGTCCCATCCGACTGCGCGGATTCCCAGGCGCAGGGCTTTCGGGAATTTGTCTTCTTTCATCAGGTTGTAGATGTGCGCGCGTTTGAATCCGGTCTTGGCTTCAACATCAGGGCGGCGCAGGATGCGCCGCTCGGTCGTGGTGAAATGTTCGATGGACATGGCGATAACTCCTTGGTGTCGGGTAATGTTCGGAACCTTGTTCGCAGTAAATAGGCTTTGGCCCGGTGGGTCATCAAACAATCGGATTGTGCCGATGACCGGATTCATCGGAATACCAGAACCTGTTCGATCAATGCCGATCGATTATTTATGTGTACTGGAAAAGATAAAGCGCGTTTTGAGTCGCTATCTTTTCAGAAAATGTCAGCGGGAACGGATCGAAACTTTTTGTCGGAGTGGCGACAAAAAAGGTCGGCAGGAAAAAGCCATTGATGTTCTTGTATTTTTAACGATGAATCCTGCCGGACTCCGATACCGGACGCCTGAATCCGTCATGGCGCCGAAGACTTTTTATGTCAGCCGGCAGACGAAAAATGTCTGATCTTTGAGTTTGTCTCTGTGACAAATGGCAGTCAATGAACGCTCGTCATTTGTAGAGGCAGGTTAGAAATGTCCGGTTTTTGACTTCTGTATGGCCAATGCCGAATATTGCCTCGGCATTGGCCATGAGACAGCATAAGGCTTTCCGAGTACGTCAAGGGTTCGCTTCGCCGAGCCTGCGGCTCGCTCTTGACTCATTCTCCAAGCCGAAAGCGGACATTTCTACTTTGCCCTGACATGAACGCTCGTCATTTGTCCGATTTTCTGGACGCGGGTGATAAAGTGGATCAATTCATCCGATGGAGGCTTGTCCGCGATGACCATGAAGGTCGCCGGCGTGGGCGCGTCGTCGGCAACGGGGCGGACGATCACATCGGGGTGGCGGTACAGGGTAATCTGCGATTCCAGCCCGACACCAATCCCATAGCCAGCGGCGGCAAGCATTATCATCGGTTCGTGTCCAGAGACGTATTCGGCAATCCGGGGAGAGGACAGGGCGTTAAAGAGCCTTCGTTGAAGGATGTCATGTCCACCCGAACAGAACTTGGGATGGAAAACCAGCAAGGGGTAACGGGTGACTTCGCGCAGGGGAATTTTTGCGAAAGAGAGAAGCGGGTGATTCCGGGGGATGACAACAGCGAATCGATCCCACCAGACAACTTCCTTGTGTAATTCTTTGCCGGGTTCAGGATGTATCGTGAAACCGGCATCGATCTGGTCACTGTTCAAGGCTTCGACCATTTCGCTGACGGTCATTTCAAAGGTTTTGATTTTGGTCAGCGGTTCTTCTTCACGGCAACGAGCCAGCAACTGGATGAGTGGCGGCTGCGCGAGCCGATCCGTAAGGCCAATGCGCAGTTGCCCGCGATAGCCTTGTTCCGCGGAACGCACTCGGAGACGGGCGTCTTCCATGAACGCCAACATGCGGCGGGCTTCCTCCCGGAATACTTCACCGGCCCAGGTCAGGCGTATCCGTCCTTTGCCGCGATACAGCAACTGGACTTCCATTTCGAATTCCAGTTCTTTGATTGCGCGAGACAGCGGGGATGGTTCAATATGAACTCTGGCGGCGGCGCGGGTAAAGCTCTGTTCTTCGGCAACGGCCAGGAAATAGCGTAGATATCGCATTTTCATAAGTCACCTCCGTGTGACGTTGTTCTCCGGTTTGGAGTCAAAATCATTGCGGCTGAAGGCGAAAGATATCTATCAGTGTAATCCTGTATTGGGTTGGCAACGCTTTTTACTAACGAAACCGGCCAGCTTTGTTTCGCTGGCCGGTCATTCGGGATCTGTCCATCAGTTAAAAATCGGTCGGCGCTGTTGTCACGCCCTCCAGGTGGAGGACGAGCGGGCGGCTCGCCTGTTCAAGCTGATGGTGCTCGAACAGGTCGAGCCGATCCGCCCAGTCCTGCATCATGCGGCGGTGCGGTTCCAGATAGTCGGCGTGGTTGTAGGCCGCGCGAACCTGATTCGGGTCGGCGTGCGAGAGTTGCGCTTCGATCCAGACTCTCGGATAGCCGATCTCGTTGAGCGCCGTCGAGAGGGTGCCGCGAATACCGTGTCCGGTCAGCCGGCCCGCGTATCCCATGTATCTCAAGGCTCCATTGAGCGTACTGACGCCGAGGCGTTTCTCCGGGTCGCCGTCCTGCGCCAGCAGATAGCGTTGGGCCGGTCTGTGCCGGTCGAGCAGTTCGCGGACAATCTCTTTGGCCTGCGTGGAAAGCGGCACGAGGTACGGGGGAATATCCTGCGAACAGCGTCCCGCCTTGCGTATCTTCCGCTGCAGTTGCTTGACGTTCTCGGGGGGAATGCGCCAGAGGCCGTGTTCGAGATCGAATTGTTCCGGCGTCGCGTGCCGCAACTCGCCGGTGCGTACCCCGGTGAGCAACAAGAGAAACAAGGCTTGCCGGATGGGCCCGTTGCCATAGGTTCGCAGGTTTTGCAGCAGTCCCGGCAATTCGTTCAGGCGCAGAAAGGGATTGTGGCGCGTGGGCCGTTGCGGGACGGCGACGACATTGAGATCGGCGGCGGGGTTATGCTCCAGTCCCGGTATCTTCACCAGGGCGTAACGGAACACCTGCCTGAACCAGCCGCGAACATATCGCGCGACGGTCAGCGCGTCCCGCCGCTCGATCCGGGCCACGATGTCCAGTAAATCGGGGCGTTTGATTTCGTGGATCGGTTGTTTCCCCAGAAAAGGCAGGATATCCTTCCCGAAAATGCGCATTATGTTGGCGTGCGTACTGTGTTTTCCGGTCTTGATTTCCAGTTGGCGGTGTTCCATCCAATGCTTGAATACGATACTGAAGGTGTTCTCATCCGCCAGACGGGCGGCCTGCCGTTCCTGCCGGCGATGATGCTTCGGATTGGTGCCCTGGGCCAACAGGGCGCGCGCCTCGTCGCGCGCAAGACGCGCCTGCCGGAGAGAAATTTCCGGGTAGGTGCCCAGCGAGATGCGCTTTTGTTTGCCGAGCCAATAGTAGCGGAAGTGCCAGGATTTTCCGCCGTGGGCGGAGACGTTGAGAGAAAGCCCGTCGATGTCGCCGAGCGTATAGGCTGTGCCGGTCGCCTTGGCTTGTCGAACGGCCAGATCGGAAAGTGCCATGATTCATCTCCTGAACTGAGTCAGGTCTGGATTTTTGATCCATCGAACAGACCCTTCCAGCAAGAATCCGGCACCCGCAACCCCCGTAATGATGGACTTGAAAATGGACTTAAAAGTCCCGGCTGTGGGTGGATTTCAGCAGCGTCCGGTAGAATAGAAAAATATGAAAATTCTTATTTTTCAAATCCTTATGGACGCCAGTGGATGTCCTTGGCGTAGAAAGGCAGTTTTACGATGAAACAATTCAAACAGGTAATTCATTCAAAAAGATGTAACATCGTAATCACGCTTATCCCTGTTTTAATTGGGGTATTTACTTTTCTGCTACTGATAGGGCCAAGGGTGCTTAATCCCGGCAACATCGGGTGGCTGGAAAAAGGCGATTCCGCAATAAGCTTTCTGGGCTGGTTATTCTTCAGGAATACAGAATGGGCATTTCCCGTTGGGCTTAATCCGGGATTAGGGTTGGAACTTGGCAGCGCCATAGTTTTTTCAGATTCCATTCCCTTGCTGGCATTTCTGTTCAAACCGTTTTCCCTTCTATTGCCCGAAACCTTCCAATATTTTGGAATCTGGCTATTGCTCTGTTATGTCATGCAGGCATGGTTTGCCTGGAAGTTGACAGGACTTGTCTCGGATGATCTCTTGTTGCGTGCCTTGGGAAGCGTTTTTTTCACACTTTCCCCTCCAATGGTCCATCGAATTGAACATTTGAGTCTCGTAGGGCACTTTCTGATTCTGGCAGCACTGTACTTTACCCTGACCCAAGACTTACAAAGACGAAAATGGGCCTGGGGAACATTGCTTATCGTAGCTTTACTCGTGCATGCCTATCTTTTTGCAATGGTTTTCATTCTCTGGATGTGTGATCTTATCGGGAGAATATTCAGGAAAGATTTATCTTTCAAAAAAGCGGGTATTGAGTTTTCTGTGTTGCTGGTAACAATTGGCTTTGCCTGCTGGCAGGCGGGTTATTTCTGTGTCGGGAAAGGAGCTGTAGCTGGCGGATTCGGATTTTACCGCATGAATTTACTGTCACTCATTGACCCATCAGGTTGGTCATACACTTTGAGAGATTTGCCTGAAGGTGAAGGGGACTATGAAGGGTTTAATTATCTGGGGCTAGGAGTCCTTCTTCTTTTTATTCCTGGATTACGCGCACTACGATCGAGGCAGACAAGCGCCTGGAGGCTTTGCCAGAGATTTCCGATTCTACTGTTGGCGCTTCTAGGACTGACATTGTTTTCATTGTCCAATAAAATTGGGGTGGGTCTGTACAATTTTGAATATCCTCTTCCAGAATTAGCTCTCAAAATAGCCAATATCTTCCGCTCTTCGGGAAGAATGTTCTGGCCTGCATTTTACGTTCTGACCTTATATGCCATTTTTCTCATTGTCCGTGGATATGGAAAACGGATGGCTGTTATTCTGTTGGGATTGGCGCTGGCTGTTCAACTGGTGGATACAAGTGCAGGTTACAGAGACATACGTAAAAGGTCAATGATCGAACAGGAATCAACATGGCATACTCCACTGATAGCTCCGTTTTGGGAACAGGCTGCATCAAAATATAATAAAGTTCGTTTTATTCCGCCCAACAATCGCTTGCAACAATGGAAGACCTTGTCGTACTACGCTGCCACGCACAATCTCTCAACGGATGCAGTTTATCTTGCGCGTGTTGGGGAATCGGCCGTGGAAAATTCGAAAAGCAAGGCAATGGCATCTATTGAAGATGGAAAGTATGAAGCGGATGCACTTTATATTCTGGATGAAGCCTATTTTCGACAGGCGATCTTCAATATCAACACAGACAATGATCTGGTGTCCAGAGTGGATGGGTTCATTGTTGTCGCGCCAGGATGGAAAAACAAGGCGGGAATTTCATCACTTGAAGGAGAAACCCTTACAAACATGATTCCTCTGGTCGTTTCTGGTCAGCGTATGCCTGTGACTGATTCTGGGGCGGGTTTGCCTTATCTGTCCGCAGGATGGAGTATTCCGGAGGCGGAGTTTACATGGTCCGATGCTGAGAGAGCCGGAATTTTCTTTCGCTTTTCATCAAAACCCCCAACATCCGTGCTTGTTGAAGTAATACCACTACTTGCTCCAACGCACACCAAACAACGGATCACTATCCTGGTCAATCGTCTTCCCGCTACGGAAGTCACCCTGACTGTGGGCGGCAAGAACGAATTCAGAATACCTATTCCAGAAAATGCGATCAGGAAAGGAGATAATTTGGTCAAAATAGATTTTCTTCTTCCCGATGCAGTCCGCCCAAAAGATATAGGAATAAATGATGACGAAAGGAAATTAGGCATTGGCTTGGCCGCATTTACTGTCCAGTAGGTACGCTTCTGGATTCCCGCCTTCGCCTGCCTGCGCCAAGCACAGCGCGGCAGGCGGGCGCGAATGACAAATAACGACGGACGGATGGCATCCAGTATCTTTGCGTCAATACTTAACCGGAAACCGTAATACGTGCCCCAATATCGCGGTACGGTGCATCCATGGTCTTCATTCTGCTACGATTACAAACGTTTTTTCCGCTTTGATTGGCCAAGACAAGTTGATCAAAATAGATTTTCTTCTTCCCGACGTAGCCTACCCCAAAGATATTGGAACAAATGATGATGAAAGAAAGCTGGGCATTGGCCTGGGTCGCATTTACCGTTGAGTAGTCAGTGTTGGTTAGGAAAGCCGCGAAGCGGTGTATTCGTGCCGATTTCTTACGTTTATCGGGGATCGCCGCTGTGCTGCTTTCCCAACCTGTGTTTGCTGTAGCCTAATATCGTAGTATACTTACACACTGAAATTACCGCGCAATGGCAATTCATGAATTACAACCAGTGTTCCTACATTCTTCTTTTTGAAGCACACAATTACAGTGCTTTTTTGGAACTTTTCTTATGACTGCTAACTGGCTTGCCTGGGGCGCGTCCGCAATAACTGAGCACCCGTCTTCAGCCTCGTTCTCATGCAGGAGGCAATGTTGAATCGCAACGAAACTTCTACCCTGCTCTCACTCGTCATCCCTGTTTTCAACGAAGCGGAAAGTATTGACCTATTCGTTGATGAAGTACAACGCGTGTTCGAAAACGAACCCACCGTCCGTCTGGAATTCGTCTTCGTCAATGATGGCAGTACCGATACCACACTGGAAACCTTATTATCGCGTCAGCAAAACGATAAGCGTATCAAGATAGTCGATCTCAGCCGCAATTTCGGCAAGGAAGCGGCGCTCACCGCCGGATTATCCGCTGCCAGAGGCGACATCATTGTTCCCATTGATGTGGATCTTCAAGACCCGCCCGAGCTGATCATGGAAATGATTGCCAGATGGCGTGAGGGTTATGAGGTCGTCGTTGGTCGTCGCATCAATCGTGATTCAGATTCATGGGCAAAAAGAAAATCAGCCAACAGCTTCTATCGCATACACAATCTGATCGCCAATCCAAAACTTCCAGAAAATGTGGGTGACTTCCGCCTGATGGACTGTCGAGTGGTGCGTGCCCTGGAAACACTGCCGGAATCACGTCGTTTCATGAAAGGTCTCTTTTCCTGGGTGGGTTTTCGCACGGCCTATGTGGATTACACCCGACCAGAGCGGGTGGCAGGCACTTCAAAGTTTAATGGCTGGAAACTCTGGAATTTTGCCCTGGAAGGCATGACCAGCTTCAGTACGGTGCCCCTGCGTATCTGGACCTATCTTGGCTTCATTGTTTCCTTGGCCTCTTTTTTCTATGCGGCAGTTATCGCCGTCCGAGTGCTGATTTATGGTATTGATTTGCCAGGGTACGCTTCCCTGATAGTGGCCATCTTCTTTCTGGGCGGTCTGCAACTGATCGGTATCGGGGTAATCGGTGAATATCTGGGACGCGCCTATATCGAATCCAAGCGCCGACCCGTCTATCTCGTTCGACAGGTTTACGAACAGGGAGAAGCTGATGGACATTAAGGAAACAGATATCCTTGGCGACCAGATAGCCAATCATTGGTACTACCATTCCAAAGCGGTAGCGATGATGCGCCTGATTGCAAAAATTGAGGCGGCTTCCATTCTGGATGTGGGAGCAGGTTCTGCTTTCTTCACAAGACATCTGTTGTCGCATTCAGCCGTAAAAGAAGCGTGGTGCGTCGATACAGGTTATAAATGTGATTCTGATGAAGACTATGCAGGAAAACACATCCATTTCAGACGCACAATAGATGCAGTCAACGCTGATCTGGTTTTGCTCATGGATGTACTGGAGCATGTTGAGAATGACGTATCTCTGTTGACAGATTACACCAGCAAAGTTCCTTCTGGCACCCAGTTTCTGATATCGGTGCCTGCCTTTCAGTTTCTTTGGAGCGGACATGATGTTTTCCTTGGGCATAAAAGACGGTATCAGTTGAAAGAGATTGAGTCTGTTGCTAGACAGGCGGGGTTGACCGTTAAACACGGAAACTATTACTTCGGCGTCGTTTTCCCGCTTGCTGTCGTTACCCGATTTGCTGGAAATATTCTCGGAGAGCGGCAGCAACCTCGCTCTCAATTAAAACAGCATTCATCGTTTGTCAATGGCATTTTGTCCACACTTTCCAGCGCTGAGCATCTCCTGATGCAACATAACCGTATTGTCGGTCTAACAGCATTCTGTTTAGCAGAGAGCAGATAAGCAGATGAAATACGAATTCTTCCATGCGGAAAGCGACTTCAAGCAGCTTGGGGTAGAAGTCATTGTTGTTGCCCGCTTTGGACTGATCGGGATTATCGCCACATGTGTTCACGTTGGTGTTGTCTGGGTGCTATTGTCTTATACCACCCTGCACACACTAATAGCCAACGCGATTGCTTTTCTGGTGGCTTTGGGTTTCTCGTTCTCGGGTCACTATGTCTGGACATTCCGCTCGTCAGGCACGCTTTTTCGGGCAATGCGCCGTTTTCTGGTGATTTCGGGCAGTGTTTTTGCGCTCAATACCTTTGTTCTGGCAACCATTCTCCACACGGGGTGGGTTTCACCCTTCATTTCTACTCTCATTGCTATTTTTGTTATTCCTGTCATCACATTTCTTGCTAGCCGTTTCTGGGGGTTTGCAAAGTGAGCATGAATACCCCGATGCAATATAGGCATGTGATTCACACAAAAAGATATGGCATCATAATCATCCTCATACCTGTTTTTATCGGGATATTTACTTTTCTGTTGCTGATAGGACCAAGAGTGCTTAATTCCGGCAACATCGGGTGGCTGGAAAGAGGCGATTCCGCGATACACTATTTGGGCTGGCTCTTCTTCAGGAATACGGAATGGACATTTCCAATTGGTCTTAATCCGAGATTCGGGTTGGAACTTGGCAGCGCCATAGTTGTTTCAGATTCCATTCCCCTGCTGGCATTTCTATTCAAACCGTTTTCCCCTCTATTGCCCGAAACCTTCCAATATTTTGGAATCTGGCTATTGCTCTGTTATGTCATGCAGGCATGGTTTGCCTGGAAGTTGACAGGACTTGTCTCGGATGATCCCTTGTTGCGTGCCTTGGGAAGCATTTTTTTTACACTTTCTCCCCCAATGATTGATCGAATTGGAATTCATTATCATTTAAGTCTAGCAGGACATTTTCTGATTCTGGCCGCACTGTATTTTATGCTGTCCAAAGATTTACAAAAACGAAAATGGGCTTGGGGAACATTACTTGCCGTAGCTTCGCTCGTGCATGCCTATCTTTTTGCAATGGTTTCCATTCTCTGGGTGTGCGATCTCGTCGGGAAGATGCTTAGGAAAGATTTATCTTTCAGGAATACGAGTATTGAGTTTGTGATTTTACTGTTAACAACGAGTCTTGTTTGCTGGCAGGCAGGATATTTCAGTGTTGGTGAGGGAGCTATTGCTGTCGGATTCGGGTTTTTTCGGATGAATATGCTGTCACCTATTAATTCATCAGCTCCGTACTGGTCGCATACTTTAATGGGTTTCCCTGGGGGTGATGGTGACTATGAAGGGTTTAATTATCTTGGACTTGGAGTCCTTTTTCTTTTTATTCTCGGATTACCTGCACTGCTGTCGGGGCGAACGGGTACCTGGAGTCTTTGCCAGAGGTTTCCGATTCTACTGCTGGCACTGCTAGGCCTTACATTGTTTGCGTTGTCCAATAAAATTGGGTTGGGTCTATATAATTTTGAATATTCTCTTCCAAAATCGGTTCTAAAAATAGCTAATATTTTCCGTGCTTCGGGAAGAATGTTTTGGCCTGTTTTTTACGTTCTGACCTTATATGCCATTTTTCTCATTGTCCGTGGATATGAAAAACAAGTGGCTGTTATTCTATTGGGAGTAACTCTTGCTGTTCAGCTTGTGGATACCAGTGCAGGTTACAGAAAAATACGTAAAGAGTTAATGATTGAACGGAAATCAGAATGGCATACTCCACTGGTAGCTCCATTTTGGGAACAGGCCGCATCAAAGTACACCAAAGTTCGTTTTATCCCCACCAGAAATGATTTACCACAGTGGAACACATTGTCGTACTACGCTGCCACGCATAATCTCTCAACAGATGCAGTTTATCTTGCGCGTGTTGAGAAATCGGTTCTGGAAAATACCAAAAGCAAGGCGATGGCATCTATCGAAAATGGAGAGTATGAAGCAGATACACTTTATATTCTGGATGAAGCCTATTTTCGGCAGGCGGTTTTCAATATCAACACAGACAATGATCTGGTGTCCAAAGTGGATGGGTTCATCGTTGTCGCGCCAAGATGGAAAAACAGGGCGGGAATTTCATCACTTGAAGGTGAAACCCTGGCAACCATAATTCCTCTGGCTGTTTCTGGACAACGTATGCCTGTGAATGATTCTGGCGTGAGTTTGCCTTATCTGTCTGCGGGATGGAGTATTCCAGAGGCGGAGCATATCTGGTCCGATGGCGAGAAAGCAGGGATTTTCTTCCGCTTTGCATCAAAACCCCCAACATCCGTGCTCGTCGAGGTGATACCACTACTTGGCCCAACACACACAAAACAGCGAGTCACTGTCTTGGTCAATAGTCTTCCCGCCACGGAAGTTAACCTGACTGTAGGCGGCAAAAACGAATTCAGAATACCTATTCCAATGAATGCTATCAGGAAAAGAGATAATTTGGTCAAAATAGATTTTCTTCTTCCAGATGCGGTCCGCCCTAAAGATATTGGAATAAATGATGATAAAAGAATGCTGGGCATTGCCCTGGCCGCGTTCACCGTCGAGTAGTCCAAGGTTGGGAAAGCCGCGAAGCGGTGCATCCCGACGGATGTACCCTCCGGCGCAACGCGCCGCAGGTCAAACGATGACCTATCATTTTGCGTCGCATATTTGCGCTGGTTGTTTACTTTTGTCGGGATGTGCCGTTGCGCAGCTTTCTCAACCTACACCATGCTTCGGTGGAACTGTGGCTGGTTTGATTGGCGCATGGATACAGTCTAAAATAGGCAGCTTATCTAACTAGGCGGAATCGGAAACATGATCGCTCTCCGCATCCTTGGGGTCTATTACGGTTTCATTCTTGGCAGCGTCAAGCGCGATTCCAATCCAAATACCGCAATTTGCAGCTATTATAATGGGCGCGATTGTCGTTAGCCATCTGGGCAAAGCCTACAAACAGTATCCTCGCCGCTGGTCGCGGCTGGCCGAATGGTTGCTGCCGGGAAACGGGTCGCGGCATACGCTCAAATGGGTCTTGCA